>NZ_JADGLW010000003.1:0-456920 GCF_015235105.1 Jeotgalicoccus nanhaiensis
GCACGCCGCCAGCGTTCATCCTGAGCCAGGATCAAACTCTCCATGATTGGAGAACTTAAACTTAAGCTCTGTTGATACTGCTGACAGTATCTCGTTTGCGTTTCAATTGGTCGCCTCAATGTGTGCTCCTAGTTAATAGAAGACTTTTTTATTCGGAATTAAACGTTGACATATTGTCATTCAGTTTTCAATGTTCTTTGTGTAAAGTTTTGTGTTGTTTGCGTCAATCTCGTTGACTGCTTAATTAGTATATCATGTGGAGTTTTCAATTGCAAGCACTTTTTTGTTTCTTTTTGTTAATTTCTTTGTTGTGTTTTGTTGTGTACTTGTTTCGAACCCGACAAGAGATAACTATACAGGACAATCTATATTTGCGCAACCCTTAATTTAAATTTATTTCGAAAAAATAAAAAGAGCCTTGCGGCTCTTATATTTCCGTTCTGTATTCAATAGCTTTCGAAAGCGTCACTTCATCGGCATACTCGAGATCGCCGCCTATCGGCAGCCCGTGAGCGAGCCTGGTCGTTTTGATTCCTATTGGTTTTATAAGCCGCGTTAAATACATTGCGGTACTTTCTCCTTCTATATTAGGATTAGTCGCGAGAATCAGTTCTTTTACTTCCTCATCTTTTAAACGTTCCAATAATGAAGGTATATTTATATCTTCAGGGCCGATGCCGTCCATCGGACTGATGGCACCCTGCAACACATGATAGAGTCCGTTATATTCGCGCATTTTTTCCATAGCGATAACATCCTTCGTATCCTGTACAACGCAAATGGTGGAACGGTCTCTATTTTTATCTTCACATATATAGCAGGGATCAACATCTGTAATGTGTCCGCATATACTGCAGAAAGTCAGCTCCCGCTTCACCTGCATTAAGCTTTTCGAAAAGTCGACTACGTCGTCTTCCTTCATATTAAGTACATAAAATGCCAGGCGCTGAGCTGTTTTCGGCCCAATACCCGGCAATTTCATGAAGCTGTCTATGAGCTTGGATATCGGTTCAGGATAATGCATCTACATCATCCCTGGTATATTTAAACCTTTAGTGTGCTTGCCTAAACGTTCGCTTGACAGTTCATCCGCTTTGTTTAAAGCTTCATTTGTTGCAGCAACGATTAAATCCTGCAGCATTTCGACATCATCCGGATCTACAACTTCTTCTTTGACAATAACATCCAGCACTTCTTTGTGTCCGGATACTACTACTGTGACCATGCCGCCGCCAGCTGTACCTTCAATTTGCTCTTCTTTCAGTTTAGCCTGTTCTTCTTCCATCTTCTTTTGCATTTTCTGCATCTGTTTCATCATGCCTTGCATGTTATTCATACCACCGCGCATGTTTTCATCCTCCGATACATTATTTTATCACTTACATATTATATATGATTATCTTCGATTTACAAACTATCAGTCATTAACTTCTACGATATCACCGAACATCTTCCGGGCGATATCCGAAGGCTTTTCTTCCTGCTGCTGTTTTTGCTGGATATCATTGCGGTGACTGTCGATATAGTTTTGACGAACCTGCTGCCAGCTTGAATCCGGCACACCGACAACCTGCACTTTTTTACCTATAATAGTAGGAATCAGATTTTCCAGTTCTTCTTTCTTCTCTGCATTTTGATTTATAAGCTCAGAGTGCACATCATTATCAAACTTAATCAGCACATGTGTATCACTTGCCGCGACCGGTACCGAGTCTTTTATCAGTGCGCGAAGAGATTGAAGTCCCTTTTCTTCTATATACTGATATACTCCCGGCCAGCCGTCTTTCAGCTTAACCAGATCTTCCTTGTTAGCAGAATTCAGCACACGTTCTATTTTTTCTACAGAAAAACCTTGTCTGCTCCTAGCCGAAGAAGATCTTTTCGGTTTTTCTTTTACAGCTGCTGCACCGGAAGCAATTTTCTGCTCGAGATGCTTGAGCTGCGCTTTTAATTCTGCAATCTCTTCCGATGAGGCACCGCCTGCAGCTGCTGCCGGCAACGGTGCATCGAGCACGCGGATCATCTTAACGATAACGATTTCCAAATGAACACTGACGCTCACAGAAAAACGCATGCTGACCATCGCATCGTTCAGCACATCGATCATCTTATACAGAAGTTCATCTTCCACATGTACGAATGCAGTCTCTTCCGAAATCTCTCCTGAATGTTTCATCAGAATGATATCTCTTATAAAATAGACAAGTTCATGAACAAGACGCGTCGGGTCTTTCCCTTCATCAATCAGCTGATGAAACTTCTTGAAAGCCGCTTCAGAGTCCTTCTGTTCGATAAACTTCATCCATTCATTCAATTCATCTCTTTCGATACCGCCTGTAATCATTACAGCATCCTGCATAGTAATTTCATCACTGCTGAATGCAATCACCTGATCCATTATGGACAAGGCATCGCGCATCCCGCCTTCTGCGATTCGCGCAATATATGACAAAGCTTCTTTATCATAGGCAGTGTTTTCCTGCTGCGCTACAAATTCGAGACGTTCTGTAATTTCTTCTATATCCAGCGATTTGAAATCAAAACGCTGGGTTCTGGAAATAATCGTTGCGGGTATTTTGTGAGGCTCTGTTGTAGCCAGGATGAATATCGCATGAGCCGGCGGCTCTTCCAATGTTTTTAACAGTGCGTTGAATGCTCCTGTTGTCAGCATATGCACTTCATCTATTATATATACTTTAAACTCCGCTTCTGCCGGAGCATACTTTACTTTATCTCTTATATTGCGGATTTCGTCCACACCGTTATTACTTGCAGCATCAATTTCAATTACATCATTAGCGCTGCCGTCTGTAATGGAAACACACAGTTCACATTCATTACAAGGTTCGCCGTCCGTCTCATACTGACAGTTCAATGCTTTGGCAAATATCTTGGCAATACTCGTTTTCCCTGTCCCCCGCGGGCCGCTGAATAAATAAGCATGGGATTCCTTGTTGCGCGTAATGGCATTCTGCAAAGTTTTTGTGACGTGATGCTGGCCAACTACATCGCTGAACTTTTGAGGCCGAAAAGCTCTGTATAACGCCTGGTACTCCATTATTATGGCACCTCAACTCTTCATAAATTCTAGCTATAATTATAACACACAGGCTTCTTTATATTCCTGTTTTTAGGCATAAAAAAAGACCTCATTCATTATGAAGTCAAAATAAAAACCGTGCACCACTTTGTCGAGTATGATGCACAAGCGTTACTCGGGAGACCAGCTCAACCACGGCAACCCTACGGCACATAGAATGGGCCACTTAATGCTGCTTCCTTCCGGACCTGACATGATTCATGACGTTCTATTGCATAGGACCGCAATCTCAACACTGGAACTCCCGAGGCAGTCCTCACACTTCAAACCCTCAAAAGTGGAATTCAGCCTTGCTCGAGCGGATTGCAAGTACAGGGCACCGCTACCTCCCCGCTTAGCACGGTATGTTTTATAATAACAAATTACTTATCGTGATGCAAGAATTCTTTTATCTTGCGGATATTTTCCTGAATAAAGCAATGCCGATTGCAGCCAGCAGCAATATTGTCCCGCCTGAAATAAGTATCAGTTCAAATGCCGACATTCCGTCTGACGTCTCGGATGCCTGCTGATCTGTTTCTGCTGCTTCAGCCGGCAGCTCCTCGTCCACTTCTTCCGGCTCTTCTGTTTCTTCAGGTACTTCTTCTGTTTCCGGTTCTTTTTCGACCTGTATTACTGCAATTTCATAACCGAGCTTATTGCGGTTCTCCACCTTGACTTCGATGGGTTCAGCTGCCGCCTGATAAGCTTCGCTGTCCACGGCTTTCAATGTATAAGTGCCGTTCGCAACATCTGTAAAAGTAAACTCGCCTTTATCATTCGAGACAGCTTCTATTGAATCGTCTTCTGCAGATAAAAGAAGTTTTACATTCTCAGCGTGCGCCTCATCTTCTGTTACAACACCGCTGACAGTATGTCCTTCACCTTTAACTGCGTTAATGGACAGTTCTTCTGTTTCTTCCGGCTCTTCAGGTTCTTCAATCGTTTCAGGTTCAGCTGCCGGTTCTGTGTAAATTTCCGGCTCTGTATACTCTTCTTCATAAGCTTCACTATAAGGCTCTGTATAGGGTTCTTCATACACTTCCGGTTCTTCATACTGCTCACTGTAGCCGTCATTATACGTATTATCTTCCGCTCCGTTATAACCGTTATCCCATGCACCTTCTCCCTCAGCGCTGTCATTCTGATACCCACCATTTTGGAAGTTCTCTTCATAACCCGGTTCTTCATATGTATTATCGTACGCTGGTTCCTGCCAAGGCTCTTCGTAATATGTGCCTCCGCCGGTTCCATCGTCAAAAGTAGTATCCTGCTCCACCGCGAATGCATGGGCAGGGGTAAATATTATTAAGACTGCAATCAATGCCACCAGATATTTCTTAATCATCGTCACCCTCCACATTATCAATAACAAGCCATGGTCTTTCATTTTCAAAATAAACTTTGACCGGTGTTTTATAAGTGTCACTCAGCAGCTTTCCTGTCAGCACTTCTTTTTTCGGTCCGGCGGCAACGATACCCCCGTCTTTAACTAACAAGAC
Organism: Jeotgalicoccus nanhaiensis; assembly: GCF_015235105.1. Taxonomy (NCBI): domain Bacteria; kingdom Bacillati; phylum Bacillota; class Bacilli; order Caryophanales; family Staphylococcaceae; genus Jeotgalicoccus; species Jeotgalicoccus nanhaiensis. The sequence continues at coordinate 4,582 of NZ_JADGLW010000003.1, forward strand.
ATGGGTAATCGCACTCGTGAGTTCTTCGATGTGATGCGTGACATACAGCAGATGGCGCTTTTCCTGCGGAATCCCGTTCACTATCTTCAGTACATCTTCACGTGCCCGGATATCCAGACCGCTGCATGGTTCATCCAGGATTAAGAGCTCGGGTTCACCCATCAGTGCCCTGCCGATTAGTATTCTGCGGCGCTCGCCCTCTGAAAAAGTATTATACGTTCTATCTGACAAGTAGCTGAGATTCAGTTTTTTCAGTATATCTTCCGCTTTTCTCTTCGATGCTGTATCGATACTCTGATAAAGTCCGAAGGATGAAAACTTCCCGCTCAGGACGATATTGAGTCCGGTTTCACGGTTTAGAGTCTGATAGAATTTATCGAGACTAGAGCTGACAAAACCGATTTTCTTCCTCATCTCGGGCAGGCTTGCCTTGCCGAATTCCATGCCGACCACCCTTGCGCTGCCGTCCGTCGGATAATTATAACCCATAATGATATCAAGTACAGATGTTTTTCCGGCACCGTTTAATCCGAGCACCGCCCACTGTTCACCCTTGTTTACTTCAAATGATACATCGTTTAATATCGTTTCGCCGTTACGCCGCCAAATAATATTATTTAATGAAAGAACTTTTTCCACAGCTGTCACTCCCAATAATATATTCTTTACCATTATAACCGGAAAAAGCCGGCTGTATCATTAAAAATCCCGGGATATTTACCGATGTATAAGAATCGATAAATTGTCCCGGGAAATCACTTTACTCTTCAACTTCAGTATAACCCTGATCCAGCAGCATTTCCGCAGAACGTTCCATGCTGATACCGTCAGAAGGGTCTCCTTCAAAATCTATGCCTTCGACATTTTCAAGTTCTTCAGCATCAATTTCATCATAAACGATAGAGATATTTTCCGTCGCTTCTTCATCCCCAAAATCAAAACTGTGCTCTACTCCTGCTAAATCCTGATACTGATCTGAGTAGCCTGCAAAAATTTCCTCAGCCTGTGCTTTATCGATTCCAAGTTCTTCATAATTAATAATGTTCTCAGTCGACTGGCTGATAACCTCATCACCGTTATGTGTATAAACCAGCGTGCTCTCCACACCCTGATCATTCAGTTCAAAGGTCCTTGTCTCTTCGCTGCCGCATGCAGTCAGTATAATCATCACAGCTGTAAATAGAAATAACGCCCACGCTTTACGCATAATAACCTTCCCCTTTTTCTTCTTTATTATTATACATACCTTATAATGCAGACGGTAAACTACTTATTTATACATCAATAATCTCTTGATTTTAAAATATAAACAGAAAAAATATTTCATTTATGTTTTAGAAAAAATAGGCCGGGTAACTATATATTGTGACATGAAAAACTGATTCAAATTAAAAATCTAAGTAAATAATTATCTCTATGGAGGGGAATATTAATGAGTAGAATTGAAAATTACGTTACAGAAAATGATGCCTTAACGCGCGTTGAAGAACTAATAGCAGAAGGTGTCGCAGATCGTGACATTACAGTATTATCACAGCAGCCGGTAAACAAAGATACTTTTGGCAATACCGATGTAAACTTCAGAGATTCAGAAGGCTCTGCATGGGATAAGTTCGTTTCATTCTTCTCACCGGATGATCCTGAAGAGAAAGTGCTAAATGATTTAGGATTAAGTCAGTCAGAACAGGTCCAGTATAGAAATTCATTAAATGCAGGTGAAGTGCTGGTATATGTTGATACACCTGATGTTAATTCAGACAGCACTATGAACTACGGTGAAACACGCGACACTTACGATTACGATAACAAAGCAAACGCTACAGGTGCAGGCCTTGCAGGCAGCGCAGCTGTAAATGACGGCTACAATAACGATACAGTCAGCAATGACAATCTGTATGACAGAGACCCTGAGCTCGACGCACGTGCAGTAGATCGCGATAATGATCTTACTGAAGAAGAAAGAATTCAGCTGCGTGAAGAACGGGTTAATGTCGACAAAGAAAACGTTCAGACTGGTGAAGTTACTGTTGATAAACATGTTGAAACCGACAGACAGGAATTTGATATTCCAGTAGAACGTGAAGAAGTCGTAATTGAACGCAATCCGGTTGACGATGTTCCGGCTAAAGGCAGCTTCGATGATACTAACGATGTAGACGAAGTCCGCATTCCGGTGAACGAAGAAAGAGTCAACGTGGATAAAGAAAATGTAGTGAATGAAGAAGTTACTATTAAAAAAGAAAAACATGAAGATGTGGAACATGTTTCCGAAGAAGTCCGCCGTGAGGAATTAGATGTTGAGGAAGATGACTTCAATAAGGATAACTTAAGAAAAGACGGTCTTCGCGACAACGATTTCAGAAAATAAATGATTTATGAATGTACCCGGAGTTTCCTCCGGGTATTTTTTTATGTCCTTTCTGCTTTCAGCACAAAAAAGACTGTCTCCAAAAAGAGACAGTCCTCATTTCATTAATTAGCGCCTGCAACTTCTCCTGCTTCAGCTAATTGTCTGTTATCTTCTAAATACATTTTAATGCCTTCTGCTGCACGGTAAGCAAATGCACCAACAGTTCCTGTCGGATTATAACCGCCGTTATGAGGGAAATTTGAACCGCCGATAACAAAGACGTTATCTTCGTCCCACATCTGAAGGTAGTTGTTTACAACACTTGTTTCCGGGTCAGCACCTATAATCGTACCTCCGACAATGTGGTCATTGTGCGCAGGGAAAATATCGAAATGTTCTGTGAGTTCTCTGCGGTCTGTTTCCACCGCACCCATCTCAACCAGAATTTCTTCGATTTTCTGACCGATGAAATCGTGCACTGCTCTGTCATGGTCGGTCAAATCATAAGTCAATCTTAAAAGCGGACGTCCATAATCATCTTTATACGTAGGGTCCAGCGATAAGTAATTGTTTTTATGCGGTAAGGTTATCATTTGAGCATGAGATGATAATGATTGAGTAAATGATTTAATCGATTCTTTCTTAAATTCCGCTCCCCAGTTTTTTACGCCGGGCGGAACTACATTTTGTTCAATCGGACGTTTGCCGGTTTGTTTTAAGGCGATATTGGCACCGTGAATAAAGTCGAGATCTGTATGATCAAAATTATCGACGTTAAATTCATCAATACATATTCCAAGTGCTCCAGCACCTGTTGCTGTATTAAACTCCTTATCGAAGAAGCCGGTCACCTGAGGTGTAATGTGCAGGCAGTAATTTTTGCCGACCGCACCTTCGCCTGTTTCAGGATCATAAGGTGTTCCAAGACCGGAGTGCAGCAGCAGTTTGGTATTGTTCGTAGTATGACTAGTAACAACGACAACATCTGCCGGCTGGAAAAATTCTTCCTGCGTTAATGTATCGATATACAGTACTCCTGTGACTTCATCATCTTCTTTGACGATTTCTACAACGTTAGCGTGTGTGCGTAATTCAAAATTCCCGGTTTCTTTAGCTGTAGGAATTGTCGTTACGATTGGAGAAGACTTCGCCCCCCACTCACAGCCGAATTTTTCACAGAATCCGCAATATTGGCATGCGTTAATTGTCTGGCCATCCGGATTAACAAATTGTTCAGAAATTGTAGAAGCGGGAATCATGAAAGGCTGATAGCCCAATCTTTCACATGCTTCTTTATATTCGGTCAGCACAGGCGTTTCTTTTAAAGGCGGTGTCGGATAAGGTGCATCGCGCTCTGGCCCCATCGGATTCTGCTCTCCGCTCACACCCGAATTCTTTTCGTATCTTAAAAAGTACGGTTCCAGTTCTTCATATGTGATTCCCCAGTCCTGTACAAGATAGTCTTCAGGTATTTTATCTTCTCCGTAACGTTCTTCTGTCATCGTTTTAATTTCAAAGTCATACGGGTGATATCTCCAAGTGTCACCATTCCAGTGCACACCGCCTCCGCCGACATCTGTACCGATTAAGAACGCACCATAACGTCTCATCGGCAAGGCTTCTTCATCATCAGTATTACGATACGTAATAGTTTCTTTTGATAAATCCTGCATCATTTCGTGACCGACAGAGTATCTGTATTCATCGTGCGCAGTTAAATAATCTTCTGTCTTTTTCTCTGTACCGCGCTCAAGACCGATGACATTTTTTCCGTCTTTGGATAATTCAGCAGCAACTATACTCCCTGCCCAGCCGAGACCGGCTACGACAACGTCAGTTTTTTCTAATTCTTTAGCCATATATTTTCCTCCGGTAATTATTAATGTGAATCAGAGTGACTTGAAAGCGGCATTGTTTCAAGTTCAACAGGACCTTCCTGCTCCACTTCATTGATATAACTCATATGCGCACCAGGGAATTTCTTCATTTCCCAGCCTTGCATTCCTTTGTTTCCTCTGTAAAGCGGATCTGCATAAGCACCTGACAGTGTCGCCAGACGCAGCTCTTCAAAGAAATCACTCGCTTTGGCACCGCGCAGCTCAAGTTCATCAGATTCGAGCATAGTTAAAATCTCATCCTGCTGTTCGGGTTCTAAATTATGGAATAACTTCTCGTGATTTTCCTGTGCTTCTTCATTCATGACGCGAATTGCTTCCATATATAAGTCTCTCCGCAACAATGGATACTGCGGCCCCTGGAAGTCTGTACCTTCTTTAAAAGGCCCTTTCATGTATTCCCGTGCGTTTACGCCATATCCTCCTGCGAGTTCATGGTCAATAAACCAGCCAACACCAAGGGCAATCGCACCTGGACCTAAATCATCCTCCGGGAATATACGCTCTGTGGCAGCTTCTATCGTCTTAAAATCATCAGCTTTCGTAAAGAACTTATAAGCTCGGGTATAGTCTTCTTGTACCGCAGCTTCTTCTCCGCTATTTTGATTACTCTCTTCGGACGCCGTTTCAGTATCAGTGTTCTCTTCAGTTTCCGTGCCGAGGTCGAGAAGCGACCCTAAATATGTACCAGCAACTAGTGACCCTGTTGCGACACCGGACATTTTTAAAAATCCGCGTCTGGAAAAAGTTTTTTCAGTTTCAAAATTATCCGCCATTTTCTCACCTCAAAATTTATATAATTACATAAACCAATTTGTTTATTTTACATCTATTAACGTATTTTCTCAATATACATTCTCTAATATTTTGAGTAATTATATTTCTTTTTTTCGGATTAGACAATCTTAATTTTTTTTATTAGAATTATCCTATCAAGGAGGCAGTGCAAATGAACATCCCATTCAGTGAGTTTTTTAATTATTTATTCAGGCATAATCCCGATGTAGATGTGAAGTACAGAGAAGAACGTTACAGCGGGGATATAAAAGTAACAAAGTTTCTTGCAGGCGATAGTGCAGACACTTTAAATTCACAGGACAGGAATACTTACCATTCGTTTATGGATGATATTACAAATCAGGTCCGTGACCAGCTCAGACAGTCCAACCTGTACCGTTTCGTCGCTATTATCGGTCTCTTGTTCGCAGTGCTCGGCTTCAGTATGATTATGTACTTTTCTTCAGGCAATACATGGGTACTTTTAGGCGGCGCTTATTATTCATTCTTCGCTTACCTGCTTGTCGAGGCTTACATCCAGGCAAACCGCAATTATTTTGAAGATCAGCTTTATAAAAAGCTGAATCAAGAATATTTAAGTCATTAAATCAAACAGGACAATGTATAAAAATACATTGCCCTGTTTTTGTTTTGTTCAGCCAAGATAGGGTAAATATTTAATATGGATCTGTTATAGGAGGGGATATATTTGGCCAGATTAGAAACATATATTAACGAAGATGATTTAGTGAATCGTATTCATCAGCTGCGCAGAGAGATGGACGTAAACAATAATCAGCTGATTCTTTTTTCGAATACATCATTTGAAAGTGTCGAGCTGAACGAAGATATTGAAAAGAAATCCATCGACGGTACTGCCGGCGATAAGATTGTTACTTATTTCTCCGCAGGTGAACCGGAAGATCGCCGTATGGCTGACCTCGGGCTGACACATGAGCAGCAGGAAGCTTATAATTACGCGCTCGAACATCATCAGTACATTCTGTACATCAACCATCCCGATTTAGACGGGGTATATAAATCCGAAATGAAAGATATGCCGTACGATCGGGATACTGAAGTCGTTGATATGGAGCAAGTTAATGATAATCGTAAAGAACTATAGTATTTATTAAGTGGGTCTCTACAGACCTGCTTATTTTTTTAAGGAGCGAATGCAGTGATACTTAACAAAACGATTGAACAGTGGTGCAAGGAATTTCCGGGAGTTCGAGATTTAATCGATTATAAAGAGACATTCTGGTTGAACAGTAATCAGTCAGCTGCAGAAACTGTTCTGCCGGATTTAATACTCAGCGAAGATGATATCTTAGATGCAGAAGCGCGCTTAAAACGTTTTGCTCCCTTCATTGCTCATGCCTTTCCTGAAACGGCAGTCCAAGCAGGAATCATAGAATCTCCGCTGACCCGGCTGAGTCATATTCAGACCGGTTTAAAAAACCTGTTCGGCAAGGAGATTGACGGAGCTTTTTATTTAAAAGAAGATAATAGACTGCCGATTTCGGGTTCCATCAAAGCACGCGGCGGCATTTATGAAGTTCTTGCTTTTGCAGAAAGTCTCGCTCTTCAGGAAGGTCTTATTACTGAAAAAGACAATTATAAAAAATTTGCTGATACAGAGTTTAAAAATCTTTTCTCTGAGTATTCTCTCGTCTGCGGTTCAACGGGAAATCTCGGTCTAAGCATTGGGATTATTGGCGCGGAACTGGGTTTTAAAGTAATTATTCATATGTCCGATGATGCGAGACAGTGGAAAAAAGATATGCTGAGAGCTAAAGGAGTTACGGTTATCGAACACAGCGATGATTACTCGAAAGCTGTAGCTCAAGGCAGAAAAGACAGCCTTAAAGATGCGCGCAGTTATTTTATCGATGATGAGAATTCAAAAACTTTATTTTTGGGATATGCGGTTGCCGCTATCCGGCTGAGAGCCCAGCTCCAGGAGCAGAATATTAAAGTAGATAAGAAACACCCTTTAAACGTATATCTGCCGTGCGGTGTAGGGGGCGGCCCCGGAGGTATTGCATTTGGTCTCAAAGTCATTTTCGGCGATGTTGTAAATTGCTATTTTGCCGAACCGGTACACTCGCCGTGTATGACTCTCGGCATGATGACCGGCTGCCACGATAAAGTTTCAGTGCAGGACTTCGGCATCGATAATATCACAGCTGCTGACGGACTTGCTGTTGGCCGAGCTTCCGGTTTTGTCGGAAAGCTTCTCGAAAACCTGATAAGCGGTGCCTATACTGTCAGCGATGAAAACCTATTTAAAATGCTGGCTCTGATGTATGACAGTGAAAATATTGAGCTGGAACCATCTGCTCTTGCCGGTGTTATCGGTCCCCTCTCTGTAAAGTCTGAAGGTACACATATAGCATGGAGCACCGGCGGCGATATGGTTCCTGAAGATATCTATAAGGAGTATTACCGTAAAGGAAAAAATTTGATATAGTACGAGTTCACAAAAAAGAGAAGCCGCAGCTTCTCTTTTTTGTGAAATTTAGATTAATGTGTCGAATACTTCATTTAAAATTTCATGATCCGGTTTTGAACCCAGATTTTTCGTTATTACACCTTTAACATGCTTAGAATTCATATTCGATTCTATTTCAGATACCGATTCCTTACTGCCAATAAGGTAGGCGCCTTCCAAGCCGCGGTCTTTAATTTCTTTATCCAGCTGCGCAGCTAAATTCTTATACCAGCGATGCTGATTTTCTGCAAACCGGTGCTGGAACTCATCTTTACCGCCGCCTCTAGCCCGCGATGTAGTTGCTTCTTCATAGTCTATCCAGTTTTCACTTTCGACATCCCAGCTGTATTTTCTCGTGTCCCTGATAATTCCAAGTGACGTTTCGATAAAGGTTACATCAGCCTGCTGTACTGCAACTAATGCTGTTTCAGGATACCGCTGTTCAAGTTCTTCAATCTGCTGCATTTCAGCAGTCTTACCCCAATGAAATGATGTTGTGACCGGAACTTGCAGTATTCTTGCTTTCCACAGTTCGCCGTCAGCGGATGCGACCAGGATAAATCCTTTTCGCATCTCGCGCTGATGTGTCGCAATTTCTTTTTCCACTTTATCCTGCAGTTTTTTCAGCGCTTTCAAATCCGTTTGATTATCTTTTTCTTTAACTTCTTCTTTAAGTTCTTTCAAACCGTTTTTTAAATGTATCTTCCATTCACCGTTTGAAAGATTACCTGAACTCGCATCCGTGTTTAAGTGGATAGTCAGTATTCCGGTTTCATCGCGTTTTCCTTTGATTTCCTCGATAATCTTTGCTAATGACATTATTGCCTTACTCCCCTTTCAGAATTACATAGTTTCAATACCTTACCCTCATAATTTTTTGCAAAACAAAAATATCACCTGCTGGATTAACGGCAGGTGATATGATTAAACTCCGCTGTTTTTTGTAATTTCTTTATCACGTCTGCCGTGCAGGAAATAATACACAATAATACCGGCAAGAACGACAAAAGCAAGGGTCATATACATTCCTCTGTAACCGAGTGACGGCACAATATACCCGAGCAGAAACGGTCCGAAACCAAGACCGAGATCGAGCGCGATAAAATACGTTGTATTTGCAAGGCCCAGACGTTCCGGGGGTGTTACTTTAATTGCAAGCGCCTGGGTAACCGATTGTATGTTGCCGTAACCGAAACCAATCAGTGCTGCAGCAATCAGAAAGGCCATAGTCAGAGAAGCCTGGCTGATAACGGCGAGTCCGATAGCAAACATAATAATTGCAGGGTACATTACAATATTTGCGCCTTTACGGTCAAGGAGCGGTCCTGTAATCGGCCGCGACAGAAGCACCGTGATACCATATACCGTAAAGTACAGGCTTCCGGCCTGAATCAGGCTGATACTTTCCGCATAAGCGGTCACGTAGGATAAAATTCCAGAATATGCGAATGCCATTACAAACATAACTGCTGAAATCGGCATGGCGCGTTTTTCGAAAAAATCCATGATTTTAAATTTGCCGCTGTCCGTCGACTTGGAAGGCTGACCCGGAGGTGCCTTAACTGTCAGACCGATTACCAGACTGATGATTGCCATGGCAAATGAAAAGAGAAAAATACTCGTAAATCCGTAGGCTGCAATTAAAGACACACCAATTAGCGGACCGACCGCAGTCGCGAGAACTACCGACATACTGAAATAGCCGATACCTTCGCCGTTTCTGCTTGGCGGAATAATCTGCGCAATTATAGTACCTGTTGCGGTCATTGCATAACCCATTGCTGCACCGTGCAGAATTCGCAGGACAATAAGCGGATAAATACCCATCGGAATTAAATAAGATGCGGTCAGTATAACGATGAGCACCGAACCGATCATCAGCATCTTCTTACCGCCCATCGCTGTAATATGCTTGCCTCCGAACAATCTCCCAATAAGCGAGCCGATAATAAAGGCACTGGATACAAGACCAGCCATACCGACCGAGGCATTATATTCCCCGGCTGCGTACATCGCCATTGTTACAAGCAGTAAATACTGCGACATCATAAGCGCAAAGTTAACAATTGATGTATTGATAAAATCTTTCGTCCACAATCTGTCTTTATATACTTCTGACACTGTTATTGCACTTCCTTAGTATTTTATTGAATCTCTCTATTTTCCATTAAACAGGGAGCCTTGTCTATAGTCCGTGCTCAAAAAAGTGGTTCACAAGATCTTCAGTTTCCGAAGCAAGCATTCCAACTCCTCTGATTAAATAATCCGAGCCTGCCGACAGAGCGCCGATTGTGTAGAAATTTTCCAGGGTCCCAAATCTCGGGCTGATGATTTCATGGTTTTTATTAATCAGCACTCCCCCGAATTCATCCGCTTCCAGCAGCATTGCATCATACATATTTTGCAGCAGCTTCGTATCATCCTTTTCAATAGACTTAACAGGTCCTGTAGCATTAATTAATATATCAAAGTGTTCTGATTTCCCATCGTCAAAGGTCACGATAAACCCGTTATCCGCTGACGCGGATTCCATGCCGTGCATGAAGATAAGTTTTCCTTCATCAATCCATTTAAGAATCTCCGCTGCCCCGTATGGCGGCATCGGTGAGTGATTGCCGCTGATATAAGGATGGTATTCTTTTAAAAACGTCCGTTTATCCCTTCGCGATAAATACTTAAACAGTATTTTAAATGTATCTTCCAGATCGGTGATTAAATACTGCAGTTTTCCTACACTGTCCGGATGTTCAAGGTCATATTTCAAGTCAATCTCAGGTCGGTCCGTTTTACGTTCGAAGAGGGACGAGTCCACCTGCTGCGCTTCCATTTCCAGCTTGAACAGTCCAAGCAGTTTCTCAAGCGGTATCAGTCCATCTCTTTCATACTGCAGGGCTGCTTCCAGCGTAAAATGCTGCGGTTTAATATCAAAATGTGTACCTCTCACAGCAGGCATTTCTCCGCTTCTCGATAAAACATACACTTTTTTATGTCCGTTCCGGATTAAATATCTGAAGCTGTCAATTGCAGACAGGCCGCTTCCGATAATTCCTATTCTGCCTGTGAGATGTTTTAAATTGTCCTCTATGGGATAAGGATTATAAAAATAATTGCTGTCACCTTTAAGTTTGTATGGATCACTGTATGACAATTCGCCTGTCATTAAAAACACAGCATCGTAATCACAACTCACATTATCCGCACGGAGCGTATATGTCCCGCTCTCTTCGTTAAATACAATATTTTCCGCATATTTTTTTATAATATTAATATTGTCATGTGCATCGCTAAAAGATGTCAGAGTACTGTGCATGTATTCTCCGTAAACTCTGCGGCTCGTAAAACTTTCAACTTCATGGCCGGTCTTCTCCAGCCACTTTATATAATCATCAGGATCTGCAGTCAGGGACATCTCTTCAGCCGGCAGATTAATCACTAAATGATCATCATCATGCTGGTAAGCATAACCCCGCCCCATCGTTTTGGGGGCATCATATATATCGATTTCCAAGTGTTTGCCGAATCTTTTATCGTTTACAAAAAATTTAAGGATTGAAATACCAGCAACTCCGGCACCTGCAATCGCGATTCTTTTAATCTTCATAGTTTCACCACTGTCCTCTGGAAGTTAACTTTCTCTCTAAGTATATAAATAAAGAGAGCAATCCGCCAACTTTGAAATTGTAATATGATAAAATACATTTAACAAGTAAACGCCGGGGTGTAGATATGGAGATTAACAAAATTTTAAAAGATACAGCGATTATGACAGGACCATTTCCGGAGCTGGATAAAACATTAGATGAAAATCCACTCGACCGGTTCGCTGCCTGGTACGTTCACGCACTAGAAAATGGTACGGCCGAACCCAGCAGTATGGTACTCGGAACTGTTGATGAGGATAATAACCCTGATTCACGGGTAGTACTGTTAAAAGCAATGGATAATAACGGCTTTTATTTTGAAACTGGAAAAGCCCGGGAAAAAGTAAAGCAGCTGGCACATCACAGCAGTGTTTCATTAAACTTTTACTGGAAAGAAGCAGGCAGACAGATTCGCATTAAAGGGACAGCTGAAGCGGCAGAGGATATTGCACATGTCTCTGATAATTTAGACGCAGCTGTGCGCGATTTAAATGCTTATAAAATTGTGCCTTCGGAGATAGAGTTTTATCAGGCGTTAAATGAAGGCGGCTATGCCCGTCTCTTCTATAAATCAATAAACGGTACATGGAAGTGCGACTGGCTGTAGCCGGCGCACTTTTTTATTTACTATGCAGACCATGATTAAATCCTCTGTTTCATGTATAGTAGGAAATAAATTAATGTAGAGGTGACACAATGATTCCGCATATAGTACAGTGTACTGTCAATGATACTGATACGCTGCTAAGATTAAGTTATCGTACTTTCTATGAAGCATTTGAAGCTCAAAATACAGCTGAAAACATGAAGGCTTATTCAGATTCTGCCTTTACGGCCGAAAAAATCCGGAAAGAACTGAGTCATCCGGATTCCCGTTTTTATTTTATTTACAGTACTGAGACACTTGCAGGATATTTAAAAGTAAATATTAATTTCGCTCAGTCCGAACCCATGGGACCGGATGCACTTGAAGTGGAAAGAATTTACGTTCTCCAAGAATATCACAAACAGGGGCTCGGCAAAGCATTGCTGAGCTATGCCCACGATATTGCCCGCCAGCTTAATAAAAGCAAAATCTGGCTCGGTGTCTGGGAAAAAAATGAGAATGCCATCGGTTTTTATAAAAAACAGGGCTTTAAGAAATCAGGTTCCCATTCTTTCTTTATGGGTGATGATGAACAGACGGATATTATAGCCGAGAAAATTTTATCATAAAAACAGAAGGAGAAACTGCTATTGAATAATAGAATAGATCAGCCCTTATTGAACAGCAGAAATTTAAGATGGCTGTTAATTATCGGTGTTATTTTAGTCGGTGCCAACCTCAGGGTTCCGTTGACTTCTGCAGGCGCACTGGTGTCTTTTATACGCGATGACTTCGGAATCAGTAATGCCCTTGCTGGAGCAATTACGACACTGCCGCTCATTGCATTTGCACTGCTGTCGCCTTTTGCACCGAAAATTGCAAATAAAATCGGCATGGAGCGGACGATCGCCATTTCCCTCGCACTCCTTATTATAGGAATTCTCATCAGATCTGCAGGCGCTATTGAATTATTGTTTACAGGCACCTTGCTGGTCGGGCTTGGCATTGCCGTCGGGAATGTTTTAATTCCGGGTATCATCAAGATGAATTTCCCGTTTAAAATCGGTTTGATGACCGGGCTGTATGCGATTGCAATGAACGTGTTCGGTGCCCTCGGTTCCGGTTTAAGTATTCCTATTGCTACATCAGGCAGCTTTGGCTGGCGCGGTTCTTTAGTTATATGGAGCGGGCTTGTGCTGATTACACTGCTTATCTGGCTGCCTCAGCTGATGAAAAAACACGATGCTAAAAAGAAAATTAACAACCAGAAAATCGGCGGCATGCTGCGGTCCCCGCTTGCATGGAAAATTACTGTCTTTATGGGGGCCCAGTCCTTAATATTTTATACATTGATTACATGGCTGCCGACAATTTTAACTGCTAACGGCTACGATATACATCTTGCCGGCTGGGGTGTATTTATCTTCCAGTTTGCAAGTATTCCTTTTACATTTATTATTCCCGTTATAGCCGACAGAATGAAAAATCAGGTAATGCTTGCCTTTGTCTGCAGCGGACTGATTCTTGCAGGAATCATCGGGCTCTTGGCGGGTCTGTCAGAGCTTTCAATGCTCTGGGTAGTATTTCTTGGTATCGGGAACGGCAGCGCATTTTCACTGTCGATGATGTTCTTTACACTCAGAACTAAAGACGGCTATGAAGCTGCTGAACTGTCCGGCATGGCACAGTCATTAGGTTATCTGCTTGCTGCAGTCGGCCCTGTGCTGGTCGGCGGCCTGCAGGATATTACTGGCAGCTGGACGCCGCCTCTGGCAATGATGGCTCTCTTTGCCATTGTAATGCTCATCATGGGCGTTGCTTCCGGTAAGAACAAACAGGTTTCAGGCAATCTGTAATATATAAATGAAAAAGGCTTTCGGCATATGAATTTTACATATGCCGAAAGCCTCTTTTAATACTATATTTTATTTTTTTCCTGTTCTCTTTTCAATTTTTCAGGAGTTACGTCATTTCCGAGCGGATCGACGACTGTCAGTCCTGAAAAGGAATCAAGTACCTGCCCTCTAATTTGACGAAGGTAATCTTCTCTTAAGACTTTCTGCTCCTGTTTCTGTTCTTCAGTCAAACCGACTGTTTTTTGTATTTTTGCCAATTCATTTATTCTGTCTAATCCTGCGATCATATTTGACCCTTCTTCCTTTTATTGATTAAAAAATGTAAATTTCTGCTCTCTGTGTACCGGAAACTTCGGTACAACAAATTCTCCGAGTTCTTGGATTACTTCTGCCGCCGGGCGGCGGCTGTCTTTAAACCCGATTGATATATGATTGACGCCCGCTTCCTGATAGGCATTCAGGTAATCCACTAAAAAATTGCGTCCTGCTCTGAAGCCGATGTCAATCGTTTTCGGTGCTTCGTTTGCCCGCTCAGACAAATCAATCATCAGGGGCTGCGTAAATGGTTTAAATTCTTCAGTCAGCCCGCGCCACTTATTTATCAGCGCTTTTTGTCCTTCTAATTTCTGCGGATAAAACATCCAGCCGTCTGTATGCTCAGCAAGCCACTCTATCGTCTGGCTGCTGTAGCCTGTACCAAAGACCGGAATTATTCCGAAGTCGGGTTTCGGTACGACATCACCTTCGGTTAAGTTTATCCGTTCTGTCTGGATAACCGGAAATTTTTCGGCCCACAGCTGTTTCATCACATCAAGCGACTCTCTGAATAATTCACCTTTATTATCCCGGTCTACTTTAAAAGCCGGGAATTCTATTTGCCGGTCACCTGTTGCGACTCCCATTATAAACCGCTGACCCGATATACTGTCGAGCGTTGCAGCAGATTTTGCTGTATGAAAAGGATGACGTAATGTCGTTACAATGCTCCCGGTTGTTAAGGCAATACTTTTCGTGTGAGCCGCTGCATATGTTAAAAACATAAATGGATCGTACAGTCCGCCGACATCACCGAAATTCGGATCATACAGCGGCGCATCACGTACAGTTAAAGCTGCAAAACCGTAATCTTCAGCCTCTTTGGCAAGCTTCATCTGTTCATTCAAGTTCATCTCGGGAAAGCTGCCTGTATAAGCTTCCAGAGGAAAACCTAAACCCAGTGTCAATTTATCTTCTTTAAACATACGTTTGAAACCTTTATGCTCCTGAAATTTCGCCATGTATCATCACCGCCTTTAAATCACTTTATTGTTTTCGACCCATGTATACAACTGTTCACACTTCACTGCATAACGGCCTTCTTTTACTTTTTCGTGTAAGGAGAAAATTGTTTCACTCTGCAGTATTCTCTGCCACGATTGTTCCGCTTCAGTCATTAAATCATCAAGCAGACACGGCTCTTTCGCGTTCTCGAGACGAAACATTTCATTGAATATTCCGCTTGAAGAATACAGAGACTGGCGTCCTTCCACCGCGAGATAAACATCGTAAACTGTAATATCTTCCGCAACCTTATTCAGTTTAAAACCGCCTTTGACACCGGGTGTCGATGATATAATACCGGCACCGACAAGTTTCCTCAGTAATTTTTGAAAGTATGTCGGAGATGCTCCGATACATTCGCTGAGAGAATCTCCCTGAAGCAATTCTCTCTTTTCCAGCATATTTAACAAAATCAATGCATACACACTTTGTTCCACACCTGTTTTCATTTGCATCTATATCACCATTTAATCATTTTTATATCGTGGATAATCTTTATCCAAGTTAGTATATTAACACAGGCTAAAAGAGATATCAAGGGTCTTGTCTGTTTAGAGGTTTAGAACACTGCATAATAAGGGAATGGAGGTACTATTACAGTTTATTGCGAAGGAGTGAATCTGATGGGTGTAATTCGAGGTATAAATCATATTGGAATGACTGTTCCGGATATAGAAATTGCAACCGAATTTTTTAAAAACAGCCTCGGTGCAAAGATTGCTTATGATTCACAGACACTTGATGACCAGCCGAGAGGCGGTCCTTTAGTCGAAAAGCTGCTCGTCATTCCTGAAGAGTCTTATATAGTCAAAAAAAGAATGCTGACTATCGGCAACGGACCGAATATAGAAATGTTCCAGTTTTATAATGTACATTCCAGAAAACCGTTAAGTCTGGAAGATTACGGTTATACACACCTCTCTTTTTATACAGATGATATTAAAAAATCATATCAGCAGATGAAGGAGGCAGGCGGCCAGCCGCTGTCAAATATTCATGCAAATACCCGGTTCGAAGATACTGAAGGCAACGGTACAGTTTATTTTAAAACGCCGTGGGGTAGTTTAATTGAACTTCAAACTTTGCCTGAAGGTTATTATTATCCGCCTTACAGTGAGTCGGAAGTCTTTATACCAGATGAAAAGCAGTCTTCTGAAAGTTAATCAGAAGACTGCTTTTTATTTTAGCCAGCCCTTATCAAGAGCCTTTTTAATCGCTTCTATTCTATTACTTACGCCGAGCTTCTCAAGCACAATTGATACGTAATTCCTGATAGTTCCGTTCGATAAATGCAGTTCTTCGGCGATGGATTTCGTTGTCTTTCCATCTGCGAGCAGCTGGACAATTTCAATTTCCCGTGATGTCAGAGGGTTATCAGTTTCAAATGCGATATCGATCAGTTCAGGGGAGTAAATCCGCTTCCCGTTCATAATCTGCCTGATTGACTCTGCGAGGGTTTCGCTCGGCGTATCTTTCAGCAAATAGCCGCTGACCTGCGCTTTTTTGGCACGTTCAAAATATCCCGGCCTTGCATAAGTAGTCAGTATAATCACCTTGCAGGCGGTCCCCGCGAGCTTTTCTGCAGCATCCAGTCCCGTCATGACGGGCATTTCAATATCCATTAAACAAATATCCGGCTGCTTTTCTTCAACAAGTTTAAGTGCTTCTCTGCCGTTCCCTGCCGTGCCGACTACCGAAATATCTTCTTCCAGGCTCAGCAGCGAACTGAGCGCACTCAGCAGCAGATTCTGATCTTCAGCCAATACAATGCTGATCATTCTACCCCTCCTCTATTTGCCGCAATACTTTCGGCACTGTCATATTCACTTCAAAGCCGCTCATAGAGCTGTGAACATGCGATTCACCGTTAACAAACTGCAGTCTTTCTTTCATGCCCTGCAGGCCATTGCCGTAATTAAAACTGTCCGCACCCGTGCCGTTATCAGATACTTTTAAAAATATATCCCTGTCTGATTCTGTCATAATAATCATGCATTCTGTCGCATCGCTGTGCTTTAAAATATTGGTCACGGATTCTCTTAAACACATGCTCAGCACATTTTCTATCAGTATAGGAACATTGTCAAAATCCGTTTCTAAAATTTCCTGGTGTTTGACTCCTGCAGTATCCAAAATCATTTTTGTGTTTTTCAATTCTTCTGCAAAGCTGACATGTCTCATATCGCTGATCATTTCGCGGACTTCTTTTAAAGCATGACGCGCAGTATTCTGGATATCCTGAAGCTCGGCCTTTGCCTCTTCCGGCCGGCTGTCAATCAGCTTTCTCGATAAATCACTTTTCAGCCCGATCATCGACAATCTTTGCCCGAGTGTATCGTGAAGATCACGGGCAATGCGATGGCGTTCTTCTTTTATCGCGAGTTCCGCAATGCGCTGATTGGCATCTTCCAGCTGAGCTTCCAGTTCCTCCTGCTTGAGCCTGCTGCGTTTATTCAGAGGAATTAAAATGACCCCGAGAATCGTCATAATTAAAAAAGGCAGATGATTTAAAAATATCATGTAGTTAAAGAACGAAGCATAGACTATCGCCAGTACCGTAGTCGCCAGCAGCACGACGTACATCGTAATAAAACCTGCTTTTTTTCTAATGTTACCAATATAAATTGCGATAAATAAGGCAAAGTATACATAACTGAATAATATCGTCATTATAATATTAATAATAATCTCGACACTGATTCCGATATAAATTAACGCGCCTTTTGATTTAAACGTCAGCCAATATACTGCAAAAAATATTAACGTTGTTACAATACCGGTAATTATTTCACTGAGCGATGTGGCACGAAAAATGAAATAAAAAGGCAGCACACAAAAGATAATCCAGATATAAAGACTCAGTCCCGTATTCGCCGGGAATATATGATACCAATCTTTCATTTTTCTCCGCTCCTCCGTTTTTCTGTTCAGCCCATTATATCAAATGACGGTCTGCACAGACGAAACATCCTCCTATTTGTATAGGAGGATGCTGGTGATTCTTATTCTGCAGTGGGATTCTGGCTGGTTTTCCCTGCCAGACGTTCCCTCATATTTTTAAATGTGATGAAAGTATTATTCTCTTCATCGTACAGACGGAATTTTATCGATTCCAGACTTGTCTTCAAGGTAATTGTCGTCGCTTTGTGAAGCGGCGGTGTGTTTTCATGCGCCTCTTCAAGATGGTAGTTCGGCACGCGCGGTGCCAGGTGATGCACGTGATGATAGCCGATACTTCCCGTCATCCATTCGAGCCATGCAGGAAGTTTGTAGTAAGAACTGCCGTCTACCGCAGCTTTTACGAAGTCCCACTCGGATTCATTTTCAAAGTATGAATCTTCAAACTGATGCTGGACATAGAACAGCCAGATGCCTGCCATACCGGCAACGTATATAATCGGCAGCTGCACCATCAGTAAAACGTGCCAGCCTAAAGTGAAACCGATAATTAAGTAAATCGCAACGATAATCAATGTAAGGACATGTGTATTAATACGTTCCTGGCGTTTCGCCGCTTTACGATTCACACGGTTGGCAATCAGAAAGAGGTACAATGGACCTAAACCGAACATTACAATCGGATTGCGGTATAAGCGGTATTGCAGTCTTTCCCACTTACTCGCTTCTTCGTATTCCTTCACCGTCATTACCCAGATATCACCGACGCCGCGTTTATCCAAGTTCCCGCTCGTCGCGTGATGAATTGCATGTTCTTTTTTCCATTTTTCATATGCAAAATGTGTAATAACTCCGGTTAAGTTCCCGAAAAAATTATTTAATTTCTTATTTTTAAAGAACGAACCGTGCGTGCAGTCGTGGAAAATAATAAATGAGCGAATCATGAATCCCGCTGCCAGTATTGAGAACGGCAGGCTCAGCCAAAATGATACGCTGAGTGACTGATACGCTAAAAACCATAGTAAGAAGAATGGCAGTATCGTATTCAACAGCTGTATGACACTTGTTTTAGTTTGTGATTTTGCGTAAGGCATAACACTTTTTCTAAGAGCTGCCTGTTTTTCTTTAGTCATATGCTTTCCTCTTTTCCATATCTATTCATATATAAGTATGAATGATGGTCATTTAAGGGTATAGACTAAACTGTCAGGACATTCACATGACATTTGTCATATCAGAAGCCGATTTTTACATTTTCAGCCATTCTTTCCAGTGTTGCGTACACGCTCAGTGCTGCCAGCGCACTTGTTTTCGGATTTTCAGGCAGCGGATTGTTGCTGACAGTCAGCTCTGCATCACCAAATCCGCCGGATATATTAATCGTATGCGTATTTTTATCTGCCTCAGGATCTGCTATCAAAACAACTTCAGTCTTATCAATACCTAAGCCCGCTAACGATAAAATAATCGATATATTCATGTTTCTCGGGAATTTATCGATTGCCTCCCGGGCTTTCCCTTTAAAGACCGTGGTTTCAGCGCTGACCGGTTCATCAACAAGTGATGATGCAGGTTTCCGGGTCGTTAAAGTAACTTTTTCCAGATTGCCGAGTGCTCTGGCATTTTGAACGAGATCAAGCCCGCCGATTCCGCCTGAAGGCAGGTGCAGGGTTTTACTGTTTTCAGCAGTTACTGTTTTCAGCAGTCCTTCATCCGCCAAGGCACCGATGCTGATCAGCATTGTGTCCTTTTCTTTAATGATGTCAGGAAGCAGGGTTTTAACCGTCTCAACATTGGCTGCTTCCACGATAAGATCTGTATCTGCAGCAAGAAATTTTTTCAGATCTGTAAAGAGTTCTACATTATACTGTTCTTCAAGGTGCTTATACTTATCGTAATTTCTTACAAAGACGCTTCTAATGTTTAAGTGTTCGTGAGTTTTTCCGTTAATATTTTTTAACAAATACTGTCCGATTGCTCCGGAACCGACCAAACCGATATTCATATAACTTTCTCCTCCTGTTAAAATTACCATTCCATTTATCTTAAGCATGATCGCTGATGAAAGCAATTTTATAAAAAAACAGCTCCGTATCAGGAGCCGTTTCTTAATTTTTTATCCGAAAAATGCTGTCACTGCATCAATCATGCTGTAAATTCCTAAAAATGACACTACTGCCACCACTGCAAATCCGATGACATTTAATACAGGACCATTTTTATACTGTCCCATAAGTCCTTTTTTATTAATAATAATATAAATTAAAATTGCAATAACGGGCAGAATAATACCGTTTAAAGCCTGAGCGATAAGAATCACTTCAAGCGGCTCAAAACCGATTGCTGATGTGACGACACCAATTAATATAACGGTACCGAATACCATTTTAAATTTCTTGCCTTTCATACCGCCTTCCCATTTGAAGAAGGAACTGACCGTAGCTGCAGCCCCCATCGGTGATGCCAGGGCAGATGAGAATCCTGCTGCGAATAAACCGATGCTGATAAAGACAGGCGCCCATGTTTCACCGAGAATCGGTACAAGAGGACCGGCAAGTGCAACCACGTTATCTACTTCCTGACCGTAAATTAAAGCGCCGGCAGAAATTAAAATAGCACCTGAAATAAGACCGCCGATAGCGATTGAAATAATTGTGTCCCAGCGTGCCAGGTTCAAGTCTTTCATACCGTTAAATCTTTCATGCACCGCAGTCGCGTGCAGAAAGAAATTATACGGCACAACTGTCGTTCCGATTAATGCAATGACCATAATAATGGAACTATCCGGTATAGAAGGTAAAAATGCACCGCTGAACACTTCGCCCCAGTTCGGCTTTACCAGGAACATCGTTGTAATAAATGTTGCACCCATTATTACCATCAGACCGAGCATAATTTTTTCTATAATTTTGTAACTGCCCAGTAAACCAATTGTCAGTATTATTATTCCGACTATCGGGGCAAGTATATTCGTTGGTATATTAAGCAGATATCCAAGACCGAGTGAGGTTCCGAGCAAGTCTCCGCTCATGTATGCCGCACAGCCTATAGCAACTGCCAGCATAGAA
The DNA here is from genome assembly GCF_015235105.1 of Jeotgalicoccus nanhaiensis. Lineage (NCBI taxonomy): Bacteria > Bacillati > Bacillota > Bacilli > Caryophanales > Staphylococcaceae > Jeotgalicoccus > Jeotgalicoccus nanhaiensis. Next base: position 25,467 of record NZ_JADGLW010000003.1, read on the forward strand.
ATCCAGACGACAAGAAATTTCCCCACTGTATGATTAAATAAATCATAAATAGCTTCCCCGAGACCGCGCCTCGTTACTAAAGCCAGACGGATAATCATTTCCTGCAGAACGATTGTTGCAATGACGGAGAATAAAACCGCCCATAAGATACTGTAGCCAAATCCAGCCCCGGCACGTGTCATTGTTGTCACTGTCCCCGGACCGATGAATGAAGCTGTGATGACCATACCGGGTCCCAGAGCTTTTAATATTTCCTTAAATCTGTTCATCAAGATCCCATCCCTTGTTCAATCAGATTTTACCTAAGTATTTTAAGTGCCCGGCTAGGACATACAGTACTGCGTAGCTGACAAAATGAGCCGAATTCTGATTGGCGTCCATCATCGGATACACTTCAACATAATCCATGCCGACGAGACCATATTTACCGAATTCATGTATTAAAGTGAGTAATTCATAAGATGTTAAACCATTCCCGTCGACAGGACCGCCCGGATTGTAGGCAAAATCCAGCACGTCACTGCAAATAGATAAATAGACAACATCCACATCTTCTGCCGCCATATCGTAAATTTCTTTCGCATAGGCGCGTAAATCTTTAGCTTCCCTAATTTCGTTAATCGTAATTGTCACCGCACCGTTTTCTTTTGCGTAGCGTCCTGTTTCAGGTTTGTTACGCGGACCGTGAATTCCCGTATGAATAATCGATTCGTTGCGCACTCCTTCAGTTTCATACAAACGCATAAATGGCGTATTGCGGGCATAGCGCTCTCCTTCATAATCAGGCATATTATCGTAGTGAGCATCTAAATGTATAATGCCGATTTTCTTACCGCTGTCCGCAAGAGACTTCAGTATCGGATATGTAACACCATGTTCTCCGCCGAAACCGACAAGGAATTTCCCTGTTTTCCATAACTCAGCAGAAAAATCTTCGATGTTCTGATAAGACTGTTCATTATCGTGTGCAACAAAAGGCACATCTCCCGCATCGCCGAACGATAAATGTTCGGTAACATCAACGTGATCGAGCTCTGGTAAGTAGCCGCTGTAGCGCGCTGAAGAAGAACGAATCTGTTTCGGTCCGAGTTCGACCCCTGTATAATCACCCCAAGTACTTTCACCTTCAAATGGCGCACCGTAAAAGATGACATCTGTATCATAAGAGCCCTTTTTCACAAGATTTTCCGCACCTAAAAAGCATGGGATATTTCCATAAATATTTTCCTTCATAAATATAAAACCCCTTTTTATTTATTTAAGATACAACTGTATTATATATACTTTCGATACCAGACCGCAATTTAATTTTTTGATAATTCTAATTTATAAGTCTTTGGAAAGATGAACTAAGTATTTTTATAACTTTCGATGCAGTTACCGATTCCATCGCTTCACCGTGTTCAATTAAATAATCAGCAGCATAGCCGTGCATATACACTGCACTGGAAACAGCCGGCTGAATATCATCGTAACGTCCTATGAAAGCGAGAATCATTCCGGTTAAAACATCTCCTGTACCGCCTTTTGCGAGACCTGCATTTCCCGTGTGATTTACCCATAATGTACCGTTAGGTTCAGCCACAATCGTTTCCGGGCCTTTAAGCACGACGTAAATACCGTAATCTATGGCCAGTTTTTCCGCTGCTTCATAACGATTACCGGTCACATATTCAATATCCTCATTAATAATGCGGGCCATCTCACCGGCATGAGGTGTGATGATGAGCGGTGCCGTCCTTTTTCTGATTATCACTTCATGGCTCCGCAACTCATATAATCCGTCAGCGTCAATCACCAGCGGTCCATCAAAATTAGTAATCAAATCTTCAATAATATCATCGGATAAACGTCCAAGACCCGGTCCTGCTGCAATTACATCCTTTCCTTCCATAAAGCCGTTTAAATCATCATCCCTGTGATAAAACGTCGCTTCCGGAACATGTCCCGCAACAATTGGAATTACTGTTCTTACAGTATTGACTGCTGTTAAACCCGCCCCGCTTTCTACTGCAGCACCGGCACAAAGAGCAGCAGCACCGGGCATCAGCTGACTGCCGGCAATAATACCGACTTTGCCGTGGTTACCTTTATGAGAATTCGGATCTCGTTTTGGCCAATGTTCGATAACAAGATTTTCCGACCAGCTGTTCACATTCATTTACTTTACCTCCAAAATATAGATTCACCCCTCCTTATACCCTGTTTTTTAAAAATAGATTATCTATTTTCATATTTACTTGCCTTTTAAATAATAAAAACCGCGAGATATCCTCTCACGGCTTCATTTTTTCACTTATACTTCTTTAAGACCCTGCTCTAAGTCACTGATAATATCATCAATATTTTCAGTTCCGATTGACAGACGTACCAGCTCCGGCAGCACTCCTGAAGCGATTTGTTCTTCTTCTGATAGCTGCTGGTGTGTGGTGCTTGCCGGGTGAATAACCAATGATTTTGAATCTCCAACGTTCGCAACTAAGGAGAACAGTCCAAGCCCGTCGACAAACTTCGCAATTTCTTCCACCGAACCGTCAATACCGAATGTCAGGATAGCACCTTGTCCTTTAGGCAGGTATTTTTTACCCAGTTCATGATATTTATTACTTTCAAGTCCCGGGTAATTGACCCATTTCACTTTAGGATGCTGTTCTAAATACTCCGCTACTTTCAGTGCGTTTTCCGAATGGCGTTCCATGCGGAGGTGTAATGTTTCCAGTCCTAAGAGGAACTGCTGAACATTAAACGGAGACACTGCAGAGCCTAAATCACGCAGCAGCTGAACACGTGCTTTTGTGATATATGCTGCAGGACCAATATCATTTACATAAGAAACACCGTGATAACTTTCATCCGGCTCAACAAGTCCCGGGAATTTACTGTTATCCCAATTGAAGTTGCCTCGGTCGACGATAACCCCGCCGATAGAAGTGCCGTGCCCGCCGATAAATTTAGTCGCTGAATGCACGATAATATCGGCACCGTGTTCAAACGGACGAAGTAAATAAGGCGTTGCAAAAGTACTGTCGACAATAAGCGGCAGATCATGACTGTGTGCAATTTCCGCTACCGCTTCGATATCTAAAACATCAATACGCGGGTTTCCTATCGTTTCAGCAAAGACCGCACGTGTTTTATCGTTAATAGCTGCTTTAAAGTTTTCAGGATCTGACGGATCGACGAAATGAACTTTAATTCCCATCTTCTTAAACGTTACATTTAAAAGGTTATATGTACCGCCGTACAGATTGGCAGATGCAACAACCTCATAGCCAGTTTCTACGATATTTAAGAGTGATAAATGAATAGCCGCCTGTCCGGAAGATGTTGCTAATGCACCAACGCCGCCTTCCAGTGCTGCAATACGCTCTTCAAAAACATTCTGTGTCGGGTTCATAATGCGCGTGTAAATATTTCCCGGCTTCGCTAAAGAAAATAAATCCTGTGCATGCTGCGTGTCGTCGAAGACATAACTTGTTGTCTGTGTAATCGGCACCGCGCGTGATTTTGAATCATCCACTGTTTGTCCTGCATGTATCGTTAAAGTTTCTAAATTCCACTTGTCATTAGTCATATTAATCCTCCATTTTATTGGTTGAATTTTCTGATATTAAATATAATTAAAATCATACTATCTCACTAGGTTTTTTGCAATAATGAAATACTTTTCTTTACAGAGAGTTCGGCTATGTATACTGTAGAGTTAAATTCCGGAACTGCTAAAGGAGAGATATTATGAGAATTAAAATCTTCCAGTTTCAAATCACTGATGGCAGCATAGAAAAAAACTTAAATAAAGTAAACAAGCTGTTTAACGAAACGGATTTAGACCATACCGATGTTGTCGTGCTCCCTGAAATGTGGACATCAGGCTATGATCTTGAGAATATCAGGGATTATGCAGCCAATAACCTCGAACCGGTGAAAACCTTCATTTCGAAATTAGCGGCTGATAATAATGTGACTATCGTTGCAGGCTCGATTCCAAATACTTACGGAGACAGCGGGGTCTATAATACAGCTTTTACGGTAAATAATAATGGAAAACTGATATATGAATATTCAAAAATGCATTTGGTGCCAATGTTAAATGAACCGGAATTTCTCGTCAGCGGAGACAAACCGGCAGAGGTATTTGAAATCAGCGGAGAAGAGTGCGGTCTGGTAATTTGCTATGATTTAAGATTCCCTGAATTATTCAGAGACCTATCTCTGTCAGGCGCAAAAATAATTTTCGTCGTTGCAGAATGGCCAATAGAACGTACAGAACATTGGGTAACACTGCTGAAAGCAAGAGCCATTGAAAATCAATGCTACATCGTTGCCAGCAATACTGTCGGCACACAGAACAACGGTGCTGAATTCGCAGGACGGTCAATGATTATTAATCCTTTTGGCGAGATTCTTGCTGAAGCGGATACAGATACGGAAGAAGTCGTGACAGCAGAACTGGATTTAAATTATATAGATCAGGTGCGTGCTGATATTCCGATTTTTAAAAGCAGACGCAAAGAACTGTATAAGAATTTATAAAAAAGCTGTCTCCTTGTCTTCAGCACAAGGAGATAAGCTTTTTAAGTTATTTCTCTTAAATATCTCATCTCTCAGCAATTCAAATGTGTCGTATCCTTCTTTACCTAAAAAGTGACCCTCATGATTAACTTCAATAAATTTATCATTCAGTTCTTCGGATAATTCTTTCGATAGACTGCTGTCTACCCTGTCATCCTTTTTAGCAGCTCCAGAAATAATATGTTCTGCCAGGATATTTTTCTTATTAAAATATGCCTCCTCTATAAATTGATCAAGTTCCGGCAATGCTGCAGTTCTGTTTTTAAATCCTGCTACCAAAAATAATCCGTATTTATTTTTGGTAAATGATCCAAAATGGTAAGCACACCTAAACTATGCCCGATAAAAATTGCGCCGCTGTCTAATACTGGTGAAATTAATTCAATTTTACCTCTCCATTTCTTCAGCTCAGGTTCGCTTGAACCCGGTAAAGCAAAGACTTCGGTGTCATAATTATATTTTTTCAATTCCCGGGCAAGTCATGGGAACCAGTGCGATTCAGGCGTTGCTGCATAACCGTGTATAATGTATGCTTTTTTCAAGTTGAACACCTTTTCTCTATTTATATTTCTTTTCTAAAACACCATCTGCACCAGAATCATATAAAATATAGTACCCCCGGCTATCGGCAGCAGACGTAAATTTATAAAAATATAAATCCTTGGATAACCGTATATTATCCAAGGATTCAATCTATACCTATTTTCTAAGAGGTCCTGCCGCTTTAACTTTAATTCTAGTCGCATTGCCTGGCAAATATGCTAGTGGAACATCTTCAAAACTGATGATTTCAGTTTTATCTTTATCCGCTCCTGCTTCGACTGCTTCATTGATTGCTATTTTTTTAATCTCTGCCAAAGTATTTTCCCGTTCTCCCGGATCTATATTGTAGATTTTCTCAACTTCGCCGCTTATATCCGAAATCGCTGATCCAATGGCGTTAGCTACTCCTCCATTGCCAGGATTAACTACTTCGCTTGCACCTTCAATATCTCCCTGGATTAAAGCACTACCGCCGCCAACGAGTATCACTGGCACATCTGCTGCGCTTGTTTTCATTCTTTCAATAGAACGCTCTATCATTTTTAAAATTTCTTCATAAATCTCATCTACCAACCTGGTATTTAGATCTTCTACCAATGTTCTATCTCCAAGGTCTAAAACACCTTTAGCTACAGCAATATCTGTAACGGTCAGGACATCACCCCCGAATATTTTCGCTTCAGCCGGCAGTCTGTACCCGACACTGTCAGGACCAATTTGGAAATCATTATTTTTTATTTGCACAATAGTTCCGCCGCCGAGTCCGAGAGAGTAGATATCAGGCATTCTAAAGTTTGTCTGTACGCCGCCGAGTTCTACAGACAATGATGATTCTCGTGGGAAACCATTATTCAGCACGCCGATATCGGTAGTAGTTCCGCCGATGTCAACTATAATTGCATTATTAAAATCGGATAAGAAACTTGCACCTCTTAAGCTATTGGTTGGACCGCAGGCTACTGTGAGAATTGGATATTTCAATGTATATTCTTTCGACATCAATGTACCGTCATTTTGACAGAAGTACACATTAGCATTTATACCATTTTGTTCTAAGGCTTTTTCAAAGCCAATGATTGTTTTTCTGGCAACATCAATAATAGAAGCGTTCAGTACTGTCGCATTTTCTCTTTCCAGCAATCCAATACTTCCAATTTCTGAAGACAATGAGAATGCAACTTCTTCATCCCAGATTTCCTCGATAATTTCTTTTGTTCTTATTTCGTGTTCGTTGTTTACAGGAGAAAAGATAGACGTAATCGCTATCGAGGATACTTTGCCTTTAAGCTCTTTCGCAATTTCACGAATTTTTTCTTCATCAAGTTCAGCAATTAATTCACCATTGAACTCATGTCCTCCTCTAACCTGAAAAGTATTCTCCCCAATTACACTGAGCAAATCGTCAGGCATACTGTAAAGCGGTTCAACCGCAGTTCCTGCTGGGGCTCCCGTTCGTATAACACCCACACTATTTAAACCTTTACGCGTGACTATTGCATTTGTGCACTGCGTCGTTCCGAGCATGGCATGAGTAATTTCTGATTTGTCAAAATCTATATCATCCAATAACATTTCAATTACATTTTTGATGCCTGATTCAATATCATCAGTTGTTGGAGATTTAAAAGATGAAATAACATTCATCTGCTCATCCAGTATTGCTCCATCTGTATTCGTACCGCCCACATCAATTCCCAATTTATATGCCATATCAAAATCTCCTTATTATTTATTTAGTTCTTCGATTGTTTTATATTCATAATCATAACCAAAGTATTTTGGCCCCACCGTTTCAATGCCCCTATCAGTTCTCCATTTCTCATCAGCAGGCATTCCTAAAATAACCACCCTCATGCCGAACTTTAGTCCTTCGGTAGTAATAGGCATTCCTGTTTCAGCGTCTAGCACTGTAATTAAATCTGGTGTTATGCACTTAGGCTGACCATCGACTAAACACATTAAGTTCTCATTTTGAAATTCCAGGCTTGCCGTACTGTCTTTGTCTTGATTAATGCCATTAAATTTTGCACTTCCTCTTACAAACCCTCCATCGGTTTTTCTTTCGATATCTGTAATTTTTCCATTGAATAAAATATAGCCTTTAAGCTTAGTTTTAAGATCTTCAATCGGATTTTTGGAATTAAGGATAATATCTCCAAGTTCCTCTTCCAAAGTCAGTGAGTTTAATATTGAGGACTCTTTTGTTTGCTTGCCGGTCATAGGATAAATAGCATTTAAAAGGGAGCCTCCCATAGTCATAGTTGCACTGCGTGCTATTTTTTCCGTCCACATGCCATTTACAGCATTAAGAACGATTGAATTTTTCTTTTCATCTGCCAACACCATAGGGGATGCGTTTATATCATCAAGATAGAAGGTCACCATCTGCAGCTCAGGAAAAGCCCGTCCCATTCCGTCCGCATCGACTACCGGCAACCCTGTTTGGGCAGCAAGAGCCAGAGGCAAAAGTGAGTTTACACCGCCAGCTTCAATCGGCATCGTTGCAGTAATTTTTTTGCCCAGATAGTCTTCCAGAGCACTGAATGCCGCCAGCGATTCTTCTCCGCTAGGCACTTTCTCAACCATTACTGTCGGTGCTCCCATCATAGCTGAAGGTACCACCAAATCATCGTCGTCTAATTCTGCTGCTGAAATCAGTTTTACAGGACCATGCTTTTCTATTGCCTGTAAAGCCATAAGTTTTCCTATATATGGATCTCCGCCGCCGCCTGTTCCAAGGAGGGCAGCACCTATTGCCATTTTTTCTATTTCTTCTTTACCTATCAATCTCATAAATTACACCCTATCTCTAATTAATTTTTCTACAGGTACATACTCGTAGTCATAACCAAAATATTTCGGTCCAACAGTACGAATACCTTTCTCGGTTCTCCACCGGTTATCTGCTTTACTCGCAATAACACTGCATCTCATTCCATATTTTAAACCTTCTGTTGTCAACGGATTAGCCGTCTCTTTATCTATCAAGGTAATCAAATCAGGCGTTGTACACATGACCTGATTATCAACAAGACAAATCAAATTCTCATTTTGAAACTCAATAGTACAAACTTTATTTTTGTCGGATTCAATTCCTTCGATTTTTGCTGTCCCTCTTACAAATCCACCACTAGTCTTTCGGTCAACATCTGTAATTTTGCCATTGAACAGCTGAAACATCTCATAATCATTTACCAGCTCATCGACAGCTGTTTTAGATGTCCTGATAATTCTTCCGATTTTTTTCGCTAATGAAATTGTATTTGGAACTGCATTTTTATTTAAATCAGATTTATCGAGAAGGTAAACACCATTAATTAATGATCCGCCCATCGTGTCCACTAATGCTCTTGAGATTTTTTCTGTTGCTTCGCTATCTTTGGTTTTTATAATGAACGAATTGCCTTTTTCATCTGCAAATACAGAAGGCGTGTTAGGTATACCGGCAATTGAAAATGTATCCATCTGCATTTCGGGAAATGCTCTTCCCATGCCATCTGCATCAATAATCGGTATGCCTTTCATCGCTGCCAGAACAAAGGGTATCATAGAGTTTACTCCGCCTATTTCCGCTGGCAGAATAGCTTCAATATTACTGCCGTAATATTTTTGATATTCTTCGTATGCCTTTTCTAAACTTTCAAAGTTTGGTAACTTTTCAACGCCTACAGTAGGAGCGCCGACCATGCAAAATGTGGCAGCTTTTTGTTTGTCTTTCAACTCATCTATATTGATCAGCTTTACATCCCCATATTTCTCAATGGCGGATAAGGCCATTAGTTTCCCTATAAAAGGGTCTCCGCCCCCGCCAGTACCTAAGAGAGCAGCCCCCAGAGCGATATCTTCAATATCATTTTGGGTAATTGTTTTCATTGCTATCTATCCTCTCTTATCCAAGTTGAATTTACTGATTATCAGTTGCAAAATAAAAGCTGCCAAGAAAGCATCGATTGCAGGTGCATTAGTAATTGTCAGTATTCCCAGACCAAGCGGAGGTGCAGAAGTTAGAAATGCTGTAAATATAGCTATAGCCCAAACTAAAATACTCATGATGTTTAGACTTCTGATTGATTCCATCCTGGAAAAATCATAGCGGTGACTTCTTAATAAGAAGTCCGCAACATAAATCCCACCCACCGGCGGAATCATAATACTGAGTATGTTGAGGAAAGTTATAAAGTTATCATAAATACCGAGCACTGCGAACGTAGTACCAATAATTCCTGCACAAATTGTAATAATGTATTTAGGCACTGCTTTAAAAACTACAGAGAACCCAAGAGCAGATGAGTATAAGTTTGTATTATTGGTCGTCCACTGCGCTAAAATTAACACAAGCATCGCTCCGCTCCCCCAGCCGATACCAATCATGATTGCTACGACATCTACTTCACTCGTTGCCTTCGCTAATAATACTGCTAATACGAGTACAACGGCGTAGCCTAAAAAATAACTCAGAAAGGAAGCAATTACTGTATCTTTATTTGATTTTGAATACCTTGAAAAATCCGGGGCAATGATTACACCAATGGCAAGAGAGCCGATTAAAAGTGAGATTCCTCCACCTATACTAATTGGATCCATTGATAAAGCCGCATTGTTCAATTCATTAAAATTAAATTCTCTGAGAACTATAAAGGCTGACCCAATCAATAAAATTCCTAATAATGGTGTTGCGACAACACTAAGTTTTTCCAGACCTTTATAGCCAATCATGGAAGTGATAGTCATCAAAGCGCCGCCTAAAATCATCAGCCATTTTCTTCCTATCTCAATTCCGAAGACGTCGTATATGACGTTATATAAACTAGACCCGAATAGATCCAGCTGCACACCGAACCAGCCGAACAGCGATATTGCGATTACAATTGAGACAATAAATGAGCCATATCTTCCGAGAGCAAATGTCGATATCATTGCAGTTGACAGGCCTGTTTTGTTACCGACAATACCGCAAAAGGCATTAAAAACAGCTAATAAAAAACAGCCTATTCCTGCGGTAAATATCGCTTGATTTAAACTCATTCCACTACCTAAAGCCCCGCCAAGAGCTGTGGCTGATAAGGCTATAATCCCTGCAATCCACACCATCGTTAAATAAAACCAGTTTTTACGTTCTTCCTGTGGTACAGGTTTTATCTCATAATCTTCTATTAATTTCTTTTGATCAACTTGTTCCATATTATTCCTCCCGATTTATCAAAACAGCGTTATAAGCATAGTACATTAGTGATTTCGCATTAATTACTTCACTTTTCATTTCTTCATATGAGTATAAATTTGTAGCCCAAAAAACACCGTTACCAATTAATAAGAAATAATCTAAAACTTGTTTTAATTCCGTTCCATCTTCCGATACATATAAAGTATTTAATTCATTCATTAAGTTTTCATATAACCATGAATTATATCGCTCCAGGTAACTTACAACCTCAGTCTTTATAGTTTCATCGCTGCTCTCCAGAAGCTCCAGATATACTTTTCTTTCAGATGAGTTCTCAAAATGATGTTCAGCAATTCTTTCCAGCATCACCTGCATTATTTCTAAAGGACTTAGATTATTACTGCTTTCATAAGCATCCACCATTGCTGAAAAGTGATTTTGCAGAACTTTGTCCAGCACACTCAGCATCAGTGCTTGTTTATTATTAAAAAAATAATATATGGAAGCAGTTTTTATTTCACTGTCATCTGCTATCTTTTTCATAGTCGCCCCATCATAACCATATGAAGCGATATTCTTTATTGCCGCGTTGACAATTCGCTGCTTTGTATTCAATACTTTCACCACCTAACGATTAATAGGTAGATTACCACGAATATTCTGACTTGTAAATATAATCTGATAATTAAAAATAATAAATTAAAAAGATGCCTATAAAAAATAAGCATCTTGTCATTAAGTATTCATTTAAAACACCATCTGCACCAGGATCATATAAAATATAGTGCCCCCGGCTATCGACAGCAGCATATTTTTCTTCCAGTAATGCAGTACAATTATCAATCCGACAGCGAGCATCTCCGGGACAAAACTGGACACCGTTGTCAGCTCAACTTCCCGGAGAGCATACACAACCAGAAGACCGAATACAGCCGGCGGCAGCATATAGCCCAAGTATTTTATGTAAGACGGTGTTTCTTTATCGTTATTAAATATAATAAATGGCAGGAATCTTGTTGTCAGCGTTCCAAGCACTACACATCCGATGATAATAATCTGCTGGGTTAAGGTCATCACGAGATTACCTCTCTTTTCTCAATTACTTTCCTGATCAGTGTCAGTGCAATTAAAATAATTACCATCGCAGGAATGATAAAGTTCTCAGGACCGAAAATAACGAGACTCAATATCGATGCACCAATCCCGACAACTGAACTGACATGATATCTTTCTTTCATCCACTGATCTAAAAAGATGACAACAAACAAGGCTGTCATAACAAATTCCAGTCCTTCTGTATTGAAGGCTACTGCTGAACCGAACAGGCTGCCGATTGTTGTGCCGCCGACCCAGTACAGCTGATTCAGGATGGTTACATAAAACATGAACCAGCCGGAGTTAATATGGGCAGGTGCTTTTTCCGTACTGTTAATAACGAATGTTTCATCACACATGCCGTAGATTAAGTAATACTTCTTCTTGCCGATACCTTTAAACTTGTCCAGCATGGAAATACCGTAAAATAAGTGTCTTGCATTAATCATTAAAGTAAGCAAAAAAGCACTTAAGGGATTAAATGCGCCGAGCAGCATACTGCCGGCAACGAATTCCATCGATCCCGCGAAGATAAATATACTCATTAAGATGGCATAGGCAGGACCGAAACCAAGTGAGTTCATGTAAATCCCGTAAGCAATTCCCAGGAAAGTAAAGCCTGCTAAAATCGGTATAGTTTTTGGAAAAGCGTATTTCAGTGTTGCAATATGGTTTTCAAACGACATTGCTGTCACCCTTTTTTATTTATATTTTTATTTTCTGTAGTGCATGACCATCGTCAGTTTCACCATAACTTCTCCGTCATTTTTATAAACATGCGGCTGATTGCCGTCAAATATTATTGATTCATCTTCCTTGAGAAAGGTTGAAGTCCCGTTAATATCCATCGTCAGCCGTCCTTTATTTATAAATATATACTCCTCCACCCCTGGAGTATGAGGATCTGAACTGTGTCCGCTTCCGGGGTCAATTTCTACATTATAAACTTCGAACAATTTTTCCGGCGAAAAAGGTACGACGTTATAAACGCGGTAACGTTTATCATTTTCTGTTACAAGCTGTGTATCCTCTTTTCTGATTACCTGCATAGCTTTTTGCGGACGGGTAATCAAGGAAGAAAAAGAGACTTTTAGACCATCTGCTATTTTCCATAATGTTGTGACCGTCGGAGTTGAGTCACCTCTTTCAATCTGCGCAAGCATCGCCTTGCTGACACCGGTGAGTACTGAAGTTTTATCGAGACTTAAATTTCGTTCTTTGCGGATTTTTTGGAGATTACTGCCGATAAAGGCTACATTTTCTTTCATAATTACTCACCTCTCAATCAGATTTTAATCACCATAACATATTTTTATATGCTATAACATACAAAAAAAATAAAAAAACAGCATATTCTGAAAATATGCTGTGAAAAATTTTATTTATCTTCAGCTACCGGAGCATGATAATAATTTTCAAATCTGATTTTTTTCTTCTTATTAAAATCATATTTGGCCAAATCATCAATATCCTGTAAGTAGACATCCAGTGAATCCGTCAGCATCAGATTTACCGGAGCTTCCGTCTCAGGATCTTTTTCCTGATAAAGTACGATAAATTTACCCAGCGCCTTGCCGTAGCCGATTTCAAAACCTGTACCCGGGTCAACGTGCTCTCCGATATAATCATGTACAGCTACGACTGCATCGCACCATTCAACATGTTTGATATCATTGTTATAAACAAACTCGCGCCACTCATCCGAACCGTGTTCAAGGTGTTCATCCTGCTGGAGACGCGGTGAAAATACTTCAGTCACTGTTGGGTTTTGTTCCAAGGCAGCTTCCACTCTCTTAACTCTCTCCACTTGCTCAGCATCAAAAAACGGACTTGCCAAATAAATTTTCATTAGATAACTCCCATTCTTTTATTTAAAGAATATCATATTAGTAATTACTTATATCAGTTTCTTTTTCTATTTCTGCATCCAATGCTTTTTCATAATCATCTTTTTCAAGTATAAATAAACCAAAATATCCGTAAATCAAAGAAATGATAATAACCAGGAATCCGTACCAGAAAAATGGAATATACGTGAGAGTAGCAACACCAAGTGTTGTTGCCATAAACACACCACCATCGGACCATGGAACCATCGGTGTCGTAACCGTTCCTCCAGCCTCCACATTTCTGGATAACAGAGTTCTCGATATCTTTTTACGGTCATAGTTCTCTTCGGTAATTTTAGTTCCTGTTAAAAGAGATACATAAGCTGCACCTCCAAAAAACACTCCGAAAAATGATGCCAGCATTGTAGTCAGCGTTAAATTACCGGTATTTGTCGCCCATTTCGCAAATATATCCCCAATAACGGTAAATGCACCAATTGTCTGCAGCAACCCGCTTACTCCAAGAGCCAGAATAATTAACAGAATAACTTCAAGCATGAAAGTAATACCACCGCGATCAAGCAGGATATCAATGAAGTCGATGCCTGTGGAATAGCTGCTGCCGGAATATAATGTCTGAATCGCTTCGATAAATCCGTAACCTTGAAACAAGGCAGCCCATAAACTTCCAAGCAAAGCACCGAATATAATTACCGGTACTGACGGCAGCTTAAATATAAGCATTATGATAACAACAGCTGCAGGGACAAGCATGTACCAGGATATTGTGAATGTTTCCTGAAGTCCTGCCATAGTATTTTCCGCTATTGTTAAATCACCTGTCCCTTCATAAATCACTGAACCTGCAATCCAATATGCAATGGCTGCAATGATAAATGCAGGAACCGATACATAGGCCATAGAATGAATATGTCTGAATAAGTCCACTTTGGATAGTGAAGCTGTCATTACAGTTGTATCAGATAAGGGTGACATTTTATCACCGACATAACAACCCGAAATAACAGCACCTGCTACTAAGTAAACTGGCAGTCCAAAACTCTCTCCAATTCCCATCATTGCAATGCCGGCAGTACCTGCTGCACCAAATGATGTACCTGTTGCGATTGCCGTAATTGAGCAAATAATCATTGCTGCCATCAGAAACATACCTGGACTGATTATACCGAGCCCGTAGTAGATCATAGTCGGCACAACACCTCCCGCTATCCATGAGCCGATGAGTGCCCCGACAGCAATCAAAATAAGTATGGCACCCATACCTTCATAGATACCTTTCAGCAGACCTTTCTCCATTTTTAAATAACTGTTGCCAAGGTACAGTCCGAACCCCATAATCATGAACCACACAGCTAAAAGTGCCAATTGAATAGGTAACTCCAGAATTACAATACTGCCAAACATAATCACTACAAATAAGGCCAGGATGCAGAGTAATATAGCGACACTTGGTAATCTTGGTTTTTTCACCATGAAATTCCTCCTGTTTTTATTTAATAATAAATCCTTCGCTGTAAATATCTGTATCATCAATATAAAATTGTGAGTTGGCTATTAAGTAATATTTATACAAAAAACTGTTATTATTAATTTCAATGTTATTACCGGTTAAGCCAGTCAGTTCTTCTCCTTTATACTTTTTATATAATAGTGAAATGACCTCTATAACCGGATATGGAATAATGTCTCCATTCTTATTTACAATTGCAAATATTCCTGAGTTATACAAAATAAGATAATCAAGATCCGGCTGATATATTTCTAGTATTGAAGATTTAATTTCTGTCAGATTATTTACTTCAAGATTTAGAACGGTTTCTTCTATTTTTAGTTTTTTATCATTTATTGTGTAAAACTCTCCGCTATTATGTGCTTCGAACAAAGATGATATCTGTAATTCATCATGTTTGTATAAAATATCCTCCCCGTCTAATCGGATTTGATACATCATCTTCTTATTAATTCGTCCCCTGTCAACCAAAGAGGCTATAAAGGATTTAAGCAAAATATCTCTATTATCAATAATATTTGAAGTATCCAGAAAAACTTCTAAAATCTCTTCTTCACAATTTATATTATAAGTAATTAGATTCACGTACTTATTGCCTCTTGGTTCATTCAGCAGTAAATTTTTGATTTTATACGGCGGTATATCCACTTTGAGTTCTGCTTGGTCAGCTATTCTCAATAGTTGTCCATTAATTTGAATATCATAAGTATTAACGGTTTTCACAATCATATTCCTGTCCCCCTTATATTTCAGGAATCAATAAGTATCCTTCACTCATTGAGTCAGTGTCATGCATATAGAAATCATGTCTCGCCATCAGCCATGCTGATCCAGTGATTGAAACTTTATTGTAAATAATTCCTTCTTTTTCTTCTGTTTTGAGCAGCTCGGCTTTAAACTGAGAACCTGTAATGCTTTCGTGGGTAAAAGTATCATTAATATTCATCCTGCCGCTTTTAAACAGCGTTGCCACTTTTGCACATGTACCTGTACCGCAAGGTGACCGGTCAATGCCGCCTGGAGGCACAATCACAGCATTCCTGGTGACCTTTCCTTCCTCATATAATTCCATATGAGTCAATTTATTAATAAAGCTGTATTCCGGATGTATCACTTCATGTTCAGCATTTATAATATCTCTCACTTCCATTGCTTTCATAACTATTTCTTCTGAACGGGAAACATCTAATGCCACGTCTAAATCAGAAGCTTTAATAATGCCGTAAAAATTTCCTCCATATGCGATATCGCAGTGTATAACCTGGTTACGATAATTTACCTCTACTGTTTTTAAATGGAATGATGCAGTGCTATTGAATGTCACCTCAGTGACTTTCCCGTTACTCACTTTGCATTTTGCTTCTACTATACCTGCAGGGGTGTCAAGCACTACTTCAGTAAACGGCTCTTTTCTCTCAACATAGCCCAGCTCTACGAGAGCTGTGCATGTACCGATTGTGTCGTGACCGCACATCGGCAAATAACCCCCTGTTTCTACAAAAATAACGCTGAAGTCTGCGCGTTTATCCAATGGCGGAAGTAATATCGTTCCACTCATAACATCATGACCGCGGGGCGGATTAACGAGAAATTTTCGGATATAATCATAGTTATCTTTCATATCAAGCATCTGCTCCTGTATAGTGTCTCCTTTCAGACGAGGCATCCCCGCTAAAACTGTACGCGTCGGGTTCCCGCCAGTATGGGTATCAATAGTTATAAACTGCTTACTGTTTAAATTCATACTTTAGCCTCCTTAAACCGATTAATACTTAACGGACTGATGTCATCCGCCAATTTACCTGTCATCATCTGCGACATCCATAAGCCGGTAATTGCTGATAAACCAATACCGTCCCCTTCATGACCGGCTGCAATGTAAAATCCTGGAACTTTTGTTTTGGAAATGATGGGAAGACTATCGGGAGTCCATGGCCTTAACCCTGCGTAGCTGCGTATAAAACTCATATCTTTCATCGCCGGAAAATATTCAATGGCCCGTTCAGCAATCAGTCTGATTACTTTATGGTTAACATTAGTGTCGTAGCCGGCGAACTCCCTGCTGCTTCCGATTAAAAAGTTCTGACTCTGAGTCGCTTCATGAACCAGTGCGACACCGTAATCATTCATTTCTTTTGATGCCCGCCTTTTCTTACCGAATTTAGTCATTAAATAACCAAATTCCTGTATCTTACGTGAACCCATTAATTCAGCTCTCGATGACACTAAAATATGTCCCTTTCTCGGCACCACGGGCACCTCGATATCTAAAAGTTTTCCTACATGAGGAGAATAAATCCCCGCCGCATTGATTACTTTATGGGCTTTAAATACATCTTCATCGGACATCACTTTAAACTCTTCGTGATTTACAGATTGAATATCCGTTACCGGAGTCATTTCAAACAATGAAAAATTATACTTTTTCGCTTGATTAATTAAAGAAAATGCGAGCATATAAGGATTGATTGTAGAGTCGTTAGTGCACTCTATTCCCCCAACCAAATGATCCGAAAAATACTTCGAATCATTTTTCAAGTCTTCTTTAGTCAGCTTTTTAAAAAACTTATCCTTCCCGTTCTCTTTATTATGATGATCAACCCAATCGTATCCCTGTTCTAATTCGTCTTCATCAGCACAAAGAAATATACTGCCTGGGTGTCTGAATTCAAATTTCATTTCAAGTTCATCAGATAATTCTTTAATCAGGGCCTGGCTTTTAATGGCCATTCTGCTGTCAAAACCCGGTTCTTTATCAATAAGAAGAACATTCCCATCGCATTTGGAACTTGTTCCCGAAGCAACTGTATTACTTTCCAACAATGCGACTGACAATCCTGTTTTAGCTGTGTAGTACGCGATACTTGCACCGATGATACCTCCACCGATAATTAATACATCGTAAATTTTATTATTCATTAGTCCACCTCGTCTCATTATCAATACATAAGAAAAAAGCATGCCAGTTATCAAAATGCGAAATACCATTAATTTTGTTTAAAACTGTAAAGAACTATATAATTATTATGAATAGTCTAACAGTTAAGGGGATGAAAATATGTTAGAAAAAGAAATTATAAATATTTTAATTAATTTTCATAATGATTCTTTCACAATCATTGATAAAGAAGAGAATGTAATTTACTGGAGTGACAGAGCTGCGAAAATTTTCGGCATGCCTAAGGATTATGTTATTGGTAAAAAAATTACTGATATCTTTTCTGAAGATAAATTGATTATGATTAAATCTCTGCGCGAAAATAAAGTGATTCAAAAACAGCAGCACAGAGCAACAGAAAATGTTTATGTTGATATAAAATCAACACCTATTTATATAGATGGCAAAGTAGAAGGCGCGATTGTATCAGAGGTAGATGTAACAGAAAAGATTAAACGGGAAGAACAGATTGAAATACTGAAAAATAAAGTCAGTTCTCTGTCTGACAGCGTACAGCAGCTCAACAATTCCGAATTTAAGAATATCATTTACAGGAGCTCTGTTATGGAACGTGTGAAAAACCAGATTGAAATGGCTGCGAAAACAAATGCTAACATCCTGATTACCGGAGAAACTGGCGTCGGAAAGGAGCTGTTTGCTCAGGCTGTCCACAGTTCGAGCAAAGCAAAAGGCGATTTGGTTCCGATTAACTGCGGAGCAATACCACATCACTTATTTGAATCAGAGTTATTTGGGTATGAAAAAGGGGCTTTCACCGGAGCGAACAGAGCCGGCAATAAGGGGAAAATTGAGTCGGCTGAAGATGGTACATTATTTCTTGATGAAATCGGCGAAATGCCTATTGATATGCAGGTTAAATTTTTAAGAGTTTTGCAGGAGAGACAGTATTTTAAACTTGGCGGAAATAAAGAAATGAATACTAATTTCCGTTTGATTTCAGCAACGAACAAAAATATATCGGACCTTTTGTCTTCTGAGGAATTCAGATCAGATTTGCTGTACAGAGTTAATGTAGTCAATATCCATATTCCGCCGCTACGTGAGCGTCCAGAAGACATAGAAGCATTATTTTACTATTATTTATACAACATAAGTGAAAAATACGGGATGTCCGTCAGATACGCGAATAAACAGCTGTTAAATGAACTGAAAGCATACCGCTGGCCGGGCAATGTCAGGGAACTGATGAATGTCATAGAACGCCTTGTAATTTTTTCCAATGAAGAAACATTAAATAATGAGGTTTTTTATCAGTATTTAAATGAAGTCGGTGAGAAAAATACCGTACCGAAAAATATAATTAATGATGAAGTAATTGCACTGCGAGATTATGTCGAAAAAGTCGAAGCGGACTATATTAAATATATTCTAGAAGATAATAATAATAATATTGAACAATCCAGTGAGGTTCTTGGAATAAGCAGACCCACTCTTTATGCCAAAGTTAAAAAATTTGGTTTATAAAAGATAATGGCACGTTTTTTTCTTATAACTTTTAACAGTAAAAAGAGGTGCTTAAGTATGAGAAAAGAAGATGACTTTGTAGTATGCAGATGTGAAAACGTGTATTACTCAGATTTACTGGAAATTATGGAAGACGGTGCTAATAATTCCAGAGAACTTAAATTAAAATCACGTGCAGGCATGGGTTTTTGCAACTCCCGGACATGCGGCCCGCTTCTCGAATCAATGACTGCTGATAAAAACAACGAATTACCCCATTATGTTCATTTGAAATCGCAGCCGCCAATCCGCACGATTTCATTGTTGGATCTCGCAAGGGGGAATAGTGATGACTGAAAGAATTATTAAACATAAAATTTTAGAAGATTTAGAGTTAAACACAGTACCGTTCACTTGGAACAACACTGTTATGTACGGCAATGAAGGGGAAAGTATTACTGCTGCCCTTCTGGCAAATGATATCCGTACGTTGCGTGAGCATGAAAAAGACAGTCAGCCGCGTGGTATGTACTGCAATATTGGACACTGCTCAGAGTGCCGGGTTATTGTAAACGGCAAGAAAAATCAGAGAGCCTGTCTGACACCTTTATTAAAAGACATGGCCATAGAACAGCAAATGGAAGTGCCTTACGTCGTCAAGGAGGGAAGCCCTTATGTTTGATACCATTATTATCGGCGCCGGTCCTGCCGGCTTATCTGCAGCCCAGATACTTCAAGATGATCAAAAAGTGCTGGTGATTGACGAATATTACCATGCCGGTGGACGACTGCTCGGTCAGCTGTACGAAGAAGAGAAAGGAAAATGGTGGAATGGGCTGAGGATTGCAAAAGAATTAATTTCTGCAGTTGAAAAGAAAAGCGAAATACTCATCAATACTTCGGTTTACGATGTTGAGCATGACAAACATTATACTGTACATACAACTGCAGGTGTATTCGACAGTGTTAATTTAATCACCGCAACTGGTGCCAGAGAAAAGTCGAATCCCTTGCCGGGCTGGGATCTGCCCGGTGTGATGACAGTGGGTGCTGCGCAGATACTCACGAACTTCAATCGTGTAAAACCCGGCAATAAAGGTGTCATTATCGGCATTAATCCTTTATCTATGGTTATTGCAATGGAGCTTGGTTACGCTGATATTGAAGTTGCCAAGATTTGTATGCCGCAACGCAATATTATAAATACAAAATCACCTAAAGATGCTTTTGAAACGCTGCTCTCTTTAGGCAGTTCCGCCCCGTCGAAATTAATTTCTGCCGGTACGGTACTTGCCGGTAAAGCGAAACCTCTGCATCAAACTGCTTTAAAAATGTTCCCCGCATCCGGCGTAAAAGCATTAGGTTTGCCTATTTCAATTAAAGAACAAGTCCTGTCTATTAACGGCTCTGAAAATGTTGAATCCGTTACAATACAAAAAACTGATGCTGAAGGCAGACCAATTCCAAATAGTACATACAAGATTGATTGTGACTTCGTATGTATTTCAGACGGACTTGCCCCACTCAGTGAAATTGGCTCTTTACTGAACTTAAAACACGTGTACTCAGAAGCTCTCGGAGGTTACGTGCCGCTGCACAGTAGAACGATGCGAACAGAACTCCCAAATTTGTATGTAGCAGGCAATGTTACGGGAATTGAGAATGCTAAAGTCGCTATGCTTCAAGGAAGGGCAGCCGCTTTTAATATATTAGGGTATAGGGGTGGACTATCTGACACTTTAAGGCACATTGATGATGAAAGAAAGAATGCAAAAGTAAAATTTCATAAAGACTTGTTATCCGGCCGCGAAAATCTTGAAAATATATGGCAGGAACATAAAAACACAGTTCATTCCTAACGGAGTGAACTTTTTTATCTCTAATTTTACACTATGTAAACAATACAATAATTTATTTATAACTATAATTTCATTTTTGGCTTGTGTTAATATAGTCTTAAGCAAAATATTAGAGGATGAATATAATGATTAAACTTGAAAACATTATAGCCGACGACCTGCATATTACTTTAAACAGTTTTTTATATAATTCTATTAACTTATTTAAGTATAATAATGAAGAACTAAACAACTATATTATGAACAAATGTCGTGACAATCCATTAATCTATATCGATGAAGATTCTATCCCTCTGTCTGTATTATCTTATAAACAGAAAAATCAGCCGGATGACATCTTGTCAGAACTTTTTCAGTACTTTAATTGCACTCTTTCCGGAAGAAATCAATTAATTATGAATTATTTAATATACTCCTTAAATTCCAACGGTTTTTTGGAAGCGGATACAAATGAGATAGCTCTGTTAATGAGGACAAAAAAAGATATAGTTGAACAATTAATTATTCTGCTCCAAAATTACGACAACAGAGGAATAGGCTGTAAGGATATTACCAGTTTTTTAGCCTTTCAATTAAAGTTAAAACAAGTATATAATGAAAATTTATTTTCGATTTTCACATCCCATTTAGAGGATATTCAAAAGCACGATTACTCATTTCTAAAATCTATTGATGTTAAGAAGACAGAATTTTTATCCTATGTAGAACTGATTAAAGACTCTTGCGAGTTATTTCCGCTTAGCGGAGAAAATTCATCATATACATCACCGGATGCAGCAATTACATTAGATGAAAATAATACCTTCAGCATCCAGATTAATGACTGCTTAATAGATTCCGTGACCTTTGAAGCTATTAGTCTGGATACAGGCAGACAAAAATTTAAGCGCAAAATTGAAAGTTACAAAAAAGACTATGAAGAACTCGTATCCATATTAAATGCGCGGAAGGTTTACTTAGCGGATATACTGACAATTATTGTGAACGTCCAGAGTGATTATCTGCTTGGAAATACTTCTTTTCTAAATACTTTAGATCAAAACATGCTGTCAGACTATACTTCGCTCAGTCCAGCGACAATCAGCAGATTGCTGCATAACAAATTTGTCTCAACTCCAAGAGGTATCTTCCCTGTAAAATCGTTACTGTCAAAAAAATGTTCTAAAAATGCTTCAGTCAGTTATGTAATGCATTTTATAAAAAACTTGGCAGGTTTCGAGAAAATGTCTGACAATAAAATTTCAACTATATTAAAAGAGCAGGGAATTTCTATTTCCAGGCGTACGGTCAATAAATATAAAAATCAGTTACTCGAACAAATTTCAGTCTAAATAAAAAAGAAGGTATAAAATCTTAAAGATTTTATACCTTCTTTTAATTAATCCAGTTTCTCCACGAGAGATTTCAGTTGATTTACTTCATCTTCCGTTAATCCTAATCTCGGTTTACGTGAAGGTCCTCCGTTTAATCCTTTTAAATCCATTGCTTTTTTAACAATCTGAACGTATTTTCCGGAGTCTTCA
The DNA here is from genome assembly GCF_015235105.1 of Jeotgalicoccus nanhaiensis. Classification (NCBI taxonomy): domain Bacteria; kingdom Bacillati; phylum Bacillota; class Bacilli; order Caryophanales; family Staphylococcaceae; genus Jeotgalicoccus; species Jeotgalicoccus nanhaiensis. Next base: position 47,985 of record NZ_JADGLW010000003.1, read on the forward strand.
AGAAACTCACAAAGTGGCAGCAGATCTTTGTTTAACTCTCTCGCCGCTTCATACTCGCCTGCTTTAACATGTTCATATAGCCTCTGTGCACTATTCGGTGCTATGTTTGCCGCAACAGACACCCAGCCTGTAGCTCCCAGAACGAAAGATTCATATGCAAGATCATCTGAACCGCAGAAAAATACAAAGTTTGTATTATTAATAATCGCTCGAACTTTGCGGATATCCCCGCTTGATTCTTTAATATACTGCACTTTATCCAGCTCTTTATCGATTTTATAAATTGTTTCATTTTCCAAATTCACGTTTGCTGTGAATGGATTATTGTACATCATGATCGGCAAACTGACTGCATCATTGACATCTTTAAATTGCTCAAATGCTTCTTCTTCTGTCGGTGTTTGATAATATGAGTTAATTAATAATAATCCATCTGCGTGATTTTCCTCGGCAACTTTTGCATACTCCAGTGCTTTGCTGGTTCTCTCATCTGCGATACCTACCAGAAGCTGAGTTTCTGAATCTTTTACCATTTCACCAACGAGCTCAACAATTTGCTCTTTCTCTTCATCATCGAGTGATGCAAATTCTCCTGTACTTCCAATTATAATGATTCCCGGCACTTTAAGATCTAAATAATGCTGAACATTTTCTTTCATGCCTTTAAAATTTACTGAATAATCCTCGTTCATCGGTGTGATTAAAACTGGAAATGCTCCTTCAAATGTTTTAGTCATAATTATTATCTCCTTTTTTACTGTGTGTGAAATTTTCATTTATATAATAAGCATTCTTTTAATTAATATTCTAAGAATGCTTATATAGTTAATTTTTTGATGAAGATACTAACAAAATCTTTGTTACTTCATCAGTATCGTTATACCAATGATGCGCTATCGAAGAATCGATATGAATTGATTCGTTTGCATAGAGAGTTTCTTTTCTGCCATCCAATTCGACTTCCAGCTGACCTGAGAGCACATAGACAAATTCCTGGCCCGCATGACGGTATGGAACTTGCTGCGTCTCACTTGCTTTTAACTCAATAACAGCTGGTATAAAATCAGGGTGTGTCATATCACCAGAAAGACTTGTGTAAGAGAAGGTTTCTCCGCCGACACTATTTTGACCTGCTTTTTTTTTCACATTCGAATTATTGCTGCCGAAGAAAAAGTTTACATCCACTTCCAGTGCATCTGCTATTTTATTTAAAGAAGTAAAAGTGAGCGTTCGCAAACTTCTTTCAATTTGTGATAAAAAACTGATTGACAAACCGCTTCGGTCACTCAACTCCTGAAGTGTCATCTTTTTACTTTTTCTAACCTTTCTCAGTTCGCTGCCAAATGAATCGTTCATATCATCATTCTTTCCTCTCGTATGCTAATCTACTTTATGGTTTATAAATACACTTTTCACTTCAATGTAATTGGAGATTCCATACTCTCCACCCATTTCTCTGCCGATGCCAGATTTTTTATAACCGCCAAACGGCATTGTTTCCAGTTCTAGGCCAAAGTCATTTACCCATACGGTTCCGGCTTGCAGTTTACTCGCAATATGATGTCCTTTTTTAATGTTCTCTGTCCAGATACTTGCTGCTAAACCATATTCGCTGTCATTAGCACGTTTGATTACTTCTTCGACTTCATCAAACACGAATACAGACATTACCGGGCCAAAAATTTCCTCTCTTGCGATTGTCATATCATCTTCCACATCCGCAAAAATTGTCGGCTCTACAAAATAGCCTTTATCCCCTTTGCGTGATCCGCCAACGATTAATTTCGCCCCTTCTTCTTTTCCTTTTTCAATGTAATTCAGCACAGTATTTAACTGTTTTTCAGAAACTAGCGGACCATATTCAGTAGCATTATCCAATCCTGGACCGACAACTGCTTTTTCGGCTTTTTCTTTCAGTGCTTTTAATACATTATCGTAAATTTTACGCTGAACAAAGATACGTGTCGTCGCACTGCAGTTTTGACCTGAGTTATACATCGTTCCATCAAAAATTCCATCCAGCGCTGTATCGAGATCTGCGTCTTCAAGAACAACTGCCGGTGATTTCCCGCCAAGCTCTAGAGTGGTGCTTTTAATATCTTCTGCAGCATTTTTCATGATAGAACTACCTGTTTTAGTAGACCCTGTAAAGGCAACTTTATCGACTTGTTTATGTGTGACAAGTGCATTACCCGCTACACTCCCTGAACCGGGTACAACATTGACTACACCATCTGGGAATCCTGCTTCTTTAAACAGTTTAGCTGCATATAATAATGATAATGGAGTCTCCGAAGCAGGCTTAATTACAATTGTACATCCTGCTGCAAGAGCAGCTCCTAGTTTCCACCCTGCCATCGCAAGCGGATAGTTCCATGGAATAATCTGTCCGACCACGCCAACCGGTTCGTGAACAGTATATGTTGAATATCCATTCAAGACATTTGTAGTCTGACCGGATATTTTTGTAGCCCATCCCGAATAGTATCTAAAATGCTGAACTGTTCCATCTACATCATCTTCTAGCGCCTGCATATATGGTTTGCCGTTATCCAGTGCTTCTAGCTGGGCCAATTCTTCACGATGCTCCTCTAACAAGTCTGCGAATTTGTAAATAATATGTGCACGCTCTGCCGCTTCCATTTTCGTCCATTTTCCATTATCGAAAGCTTCACGTGCAGCCTTTACAGCTGTGTCTATATCTTTTTCATCTGCTTCTGATACTTGAGCAATTACTTCCTCTGTTGCAGGATTAAATACATCAAAAGTTTTTCCGCTGCTCGCTGGAACGTAACTTCCGTTAATGTACAATCTCTTATCCCCATCTAAAAATTCCTGTACACGCGACTTCAAAGTTTCAATTGCCATATGAAAATAATCCCCCTTAAATAGTTTGATTCTTACGACAATTCTAATACCAATCATTTAATAAATCAATCATTTTTTCACTCTGTGTGAAAAAATGATTTTAAAAAGACTGCACTATAATATAATAGCGCAGTCTTTTACTTACTCTTCCGCTTCCTCCAATTTCTTCATGCCTACACCTGTTACTGCATAAATCATTGCAAATACGATACACAGGTAGCAGGGTACTGCCCACATCCAGTAGTCACCGACACCGACTCCCAATACTTCCAGGTAGTAAATTGCAGAAACACCCCAAGGAACGAAGCCTAATATCATTGTCCCTGAATCTTCCAGGGTTCTCGATAAGTTTAACGGATCCATTCCTTTTTTTGTATAAGCATCTTTCATCAGTACGCCTACCATAATAATAGAGATAGAAGCTACCCCTGCTGTAAAGACAATCAGAATACTTCCTAAAATTGTAGAGCCGACAATCTGCCATGCTGATTGAACCCATTTAGTGAATGATTCAAGAATCCGGTCCAGACATCCTGCTGCTTCTACAATTCCTGCAAAGGCATAGCCGCAAAATATCGTAACTACAATGGTTACCATAGAGAATATTCCGCCGCGGTTTAATAATGATGATACTGTCTCAGAGAATTCACTGTTTGGACTGATCATATCTACTGAGAATCCGTTAGCCATCGCTGTGAAGCCGTCTACAAAAGAAAAGCCGTTGGAAAACATTCCTATAAAGACTGCGACAACAGACGATAACAGCATAATCGGTACAATAGGTTTTCTTGCAAATGCGCCCCACAATATAATGACAAAGGGGAGCAGCATGAAAATGTTCCAGTTAAATATCGCACTCAGCTCTGAGGTCAAGCCCGTTACATTATCGGAGCTTGCAGTACCTGTATCCAGATTCATACCGACTATAAACCAGACAATTAGACCCACGAGCGAGGCTGGAATCGTCGTCCACAGCATATGCTTTATGTGGTCATATAAATCGACTTGCACCACTAGAGCTGCAAGGTTTGTCGTATCCGAAAGGGGGGACAGTTTATCTCCAAAAATAGCACCGGAAATTATGGCGCCCGCCGCAATTCCTAAGGGAACATTCATTTCAATTGCAATTCCCATCAGTGCGACACCTGCTGTCGCAGATGAACCCCAGGCAGTTCCTGTAGCGACTGAAACTACGGTAGTAATAATAAAGGCTGTGACGAGAAAATAAGTCGGGTCAATAATTAATAAGCCGTAATATATAAGCATTGGTACAGTACCCGAATATATCCACGTACCGACGATAACCCCCACCGCAAAAATAATGAATATTGCCGGCATAGCTGTGTTTAAACGGGTTGTTATGCCTTTTTCCATATCTTCCCATGTTAAGCCTACTCTGTAAGCGATAAATGCCGCATATGCCGCTGATAATAACAGTAAAGGCTGAATCGGTATGTCAAAGTAACCAAAACCTACTCCGATAATAACTGCCAAAAATAAGAAACAAGATACAGATTCAAAAAGTGTCGGTGCTCTCTTCATAGAATTTCCCCCTTTTTTTATTCAAGATCTACAATTTTCTCAGTAATTCCTGCACAGATAACTCTGTTAGCCCCAGCTTGGATAAAGTCAATCCTTCGGAATAAAAATCACGTTCCAGAATTGTTCCGCCGATGGTAATGACCGCATCGATATTCGGTGTCGCAATACCTGCTGTTTCACCAAGTTCAGACCAGAGTACAAGACCATCAGAAATATCTTCTGTAAAGTATCTGGAATCTACTTCTGTAGGGCCTTTAATTGCACCGTAAACTTCGCTCTTGTTGAACAATTCCTGAAGTGTACCTTCATTTGTCTCGAAATACCCTCTGTTATACCTGCTCTTAATTGCATCTTCCAGTTCAAAACCAAAGGCTTTGCCGATTGCTATTCGTTCCGCTTCAATGCCTCTCAGCAATCTGACTGTATGTTTCGTAATGCCTTCTTTATATAAGTAAAACTCTCCATTCGAATAGTCTATGCGTCCTGCATTGAGCAAGGACGGTCCGGGATGGACTTCAGGGTTGCCATTTTCCATCGTTGAATGCAGCACATTTTCCGCAGGTACCAGACACTGGTACAACTCCCGGCATATTTCAAGCAGTTCTTCCGTATCCTCTCTAGGATATGCTGCAAAAAATAATTTTTTTACTCTGAGCCCGAGCTCCACTTTCGCTTCTTCTGGAAATGCGCGGGTCCCATATGTAAGAGAATTTGTCTCCCCAATTTTAAAGTTTTTCTCTATGCCTAGCGATTTCGCTGTATTCACAAACCTGAGCGCTCCCATCGCTCCGGCCCCGTTTAGTAATATGACTTGTTCCTCATTAACGTGAGGCGTCAGCATTTCTGCCATACTTTCTATTGCAAAACCCGGTACAGTCAGCATAATCACGTCGGCATCTTTTACTGCTTCTTTGATATCCGTCGTTACCTTATGAACTTCAATAAAGTTCTCTTCTCCTTTTTCCTGAAGAAAAATACCGCCATTTTCATTAATTTTTTCAAGATTGCTTGCGAATAATTCATTTTCAAAAAGCGCTACTTCAAATCCCCTTTGAGATAAATCCGCCGCTGCAGTAATGCCGCCATTACCCGCTCCGAGTATTGCTATTTTTGAAACTGTCATAGTTAATACATCCCCTTCTTTAAAAATACATTTCAAGAATATCACACCCCGCCGATTTATCAATCGGGGTAAATCATGAATAAAAAAATGCACGGACTGGATTAATCCAGCCCGTGCATTTCTCAAACTATTTACCAGCTCGCTTTTTTCACGCCCGGTATCTGTCCTTTGTGCGCCAGTTCTCTGAACTTAATACGCGATAGTCCAAAGTCTCTGATGACACCTCTCGGACGTCCGGTTAATTGGCATCTATTCGTTAATCTCGTCGGAGATGAGTCTCTCGGTAATTTTCTTAAACCTTCATAATCACCATTAGCCTTCATTTCCGCTCTAAGATTCTTGTATCGTTCTACCATTTCCTGACGCTTTAATTCTTTGACAACTTTTGATTTTTTGGCCATTACAGCCCTCCTTATAGATAAATCGTAATTATTACGCTTTATAATATAACATATGACTTTAATGACCTCAAACTAATTGTTTCAGCGTAATATTTTTTCCATTTTCTTGCCCTTAGCCAGCTCATCAATCATTTTATCCATATAGCGGATTTCCTGCATCAGCGGTTCTTCAATTTCCTCTACTCTCACACCGCAAATGACACCTTTCACTTCACGTCTCGCCGGATTCATTGCAGGCGCCTGGTCAAAAAACTCTTCAAAATTCACTTCGTTTTCTATCTGTGCCTTAAGTTCTTCTTGTGAATATCCCGTCAGCCATCTGATTATCTCGTCCACTTCTTCTTTTGTTCTGTTTTTCCGCTCCGCTTTCGCAAGATAATGCGGGTATACACTGCTGAAACTCATTTTATAAATTTTATGTCCTGCCATAGTCCTGCACCTCTTATTAAGTAGTTATTAACTGACTTGTCTTTATGATTCATTTATAATAAAAACAAACGTACGTTCGCAAGGAGGATATGATAAATGCAGTTAGATGCGGTTGAAGTGCTGTTTTTACATTATGCAGATGGCAAAACTAAAGAAGAAGCCTTCCAGCACAATTTCTGGTTAACTGAATATAACCGCCGGCCGGAAGATCTTTTAGATCATCTGGTAAAAACAGGTGCCGTCTACCCATCCTCTGATCTCTCCGTCACCTTAACCAAGTTTACAATTCCTATTATAAAAGATTTACTTAAAAAGTCAGGAATTAAAGTCTCAGGAAATAAAAATGATTTGATTGAACGTGTTAAACAGCAGCAGGAGTTTATCGATTTAAGCGAGCTCAAGCTAAGCCCTGTCTATGTTGTGCATGATTCTTACGAGGTATTTCTGCATGACACTGTTTTCATAAATTATATCAGCCTCCACGGTCCGGTTACTATCGACGAAGCATATAATTATTATCTGGACCATGCGGACATAACCCCGTCGGAAATTATCATTGCCCTTCACGAGAAAAAAATTGCAGAGAACCTCACTAAAACCAACAAGTATGAGGCGGTTAAATGTCATCACCTGCTCGCCGACTACTACAGCAGTGAGCTGAACGACCTTGAAAAGAGTCTTTACCATTTAAATCAGTTCACGATGCTGATTGTCCTGCAGTCCATTCAGAGGTATCTGCAGCTGGAACACGCTGAGCAGCGAAATTCTTTTTTTAATATTGATAACTATACGATTGAAAAGTACCGCAATATGTTACTCATGAAACAATTTACGATTAATGAACTGTACGATAAACTTCTCGAGCACTCAAAGGAACTACCTTATGCTGATAATCATATTACACTGGCTGCCCAATTTATCATCCGGTATATTATCGGCAGTGAGCAGACAGAAATCAAACTGACAGAAGGTCTGGGTGAAACTCCAACTAGAGAATGATTATTTAGACAGACGCAGAAATTCTGCGTCTTTTTTTTATCATTTTTTTCAGATTATTTTGACTTGATAATTATTTAAGCTTATAATTTTGCATTATCCAAGCTTTAAATAATCTAAGGAGATGGGAAAATGGATAACTTATTTACAACATTAGATAACCTGAACGAAGAAATCATTTCAATACGGAGACATTTACATAAGCATCCGGAATTGTCATTTGAGGAAGTCGAAACACCAAAGTATATCGCTGAATTTCATGAGCAGTTAGGTCATGAAGTTAAAACAGGGGTGGGCGGCAATGGTGTGCTCGCATATTTAAAAGGAGATTATGAAGGCCCGACAGTTGCACTCCGTGCAGATTTTGATGCTCTGCCGATTCACGAGGAGACCAATCTCGAGTTCCAGTCAGTCAATGACGGTGTGATGCACGCTTGCGGCCATGATGGTCATACGGCCACTTTACTTGGAGTAGCCAAGGCTTTAAATAAACATAAAGACGAGCTTCACGGCACTGTCGTATTTATTCATCAGCATGCTGAAGAATTGCCGCCGGGCGGCGCGAAGCCGATGATTGAAGATGGTGCACTTGAGGGTGTAGACGTTATTTTCGGCACTCATTTACAGGCACAAATGCCTTTATATGAGATTAATTACAGAACGGACGAGCTGCAGGCATCTTCAGATTCATTCGAAGTCACTATTTTCGGTAAAGGCGGACACGGCGCTATGCCTCAGGATACAAAAGACAGCATTTTAATAGCATCACAGCTTGTCGATAATTTCCAGCAGATTGTCAGCCGACGTGTGAACCCGCTTCAGTCAGCTGTTTTATCAGTATGTTCATTCGAGGCAATCGGCCCGTATAACGTCATTGCAAATACCGCTAAGATTAAAGGGACTGTTAGAACTCTGAATGAAGAAACGAGAGAACTCATGGAACAGGAAATGCAGCGTGTCATCGAAGGCACCTGTCATTTAAGCGGAGCTGATTTTGAATTTAAATATGACCGCGGCTACCCCGTTTTAATTAATCATAAAGAAGAAACTGAATTTGTTATGGAAGTTGCCGAAACTGTGCCGGAAGTTCAGGAGATAAAAGAAACTGAACCGATTATGGGAGGCGAAGATTACTCTTACTATCTGCAGGAAGTAAAAGGGACTTATTTCTTTACCGGTGCACAGCCTGAAGGTACAAAAAATCCGTATCCTCATCATCATCCTAAGTTTGATATTGATGAAAAATCATTGGTGATTGCCGCGAAAATACTGGCAAAATCAACAATGGAATATATGTCAAAAAATAAGTAATCACAAGGGAGAAATTTATGGATAACACTTCGACACATTTATGGAAAGACTGGCGGCTGCACCTGGTAGTTCTCGTCATTGTCATTATTACAGAACTGATCGGGACACATGAAATACCTGTCGGTGCCGGAGCAATCCTGCTGCTTCCTATGCTCTATGCAGTGATTATCGGACTTGCAGCTTTCTTTACTCCGCTCATTAATAAAGTACAATCCAGAAAAGCTGAGTCCTTAGTGTTCATGTCAGTCACATTGCTGATTGCTAAATTTGGAGTTCAGGCCGGCCCCGCTTTGCCGGAATTAATTAAAGCCGGCCCTGCATTAATCTTTCAGGAGTTTGGAAATCTGGCAACAATTTTAGTTGCCCTTCCCGTTGCAATAATGCTCGGCTTAAGACGTGAAACTATCGGTATGACCCACTCTATCGGGAGAGAGGCAAATCTTGCATTAATATCTGAGAAATATGGCATTTCATCTCCGGAAGGCCGGGGCGTCGTATCCATGTATATTTTCGGAACGATTTTTGGAGCAATATTTCTCGGTGTGACGTCCGGACTGTTTGCATCAATTTTGCCAATCAGTCCTTTGTCTTTTGCTATGGCAACAGGAATAGGCAGCGGAAGCATGACCGCAGCTTCTCTTGGACCTCTTGTCGCAATGTATCCTGAACAAAGCGAACTGATTACAGCTTATTCAGGAGCAAGCAACCTTCTCACCTCGGTAACCGGTTTATATATGAGCATATTCATCGGTTTACCGCTGGCCGAAAAATATTACAGCTGGGTAACTAAATTAAAATCTAAGAGAAGAGGGTGAGATGATGTTAGAAAAATTAATAGATTGGACTCTAACATTAACCATTGTTGCTGCAATGACACTGCTCGGTAACTTTATCGGCTATGAAGTAATGCCGCTTGCTGCCCTGCCCGGTATTATCAGTTTGATGGTTATTGTACTAATCGGCATGATTATTCATGAAGTGCTTCCTTTTAAAAGGCTGCCCGCCATTGCTTATATCGGCTTGCTGGCTTTTATTTTAACTATTCCCGGTGTCCCCGGAGCAGAAAAAATAGCAGAGTGGACAGCTGAAGTTAACCTCCTTGCTCTAACCACTCCAATTCTTGCCTATGCAGGCATTTCTATCGGCAACTCCTGGGCTGATTTTGCAAAGATGGGCTGGAAAACTATTATTATCGGTATGCTTGTTTTATTAGGAACTTACTTAGGCTCAGCGATTATTGCTGAAATCATTTTAAGAATACAGGGTATTGTTTAATTTCATCAAAAAAGACAAAAGCAGATTTCTGCTTTTGTCTTTTTTAAAATTTATCTTTAGAAAATTCTTTATATCCCGTTACTTTTTGAGTCTCATAAAATTCTTTAAACCGTTTTAAAACGTCCTCATAACTGAGCCCATCGAGGTGATAAATTAATCCATGTTCCTTGGAATCTCTCGCCGGCAGTGCTTCGAAAGTATAACCTTCTTCTATTTTAATACACTGGATGACATCTACTTCAAGGTCGTAATTGTTGAATGATAATGTAGCAAAACTGTCTTCTTCTTCCACTATATCTTTTACTGCCCTTTCCACCTGAGGCCATGTCGGATTTTGAAAGTCATCCAGACCGGTGGACAATTCAGTATAAGGCTCCTGCGGCGGCTGTTCAGCTTCATTCTTGTCGTTATCTTGTTTCAAGAAATCAAATATTCCCATGTCATTACACTCCTTGTTAAATCCGAACAATTTATACGTCTTGCCAATACTTAAACAGAGGACCGTCAATGCCAAATACAGGATCTTTATCAGGCATAGGGACCTTTCTTATATTCTTCAGTTTTTCTTCCCGCTCTTCTTTTTTACCGTAGCAGAAATCGTATTCTTTTCCGTCAGGGTATGCACCAAAGACAGAAAAGTCCGGGCTGCTCTCGATATTTTTATGACCAAATCCCGCTGGTATAATCACAGCATCTCCCGCTCGCACATTAACTTTTGTTCCTTCCTCACCGCCGAGATGAAGTGTCGCAGTACCGCTGTCTATAACGATTACTTCATGAGTTATACTGTGATAATGATGGTAAGGGGCCACTCCGCCCTGCCATATACCCCGCCAGTTGTTAGCACTTAATATCTTTTCTGTAACGTCATGCTCTTCTATCACATTTTTATAATGCAGCAGCGGATAGCTTGCATTATTCGGTATCATACCATCGTCTGCATGTTTTAGAGACGTAATTTCAATATCTGCTGCTTTTCTCAAAATATGACCTCCTGCAAATTTATATACTTATAGTTGCCCGTTTTACCGGTTGTGTAATCATAAAAAATAAGCGGATGTCCAGCAACTGACATCCACTTATTAAAATTAGTTTAATTATCTTCTTTGCTCTGTGCTTCTATTTCCGGCGGCTGTTCATCCGGAAGTGTTTCTTCAAATGCTTCCCGTTTCTCTTCCAGTTCTTTTTGAGTTTCTTCTCTGTAGCCCGCTTCATAAACAAGCTGCTGTTTTTCGAGCTTGATTATGCCGTATTCGCTGCGTAATGCTTTATACAGCGAGATTGCAAGCATAATAACTATAAAGGTGAACGGGAAGGCCGCAATAAGCATGGCCATTTCAAGCGCGCTAAGTCCGCCTGACAGTAACAGCACCATTGCTGTACCAGCCAGAATACCGCCCCATACTAATTTAACTTTCAGCGGCGGATTTAGTGAACCGCCTGTTGTCAGCATACTCAGTACGAAAGTACCGCTGTCTGCTGATGTGACGAAGAATGATGCAATCAGTAAGATCGCAATACCCATAATCAGCGGTGCTGCCGGGTAATTTTCAAGGAAGGCGAATAATGCAACTTCGTTCCCCTGCGTTTCTATCAGGCTGTATATTCCTCCGCCAAGCAGGTTGTCGGATTCAATACCTGCAACACCAAAGATTGCGAACCAGATTGCACTGAATAATACCGGAACACCCATTACACCAATGATGAATTCACGGATAGTTCTGCCTCGTGAAACACGTGCGATGAAGCTGCCGACGAAAGCAGCCCAGCCGATCCACCATGCCCAGTAGAACAGTGTCCAATCATTCAGAAATCCTCTTTCACCAACAAATGAGTTCATATTAAAGGTCATGCTGATTAAGTTTTGCAAGTAGTTACCTGTATTTGTCATAAACGATTCGATCATTAATACTGTAGAACCAAATACAAATACGAACACCATTAAGGCAATCGCAATGACCACGTTCCCCATACTTAAGTAGCGGATACCTTTGTTAACTCCTGTTGCGGCCGATGCAATAAAGGCAATAGTAATAATAATAACGACAATCATCTGTGTTATTAAGTTATTTTCTATCGCATCGAAGCTGTAGCTGAGCCCAGCTGTAATCTGCGTGGCACCGAGACCAAGTGAAGTTGCAATACCAAAAATTGTTCCGAATACAGCAATTACATCAACTGTTGTACCCATCCAGCCTTTTGATCTGTCACCGATTAATGGTGACAGCGCTGAGCTCATTAAGAGCGGTGCATTATGTCTGAAGTTAAAGTACGCAAGAGCCAGCCCCACTACTGCGTATACTGCCCACGGGTGAAGTCCCCAGTGGAACAAGGTAAATTGAAGTGCTTCCTGCTGCGCTGCAGCTGTACCGCCTTCTGTAATTGGCGGATTATGGAAGTGTGTCAGCGGTTCGTTGACACCGTAGAACACAAGCCCGACACCCATACCTGCTGTGAACAGGAATGAAAACCAGGTGAAATAACTGTACTGTGCTTTCTCATCCTGCTTGCCTAAACGGATTTTCCCGTAAGGACTGATAACCAGATAAAGTGCAAAAATAACAAAACCGGTCATCGCGAGCATGTATACCCAGCCCAGTCTATTAGAAATGAAATCGTTAATAGCACCTAAGACCGACTCGACATTGGAGGGGAATATTGCACCCCATAAAATAAATATAAATGCGATAACAAGTGAAATATAGAAGACGGAAGTAACGGATGATCTTCTGTTTTTCATGAAATAGCCTCCTGATTTAGTTTTGACGTCCTGTACAAAGACATACTCAAACAAATATAGAGCAGACTCCATATTGCAGACGACTGAAAATTGTAAAACATACTGCTTTTTTGTGAGAAAAAAGATGGTAAATGTCTGAACATCTCCACTAAAAAAAGAAAATTGAAAGATGATTGTAACAGGGTTTAAACTTTCGCCAAACCTGCGCTTTCTGCGAATAAAGATAAATCCGCACGACAAAGGGGATGGATATTACTTCAGTGCATTAAATGCATTGGACAACTAATAATGCTAACATGGATAGTTTTAAATTAAAACGGTACAAAAGTATGAATGCGTTTTATATCTCCAACCAGTGTATATTTACAAAAATATTTCCCTGTTTTTTTCCTAATAAACCTGTTCAGCAGCACTTCTTTACAGAAATCAGATGCAAACTTAAAAAGTTTCTATCTGATTTCACTTTATATTGCAGCGAGGGGGGATTTTATCTTTTTGCCACTTAGCAAATAATAATTTTTTATAATGCTCGTAAACTGTTTCACCCTCTAACTTTTCATCTCCATAAACAAAGAAGGGAGGAATTTTATCAGACTTAAATTGAGATTTATGTTCTTTAACTGTCTCACCGAGCATTTCCAAATCTTTTTTGAATTCAATCGACCGCTTTCCGCCCCGCCGCTGATGTTCTTCATCAAGTATTGTAAGAAACTTATATGCATCAATTAGATAAGGGTGACCTTCATTATAAATTGACTTTACAATTGGATGAGAAAGATAGCGGGTGTTCGTTTCAATAATTTTCATTTCACCAAGACATACTCTGATAATCTGATACATCTCAAGCACCTGCTTAGATAAACGCCGGTTATCGAGAAACTGTGCACTGATTTTATGATTTTCATGTACTCTGAAAATTTGCATGGTTTCCTCCGCTTTCTACTTAAACCCTCTTGTAAACGATGCAGGTACCTCCGATTCAAATCTCATAATCTTGCCGCTCTCCGGATGTTTAAATTTAATCGCATTCGCATGCAGTCCCAGACGGCTAATGGTATTCATAGCAGAACCGTATTTTTTATCGCCGACGATCGGATGGCCGAGGTCCTGCATATGCACGCGAATCTGATTCTTTCTGCCTGTATCGAGGTTTACTTTTAATAATGAAAATTTGCGGTTTGTTTTCAACACTTTATAATGTGTAATTGCTTTTTGCCCGTGATTCGGTTTCGGACTCGAATGCATCATATATGTCTTATCTTCTGTCAGCCAGGAAGTGATGGTGCCGTCTTTTTTTACAGTTCCTTCAACAAGTGCAATATATGAACGTTCCTGCACTGTTTCAGTCCATGCTTTTTGCAGGCGCTGCTGAATCATTTTACTGCGCGCAAATATCATAACTCCTGAGGTATCCCTGTCCAGTCTGTGTACAATAAATACACGATTATTCGGATGAATACTTTGAACATATTCCATCAGCTGCCTGTAAGCAGTCATCTGTTTTTCTTTCTTTGAGCCCATCGATAAAAGACCGCTGTCTTTGTCGATAACAATGACAGCATCATCTTCATGAAGTACTTTCATACCTTTTAATTTTACACCTGAAGCCACACGCGTGCGTATCTGCACAAGGTCTCCCGGCTTCAGGATATCGTCAAACTGAGTAGTCGGTTTATCATTCACCACAATCTGGCCGCGCTTTAAAATACCTTTTACAGCGTTACGGCTTTTTGACGGCATGACTTTGAATAGAAATTCGAGGACTTCAGTCTGTTCCTTTACTGTCCACTCTTCATGACGCGGTGTATTTGGTTTATTTTTTGATTTTTTCTTCATCTTAAAATTCCTCTGCTTTATCTTATTTAAATGCTTTCACGGTACTAAGCGGTTCTTCTATTGTACTTCGTATATTCCTTAATTACAGTAAAATATTCATATTTAAAAGCTTCCTGTCTAAATTCGGCAGGAAGCTTTCCCAAATAAATTAACTTTATTTAATTTTCACTGATTACTGCTTCTTCAAATTTCTTCATTTCCTTATTCATCACTGATTTAACAACAGGTTTCGCTGTCAGTACAAACATTCTGACACCTACGCTGCTTTCTATAGATGATTTCACGGTAAGTTCAGAGTATTCACCTTTGGATTCCACGTTAAATAACGTTGTTATAACGCCCTGTTTTAACCTGGTTTTCATTATAATCTTATTGTTATCAGCGTATTCGATGATCTCATTTCTGAAACGGTAAGTCTTCTCTCTAACGCCGAGCGTTATTCTGAATTTAGTTCCTTTAGCACGTTTTCCTTTTGTACTATATTGAATATCTTTAAGAATACTGAATATATTTTTTAATTGCCTGTCATCATTTATGACTGCAAATACTTCTTCCGGTGATGCTTCCAGTTTGTCATTACGATAGCTGTATATATCCATGTGCTGTCACCTGCCTTTGTATTTATCTTTTCGTTACGACTATCTTTCGTTTTTTTTATCCTGTCATTTAAAATGGTCCGAGATTAATCAGCACGGCGACTGTCAGAAGCACAAACGCTATTCCCGTCCATATTAAAAACAGCGGGAAAAACCACTTTGCCCATTTAATCCATGAAACTCCTGCTACAGCGAGACTGGCCATGAGCGGACCTGATGTCGGATATAATACATTTGAAAAACCATCACCGAACTGAAAGGCGAGAACACTGACCTGACGTGTAATACCTATCATGTCCGCGAGCGGTGTTTGAATCGGCATCATAATTGCTGCCTGCCCGCTTCCGGAGGGTACAAAGAAATTAAATACAGAGTTCATGATAAACATTCCGATTGCTGTTGCTACCGGCGGCAAGGCCGATAGAGGCTCAGATAATGCATTCACGAGTGTGTCTAGGATTTGACCGTTTTCCATGATTACGAGCACAGCTCTGGCCAGTCCGATAATCAGTGCACCATATACAAGGTTTTTACAGCCCTCTAAAAATGTAATAGCTATTGTATTGTAATTCATTCCTGCTATTATGCCTGCTATCAGTCCTATAATAACAAAAAATGCTGCCATATGATCTGTTGTCCATTGAAATTTAACTACCGCAAAGACGAAAAATATTAAAGCTGCACCAGTCCAAATTAAAATCAGCTTATGCCGGCCGGAAAAATTTTCGTCAAAATTCAGTTCACTTTCTCCATCCTGCTCTATACCGATTAGGCTTCTCGACGGGTCATTTAATATTTTCTTACAGTAACGCCACGTATACCAGATTGTCACACCAACCAGAAGGACAAAAGCAATTAGCCTGAATACCATGCCGGAAAACAGCGGAAGTTCTGATATATTATGGGCTATTCCCACTGTATAGGGATTAAGAAAACCTGCAGAAAAACCGACAAATGCCGCGTTAAATGTAATTGCGACTGCAACGAGTGCATCAAGTTTCAATGCTTTAACGAGCAGCACTCCTATGGCAACAAAAGGAATTACCGAGTTCGCGAGAGCTCCCACTGCTCCTCCCAAAGCAAATAAAATTATTATCGTTGCAATCAGCAGAAATTCCTTCCCTTTCATCGTGTCGATTGCTGAATAGATTCCTGTATGTATCGCACCGGATTTGTTGATAATTTCGAACATACCGCCGGCAAACAATACCAAAAATATCAATCCGGCACTTTCAACCATCCCTGTCTGGACTGACATAAATATATCCATGAAGCCTGCCGGCGAAGATTCAACATTCTCAAATGTCCCCGAGATTACAGTTGTAACCCCATCTGTTTCCTCCCTGTCAAACGCTCCGGCCGGCACAATATATGTTGCTGCTGCTGCCATTAACAGCACCGCAAAAACAATGACATATGTATCTGGAAACTCCCGCTTCTTCCGCTTTCTTTTATCCGATTCTTTGACCATAAAACAACACCCCTTTTAACATCTGAATATTCTATAAATTTAAAAATATATTACTATACTACCATAGATATAAATTATGCAAATTGTATTTTTATGCATTTAAATTAAGTACTGCTCCAATTACCTTTTATAATTTGGTTAATTACATTAAAGACGGGTATTTATAATTGGAATATTTTAGCCGTTATGCTTTCACTGAGCTTTTTCTCAGCGAGTATGTGGTCAGGCGGAACATTAGGTGAAGGGCTGTCTTTTACGAGCTTTATTCTGATTGTTCTTGCCGGTAATTTAATACTCGGTTTATACACAGGCGCGCTCGCTTATATCGCTGCTAAAACCGGGTTATCGACTCATCTTCTTGCTCGTTATGCTTTCGGTAAGCACGGCTCTTATATTACTTCTTTTCTGCTCGCATCCACCCAGGTGTGCTGGTTTGGTGTCGGTCTTGCTATGTTTGCTGTACCTGTGTCGATTGCTACAGGGATTAACGTATTTGTGTTAATCGGGGTCTTCGGTGCGCTGATGACTATCTCGTCAATTTTCGGTTTAAAAGCTCTCGCGCTTCTCGGTTTTATCAGTGTGCCGACTATCGCAATATTTGGTTCTTATTCTGTGACCGATGCTGTCAATTCAATGGGCGGCATGGAAGCTCTCTTTGCTTATGAACCTTCACAGTCAATCAGTATTGCTCTCGCGCTGACTATCTGTGTAGGATCCTTTATCAGTGCCGGAACACTGACTCCCGATTTCACACGTTTTGCAAAATCAGCTAAATCTGCAGTCAGCTCAAGCATAATCGCTTTCTTTTTAGGGAACTCACTGATGTTCCTGTTCGGCGCAGTCGGTGCTATGGCATTTGGTATTGCTGATATTTCAGAAGTGATGCTGCTCCAAGGGCTAATGATTCCGGCCATTATTGTACTCGGCTTAAATATCTGGACGACAAACGACAGCGCACTTTACGCGTCAGGTCTGGGTTTTGCAAATATTTTCAAGCTCCCTAAAAAATATATCGTCGTATTCAATGGTATATTAGGAACCATCGCAGCGATGTGGCTGTACAATAACTTTGTCGGATTCTTAACACTGCTGGGTTCTGCCTTGCCGTCAATCGGTGCAATTATACTCGCAGATTACTTTATTGTCAGACGCGGAAAATATGCAGCATACAGTATAGTAGAATTTAAATCGTTAAACCGCGTTGCTCTCTTCGCCTGGATTGCAGGTATTGCTTTAGCAAATTTCGCACCGGGAATTCCTCCGCTTAACGCTTTACTTGGAAGCAGTGTCATTTACGTTGCAGGTATGAAACTTGCAACATATAAAGAAACAGTTTCAGTTAAAGCTCCAATAAAAACAAAGGATGAGATTGTACGTGATTATTAAAAATGCTTCACTCAGAGGAAAGACAGGATTATGGAACATCACAATTGAAAATGGAAAATTTAAAAATATTACACAAAATAAAGTTAAAGACACCGAGAATACTCTAGATGTAAACGGATCACTTGTACTGCCGCCGTTTATCGAACCGCATATTCACTTGGATACAACACTGACCGCCGGTGAACCGGAATGGAACTTAAGCGGCACCTTGTTTGAGGGTATTCAGAGATGGTCCGAGCGCAAGGAATCATTAACACTCGAAGATGTTAAAACCCGCTCGAAAAAAGCAATTAAATGGCAGATTGCCCAGGGTATTCAGCACATCCGTACACATGTAGATGTTACTGATCCGGAACTGACCGCCTTAAAAGCAATGATTGAAGTAAAAGAAGAACTTGCAGAGTTCGTAAACATTCAGCTGGTTGCCTTTCCGCAAGAAGGAATTTTATCGTACCCGAACGGCAAAGAACTGCTGGAAGAAGCAGTAAAACTCGGTGCCGATGTAGTCGGGGGTATTCCCCACTTCGAATTCACCAGAGAGTACGGGGTGGAATCGATGAAAATCGCCTTCGATTTAGCAGAAAAATACGACAAGCTGGTCGATATTCACTGTGATGAAATCGATGACGAGCAGTCGCGCTTCGTGGAAGTTGTCGCAAATGAAGCATATCAGCGCGGCTACGGCAAGAAAACGACGGCGAGTCATACAACAGCAATGGGCTCTTATAATGATGCGTATACAGCTAAATTGTTCCGCCTGCTTAAAATGTCCAATATCAACTTTGTATCTAACCCGCTGATTAATATTCATCTTCAGGGCCGTTTTGATACGTATCCAAAACGCCGCGGATTAACTAGAGTGAAAGAAATCCAGGCAGCAGGCATGAACATCTGTTTTGGCCACGATGATATCTTTGATCCATGGTATCCGCTCGGCACAGGAAACATGCTGCAGGTGCTTCACATGGGCATTCATGCAGCACAATTAATGGGTTACGAAGAAATTATCAACTCAATTGATCTGGTTACAAAAAACAGTGCAAAAACTCTGCACATAGAAGATGAATATGGTATAGAAGCAGGCAAACCTGCAAACTTTATCGTGCTGAATGCAGATAATGAATTCGATGTTATCCGCAAACAGGCAGCTGTGACGCATTCATACAGAAACGGGAAACTGATTGCGGGAACAAAACCTGCGGAAACGATGATTAACCTTGGTACAGAAGAGAAAATTGATTTTGAAAGATAATAAGGCTTTCCACTGCCGCTGCTCTGCAGCAGGCAGTTTTTTCGTTATTGCACAGCTATCCTGTTAAAATTAAGTAACTAATGGAAAATGAAAGAGGAAACATTATGACTGAAAAAGCAGTAATCTACACATCTGCGACATGTCCAGTATGCGGCATGGCGAAAGATCTTTTAAATTCAATGGATATAGAATATAAAGAAATCAAAGTCGATATCAATCCGGTCTCGACCGTCAGACTGATTGCGAAAACAGGTAAATTCACAGTACCTCAGACGATTATTAAGGGCACAGTTATTTCCGGCTTCAACCCTGATAAAGTCATTGAAGCGGTACACGGCTAACAGGCAGTTTTATCGAGTAATTTCATACACCCTGTTAAAATTAAAGACAGTGAAAGATCCGTTTTACATGAAAGGAGTTTTAATCATGAGTGTAAAAGAAAATGAGAACAATATCTTAAAAGAAGAGCCAAAAGAAATTAAAGGAATTGAGACTTTAGATTTTGGCACTTCAGGTATGGTATGTGACTTCGAGACCGGCGTATGCGGTCCAATCAACGAAGAGAAAGAGGATAAAAAATAATGAAAATTACAATCTGGTCAGATTTCGTATGTCCATTCTGCTTTATCGGACAGGCGAATTTAGATAACGCTCTTAAGACATTCGCACATAAAGACGAAGTTGAAATTGAATACAAGAGCTTCCAGCTGATGCCGGATGCTGAATATACTCCAGGTGAAACGTATGCAGAAACTTTCGCTAAAATGAAAGGCATTCCTGAAGAACGCGCTAAAGACATGTTTTCACAAGTAATAGAAACAGGTGAAAAAGCAGGCGTTGAAATTAATTATGATATCGCTAAATTAACGAATACATTCGACGCTCACCGCGTGTTCCAGTATGCTAAAGAACAAGGCAAAGGAACTGACTTCTTTAAAGCACTCTACGATGCACACTTCACAAACGGCGAGGTGCTGAATGATGAAGAAACACTCGTCCGTCTGTCAGAATCAGTCGGTTTAGACGGTGATACTGTGCGCGGTACTATCAACAGCGACCAGTATAAACAGGACGTCAATGTCGACATCTCGCAGGCATCACAATTAGGAGTACAGGGCGTGCCATTCTTCCTGGTAAACGATAAATATTCTATCTCAGGCGCGCAGCCTGTCGAATTATTCGAAGAAGCATTAGAGAAGATTTACCATGAAGGACAGGACGCTGAATAAGGAATGATTTTTAGGGGGTGAGAGTGTTTGGATTGGTATGAGAGTCTGTCATACCAACCCCAGCTCCCTGGGATACACATGAGACCCAATCATATCAACCCCAGAGCCCTGGGATACACATGAGACCCAATCATGCCAACCCCAGAACTCTGGGACACACATGAGACCCAATCATACCAACCCCAGAGCCCTGAGATACACATGAGACCCAATCATACCAACCCCAGCTCCCTAGGATACACATGAGACCCGATCATATCAACCCCAGAGCCCTGGGATACACATGAGATTCGATCATACCAACCCCAGCTTCCTGGGATACACATAAGACCCGATCATACCAACCCCAGCTCCCTGGGATACACATGAGACCCGATCATATCAACCCCAGAGCCCTGGGATACACATGAGACCCAATCATACCAACCCCAGCTCCCTGGGATACACATGAGACCCGATCATATCAACCCCAGCTCCCTGGGATACACATGAGATTCGATCATACCAACCCCAGCTCCCTGGGATACACATGAGACCCGATCATATCAACCCCAGCTCCCTGGGATACACATGAGACCCGATCATATCAACCCCAACACTATCTTCAGCCTAACGAAAGGCCGGATAATCCATCTTCAGGATTATCCGGCCTTTTTTCATTTAAAATTATTTAGCTTCTGAAATGACACCGCAAGCAACCGGAGTACCCGCATCGCCTGAAGGCTGTGTCATGTAATCATCTTCATCTGAGTGAATGATTAATGCAGTTCCTTCTTCTGTCAGCAAAGTATTATCCAGATTTTCATCTAAAATAGAGACATTCTCAGCATTAATCTCCGTTGAAACCGTACCATCTTCTGCAACTTCAATATTTTCTAAATCTCCTGCATGAGGTCCGTCTTCATGATCAAAGCCGTGAGCTGCATCTGTCGGATTATAGTGATCTCCGGCCGTTTCAAAGTCAGGTCCTTCACACATTCCGGCATTATGAATATGAATGCCGTGCATTCCGGGTTCAAGTCCTTCAGCTTCCAGTGCGATTGTTAATCCATCATCCGCTTCAGAGAAAGTTGCTGTGCCTATCTCTTCTTCATCGCCGTTTATCATGGTGACTTCAATTTCTTCCGATGGGTCCTGTGTCGGCGCTTCACCGTCGCTGCATGCTGCGAGTACCAGAATCGCGAGTAACATTGGCAAGTACATCAAACGCTTCATAATAATCCCTCCAGCTTTTTGTAAACCTGTTCCCCTGTTCAACTCATTTAAACCTTCATTCTAAAACAAAGAGTGATATGATAAATTTCAAATACTCAAATATATGGAGATGTTTTCATGGAGACTATCTTATATGTTTTAACTTTTGATTTTTGGCTGTTGTTTAGCATCGGTATCGGTTCCTCGATTATCGGCTCCATGTTCGGGGCTGCCGGTTTAGTGACAATTCCCGCCATGCTTATCGTTGGAATCCCGATTCATCTCAGTATTGCCGCCAATAAATTTGCTACGGGTCTGTCGGCCTTTACCAATGTGATGACTTTTTACCGCAGAAAGAGTCTCGATTTAAAAATGACTGCCAAACAAATAATCACAGGTATTGCAGGCGGTGTATGCGGTGCTTTTTTTGCTACACAGCTGTCGGAACATACTATGAATATTATTGCCTCTATCCTGCTTGTTTTTTCTTTTTTCATCGTTGTAATCAGCAGAAAATATATGGATGAAATGACCCCTTCCCGTCAGCCAAAGAGCACAAAGTTAGTCGCTCCTTTTTTTATCAGTATATACGACGGTGGATTCGGTCCGGGATCTGCGACCATGAGTATTACCTATTATCTCCATCGCAGTTACGGCTATCAGAAAGCTGCTGAGTTTTCCCGGGTAATAATTTTTGCAAGCTGTTTCGGAGGTTTTATCTGGTTCTACATTCAAGGTCTGGTCCGGTGGGATATAGCAATCCCAGTGACACTCGGTGCCATTATCGGTTCCCATATTGGAATTCTGCTGCTGCCGAAATTGAATATGAAATGGGTCCGTCTGATTCTTCCGCTAATATTTCTTATCCTTATTGCACAAGTATTCATAGAGCTGTTTTTCTAATATATTTTTACGTTCAACACTCTCATAATCTGTTCAACGGTTTTTTCAATATTAATACGTGTCCGTTCATGTTCCATAGCGGCTTCAACAGAAATGGGCGAACGTTGTATTGAAAACACCGCATCGATTCCATGATGATTTAAGTTATAGGCATCTTCGGTCAGACTGCCGCCGACCGCAATGATCGGAATCGTATACTTCTCCGCTAAAGCGGCGAGACCTGCAGGCACTTTTCCCATCGATGTCTGAGCATCAAGCTGACCTTCACCTGTAATAATCAAATCCGCTGTTTTTAACTCCTCTTCAATGCCGAGGACATCCATAATTAACTCAACGCCGGATTCCAGCTGACCGTTTAAATAGCCATGAAAAGCAGCACCGAGTCCGCCTGCAGCACCCCCGCCTTCAATATTAGCGATATCGATATTCATTTCTTTTTGTGTCAGGTCAGCGTAGTGCACTAAACCCGCATCCAGCACTTTCAGCATTTCACTATTGGCACCCTTTTGCGGTCCAAAGATGTATGATGCACCCTGCTCGCCGTATAAAATATTTGAAACATCACAAGCTACTCTGAATTCACAATCTTTAAACTTGCGGCTTGCAGCGGTCTGTTTAATTGAATGTATTTGAGATAAAAAACCGCCGCCAAAGTGAATCTCTTTACCTTCACTATCACGGAACTCGTAACCCAGCGCCTGAAGCATGCCGACGCCCCCGTCGTTCGTTGCACTGCCGCCGAGACCAATAATGAATTTTCTCGCACCATTATAATAAGCATGATTGATTAATTCACCGACACCGTAAGTTGTAGTTATAAGCGGATTCAACTGATCTTTAGACAACAATGTTAACCCGCATGCTGATGCGACTTCTATAATTGCGAGATTTTCATCTTTAATTAAGCCGTAAGACGCATCAACCGACGAGCCAAGCGGACCTGTGACAGACACTTCAATTAGGCTCCCATTCATACCGTCGACCAGAGTCTCCACAGTCCCCTCTCCACCGTCAGCCATAGCAAATGATTTTACAACAGACTCCGGAAACACCTGCTTTATACCTTTTTCAACCGCCTGATTCGCGCCGACAGAAGATAAACTGCCTTTAAATGAATCCATACCTGTGATGACTTTCATCTGGTTCTCTCCTATTTATACATAGTAATTTTCATTAAATAACTTAATTTATAATGAGTATTCATCCTCCAATATAATTAACTTACGGCTCTGATTTGAACTCATTACTATTTATGATTATATTTATATACAATTCTAATTGTAAGGAGTTAATACGATGACTTTGGATGATATTGTATCAAACTTAAATACACTCAGTTTATTTATACCTGTTATTGGACTCATTGTAACTTTTTTTTATAAAACTATTAAGATTTCCTACTCCGATGATGTAGATTTGAATAAAGCAAATAGAGCTTTTAAAAAGTTCTTAAAGACATCTTTATATTTCTTATTTGTATTTTCATCTATATTAATCATACTTTTCACTTTATCCTCAGATCTTATTCAAACATATAGTCAAGAATGGGAGATGCTAGAAAATAAAAATAGAACTTACATTACATTTTTATTTTTCTATTCTATAGTAGCTAGTGCACTTGCTTTTTATTCTCTAATATTTTTTTCAAATTACAAAGAAGAGACTTTTCTAATTTTAGAAGATTCTCTCGGAGAACACGAATATAAACTACTTAGTAAAGCATATGAACAAAATATTGTGACTATCAAATATCAAAATCCAGAAAACCTTGATACAGTCTATGAAAAAGCTGTCGATATAAAGGAATGCACTTTAATTTATAGAACTGTGACTAAAAATATAATTCAACAAGATTTCCACCTCATTAGAACTAAATCACCAAGTTGGTTACGTCTAATAATAATCGTTCTTATTGTTATTTTAATCGCTATTTCATCATGTTATACTTTCAGTGTTTTTTGGGGGTACATTGAATTAAGTTCAGCTACCGATGGATTTTCTGAATCTTTATTTGCAATATATATAATTATTTCTTTAACTTTTGTTATTCCAATAGGCGCAGGAATTATTTTTCTTATAAAAGCTTATAAATTCAAATGGTATAAATAATCCCCGGATATTTAACATGCTCATCTTAAGGGTAAAGATGAGTAAAGTATTAATTAGGAGGCTTACAATGGATTCTTTCAAAGCTTTAGTTGCTGATAAAACTGACGAAGGTACTGAGATGAGCATCAAGGTGCTCGAAATAGAAGATTTAACCGAAGGTGACGTTTTAATCGACGTTCACTATTCCAGCGTCAATTATAAAGATGGTATGGTGGCGGCAAAAGGTGAAATTGCGGAGTATTTCCCGATTATCCCGGGTATTGATCTTGCCGGTGAAGTTATTGAGTCAAAGGATGACAAGTTTAAAAAAGGGGATGCTGTCATCGCGACGAGCTACAAAATTGGCACGGGAATTTCAGGCGGTTTTTCTGAAATTGCACGTGTTCCCGCCGAATGGGTCGTACCCTTACCTGAAGATATGACTTTAAAAGAGTCGATGGAACTTGGTACAGCCGGTTTAACAGCTGGTATTTCAATTACAAAGCTCGAACAGACAGGCATGCATCCTGATAACGGTGATGTTCTGGTCGCCGGGGCTTCCGGCGGGACAGGCAGTTTATCCGTTAATATGCTGTCTTCAGCAGGTTACAATGTTGTTGCAAGCACCGGCAGTATGGATGAAGTGGACTATTTAAAATCAATCGGCGCAGCAAAAGTCATTCATCGTGATGAAGTGATTAACCAGGATAGCAAACCGGTTATAAAACCTGTCTATCAGGCCGCTATTGACCCGGTCGGCGGCAAGACAACAGAATATATTATTAAGAGCCTTAAACCCGAAGGCGCACTTGCAACATTCGGTCTTGTCGGCGGCATTCAAGTCCGTACAACGGTTCTCCCGTTCATCGGACGCGGCATTCACTGGCTCGGAGTGGACTCCGTTTTTTATCCTATGGAAAAACGTAAAAAAGTCTGGGACAGATTAGCGAATGATTTAAAACTGGACATTCATACAAAAGAAGTCGTCAACGAAGTGAGTCTCGAGGAACTGCCGCAGGTGCTTCACGATATTATCGACGGCAAAGTCAGAGGCCGCACGATTGTTAACTTAAAAAACAGCTAGTTTATGCAACTAGTTTAGAAGAAATTGTAATAGAAACACATGAAAGCACAGCCCATAACGGACAAGCTTCTGTTATACAGGGCCAGCTGAAAAAGTTATAAAATGGCAGCCGCTGCTTACAAAAAAATCCTGAATGGAGTTATCCATTCAGGATTTTCTTTCTTTACTCGAATATAATTTTACCTTCGATTTTAATCTCAGCATCCGCCCTCTTAAGCAGATTACCCACATGACATCCCATATCAGCTGTATTAAATGCGCGTTCTGCAAATTTAATCTCTTCTTCAGTAGCATTTTCCGGCATGGTCACTTCGGGATAATGCACAATTTTTAGCCCTTGATCTTTTGAGTTAACAGCATCCGTTGCCATCGTAAGATTTTTAACCGGCAAATTTCGTGCTGCAGTCAAAGCAATCAGTGTCATTGCATAGCATGATGCAGCAGAAGCAGCCAGCAGTTCAGTCGGATTAGCACCTTCTCCGCTTCCTCCTGACACTGTCGGAATTGCAATCTGCGTATCCATCTTATCAGCTGTAATTTTACCTGTTCCTTTCGTACTGCCGTTCCATACGGTTTTTAAATGAGCCATAGGTACTGCCTCCTTTAGGATGGGTTTAATTTTATATCGTAATAATCTTGCTGACTATATACCCTCTTTTTACTCTCTTTATTATCAAGATATTAGTTAAAAACTTTATTTATAATTTTTCTGAGCACTGCCGGCATCATTTCAAATGCATTTTTCTTATGCAGCCGTTCGGTCATCTTATGCGCGTCCTTCCCGTACGGCCCGATATTCATCACCGGCGCACTCAGCTGCTGCATAGCTTCAAAAGGTATTGAATATGTTTCTCCCCATAGCGGCGCGTTATTTTTAAATGACTGCCAGCCCTTATCTTCGGGGTTATAGTTCACATAACTGAGATCTGAGATGCCGTTGAAGTAATGTTTGCTCGTTACATCATAATTGTATTTGCTCAGCATTTCACTTTTAGCCGCTTCAATCAGTTTTTTCACTAATTCATCATCGGAAGAGTTTACTGCCGGCATATATGGCGGAGCAAACATCAGTACTGTTGCCGGTGCCAGCTCCTGGCAATACTCCATCAGCTGGTCCGCAATCAGCAGGGTAATCTTCCGCTCATCTGCACCATTACTTTCGACCACTTTCCGGATTAATTCATCTGCTTCATCTTTACTGTATTTATCGATAAAGTAATCGAGTACTTCGTGATACTCCAGCACCCTGATGCAGTTCAGCGCTTTTACATTATTGGCCTCACATATTTTTTCATAGTCTGTCCTGCACTCGTGCATCGCATCTTCAGCAATCTCTTTAAACGTCAGCATGACATCTTTTGCCGTCTGAGACAGTGTAAACACATTATATAAGGCGTAGCTGTGATGAGATGTCTGCACATCGTAATTATCTTTTAAATCATTGGCCTGCAGGCAGACCGGCAGCGGGGTTGTTTCACCGTCAAAAGTTTCTTGAAACTTATTCGTGAATTCCATCTTTTTCGTTAAATATGAACCGATGAAATGTGATGTGATGCCGCTCAGCGGCTCACCCGCATGAGTCGGCACACCGTAAAACAGTGCTGCCGGCAATATTTTACCGATTGAACCCGAGTATATGTAATGATTTTCATCATACGGCTCTTGTGTAAATGATGGTTCCCCGTTTAAGAACAATTTTATATTTAGTTTGCGTGCTTTGGATATTTCGAGAATACCGGGCACTGCACTGAGCATGCCTGCAGAACTGACTTCTTCATCAGACACCGTTACAAGCAGTAAATTGACCGGCCATTCTTCACGCACTGCCTGTTCAATTAAGTGCATGTGCAGCGCGAGTCCCATTTTCATATCCATAGTGCCGCGTCCGAATATATATTCATTTGTATATAAATCTTCTTTAGCATCCGGCGTTAAGAAATCCGGATTGTCATAAAAGGCCTGAGTCAGTTTTTCAGGACTGAATGCGAGTTCCTGCAGCTGACCGTATTCTTTAATACCAACTGTATCAAAGTGACTGATCAGCACGACAGTATCGGAGCTTTTATCTGTCTTATATAGGGCTGTGAATGCATTCCTGTCTTTTTTCGCATCAAATAATTTAATGTTTTCCGGGTTGGATTTAAAATAATCCAGCTCTTTAAATTTCTCCGTCAGCTTATAAGGGAAATCAATCTCTCCCTCTGTTCCCGATAAACTTCTCCACTCCGTTAACTCATAAAGCAGCGCTTCAAGCTGTGCTGGTGACTCCCATAAGTATTCTTGCTGTTCCATATGCATAACTCCCTTTGTTTACAATAAAATCGTAGCCGGTATATTTCCCGGGAAACTTTGTTATTCATGCTTTCCTTCTACTTTATATTAAATATCTTAATATTGAAAATATATATAGTATACTCTTTGACAAATGCCATGGAATAATAAAATTCAGGAATTATATTGAGTAAAAGCTGAAGATAGCCTACAATGTATATAATGCAATTTTAAGGGGCCATAGCTCAGCTGGGAGAGCGTTGCGCTGGCAGTGCAAAGGTCAGGGGTTCGAGCCCCCTTGGCTCCACTTACTTAAAACAGCCGTCTCATATTAATATGAGACGGCTGTTTTGTGTTCAGTTTAATTAGTCAGACAGGCTGAGTTAATTTTATTCTTTGTGACTTCTGCCGGGAAATCGACCGGCACTTTCATCCAGGTTTTACCGCGGTCAACTGAATGATAGACACCCTTATTATTAACGCCGTAAAAAACACTCGGTACATCAGATGATGTTAAAAGGTGAGTCACAATCGTACCTTTGCCGTCCGGCAGCCCTTCTGTGACTTTCTGCCACGGTTCATCTTTTTGTTTACGGAAAATTTTCATTTCCGTCTTTTCCCTTTCCGGCATATAAGCGGATGCCGGTCCTCTTGCACCGGAGACAAGAACAGTGTCTTTATCACCCGGGTCAGCTGCGACATGCACTAAATACGTAAAATCACCGAGACCTTCATTATCAGTCTGCCACGATTCTCCTTTATCGTCACTCCATGCATAACCACCTCCGCCTGCTTCATACAGCAGATTATCATCATCAGGATGAATAATCACATTATGCACATCAAACTGCGAGCCGTCTTTACGATCTTCAAATGATTCGCCATTATCAATTGAACGCATAATACCGCCAAGCTCAATGCCGGCCAGAACAAATGATTCATCCATAATACCGCTCGCTATATCTTTAACGTGATGTGTATCAGGACGCGGCGGAAAACTCCATTCGGATTTCGACGGCAGATCCTGAAGTGCAGTCATTTCGGCCCACGTTTCACCATCGTCGGCTGAATAATGAAGTTCGCTCGGTTCGGTTCCGACGTACAGTCTTTTAGACACAGGACTAATATGAAGCGACATGATTCTTTTCGGTAATGCATCCTCTCCGACCGCTTCAAAAGACTCTCCGTTATCCCGGCTCCGAAACAAACCGTCATCGAAAGTCCCGATGTAAATCGTCTCCGACAATTCATCAGCAGCCACTGCACGCACATCATCATAACCTGTTTCTATCTCTTTAATCGACCAGTCCTGCTCTCTGCCTGAAACCCTGAAAATTTTAGATCCTGAAGTAAAATAAATTGAAGTCATTAATATTCCTCCTTAATTAATCTCACATAAAACCTATTTACGTTTAATTGATTTATTCAGCAGCATAACTCCTGTAACAACCATCCACAGCCAGATTGAAGCATAAAGTGCCCTCTGAATTAAGCCTCCCGGCAGCTCAGGAAACACAAGTTGTAAAAATATAAACAGCAGACTCAGTAAATTAAGCATCAGACAGAAATAAGTCCATTTTGATAATTTCGGCATTGTACTTCTAATTGCCCATCCAATAATAATTAAAGCAGGTATTTGAACAAACATTCCCGGCAATGAAGCAAATGTGTGGACTAAAAAGTTTATATCAGCGGGGAATATTCCTGAAAAACTGTAGCTGACTCCGAAAATAACGAGCAGCACAGTCGCTGTTTTGGTTTTCTTGTTATCCGACCAAAATTTATGAAGAAAAATTGCACCGGTAAAAACTGCTATTCCGGTTAAAGTAAACGTCCAGTTCATCGTCAAGTGAGCTGGTGAACAAATTTCATAAGCAGCGAGCTCATATGTATCTATTCCACATATAGTTACACCTAAATCACTCATCGGCTGTTTTAAGAAATTATACGGTACAGTACTTGCTCTAATGACCAAAAGTTCAACGATAAAATATAAACTTAATGTAATCCAGGACAGCGCACCAATAATTTTTGTAACCTCACATTTATCTTTTAATGCTAATGCCGCAATGAACATACTCACGGTTAAGATGCCCATTAATATATAAGACATGACTTCCCCCCTGCACCTGCTGCAAGTTCTATTTAATCATCTTTCACTACCAGTCCCATCAATGCTGCCATCTGAATCGCCTGCACACTCGAAACGATGCATCCTTCCAAATCTTCGCGTTTAATACTTAATGATTCAAAATGAGATGAACTGATATCAATACCTTTAAGCGGCGTATCAACAAATCTGGCTTCTGACAAATCACAATTGTCGAAACCGATATTTTTAAATTTATTATTAAAGAAATCTGCTGTAACCATTCTCGCATTTTCAAACAGCACATTCTCAAGTTTAGATTCGCTTATTCCCGATAAGTTTAACAGTGATTCAGAAAACTTAACGTTTTTAATTCTGGATTCATCGAAACTGACGCCAATCATTTTGCAGTTAACAAATTCAACATTATGGACAGAAGCACCGCTAAATACTGTATTTGAAAAGTCACAGTTAACAAATCTTGTATCAGTTAAATCTGCATTATCAAATTCATTATTCGATAAATTACTATTCTTAATTACGGAGTTATATGAGATTAATCTTCTAAGGTCAGTATCAAGAAATTCAGCATCGTTAATTTCAATACCATCAAATATCTGATCCTCATCATTCACAATTGCTTCATAAGAAACGATTTCTAATTCGCCTGCTATTTTCAATGGTTTTAACTTCATTTTTCTTCCTCACTCTTCATATTTTCATTTATACCCTCATTATAAAAAACCATAACACATTAAGCGTTATGGTCCTTCTGAAAGCATTCTATTTATTTTTAAAGCTGGGTCTCACTTGTCCAGTTTATACAACGGCGTTGTACTCCAATCCACATCTGGTTAATGTTATTCTTTACTCTATGTTCAGATGATAAATGCTAAGGTCCGCTTCAGCGCAAGAAAAACCAGCTTCCTCATTGAGAAAACTGGTTAGAGATTTTTAAGTCCCGTCTGTACTTTTCTTAAAGTTAAATTGTGATAGCAGCGGCAATCCAACCAAAAATAGCCAAAATTCTGCTTGTCGAATATTAAATGCTTTCATGTCCGGTTCTCCAACAAAAATATTCATCGCTATGATTGCCAGCCAAACAGTAATCATTGAAAGCAGCCACTGCTTTCTAGACGTTTGCTTATCTTCAGCAGTGTCTTTTGTTTCGGATTTGTCTGTTTTCTTCTCAAAAATAGCACCGATAAAAATAATCATGAATGCCAGTATTATTGGTCCAAATTGGATATACCACGGAATTCTATGATAAAAATCTGTAACAATCAATATAAACACTGAACTGGACAGTATTATTGTTATAAATGTACTTTTTGACACACTAACAACACCTTAGTAATTATTTAAAGATTCAATCCTTCCTTCAATATCGTTAATTCTGAATATATTCTCTTATCAGCTCGAAAGTATTTTCCAACGCATCGGTATGCGTACGTTCCATGCCGTGGCTGCTTGCCACTCCTGGCCCAATCAGCGCAGCTTTAATGTTCGCACCGCCGCTCATAGCTGCTGATGCGTCGCTGCCGTACATCGGATAGATGTCCACGGCATAACTCAATTCTTTATCTTTTGCATAATTAATCAGTTTAGTCGTCATATCGTAATCATATGGGCCTGACGAGTCTTTCGCGCAAATCGACACGTCATATTCCGTACATTCAAGATCAAGTCCGATGCACCCCATATCCACTGCCAGCAGTTCTGTAATATCTTCTGGAATCCATGCAGCACCGTGACCCACTTCTTCGTAAGTCGAGAAGATAAATTTCAGATTTGTCGACGGCGTTACATTTTCCTGCTTCATCATTTTTAAAATACTGACTAAAATTGCAACTGATGCTTTATCGTCTAAGAAACGCGATTTTATAAAGCCTGAATCCGTAACGACGACTTTCGGATCATAAGCGATAATATCACCATTCTGAATGCCGATATTCTGCACGTCTTCTTTGCTTTCAACACGTTCATCTAATTTTACAATGAGGTTATCGATATCCCGCTCTTTTGTAGCCGCGTCTTTAAATACATGAATTGACGGTGATTTAGACAGAATCGTGCCTGTATATACCTTGTCATCGCGCGTAATAATGTCGCAGTATTCCCCGTCCAGTGTCGGTGTTAAAGGGCCGCCAAGTTTAGTCAGTGACAAAGTGCCGTCTGAGTTAATTGAACGGACCATCAGACCTAAAGTATCCACGTGGGCGCTCAAACCTCTAGTGACTTCAGTATTTTCACCGTCTACCTGAACAATCAGGTTCCCCTTCGGTGTCGTAAGTGTCTCGTAGCCGATGTCTTCAATTGTTTCCCGTAAAAAGCTGACCGCATTAGTCGTGTAGCCTGTCGGACTGTTAATTGATAAAAGCTTTGTCAGGAATGAAATTGTACCGTCTCTTTTAAACATATTGTAAATCCCCTTTGTGTTTAAGTATTTGCCTCAATTATACATTACAGCAGAAAAAAACTCCCCGGCTATGCAGTCAGGAAGTCTTCGAATTTTATGCTTTCATTGTTTTGCTTTTAGCCGTTGCAAGCTGGCCGCCCTCGTCGAGGAAGCGCTCAACACCTTCAGCTGCTCTGTAAGCGAGTGCACCGATTGTCGGTGTCGGGTGGTGTCCGCCAAATTGCGGGAAGGCTGAACCGCCGACGACAAACAAGTTATCAACATCCCACATCTGCAGGTAGTTATTTACAGCAGATGTTTCCGGATCGTCTCCCATTACCACACCGCCTGTATAGTGTCCGCCTGAAAATACATGGTCAAATTCTTCTGCGATTTCATCATCTTCAATGATGTCAGCGCCCATTTCTTCCATGATTTCATGGCATCTGTCTACACCGAATTGTGCGATTGGACGTTCATTTGAACCAAATTTATAAGTAACACGCAGCAACGGATCTCCATACTCATCCTTATACGTCGGATCAAGATCCAGGTAGTTGTGCCAGTACGACATCGCGATGCTGGTATACCATATCTGAAGCGCACTGTAGGCATATTTCAGTGATTCCGCCTTATAATCCGCACCCCAGTTTGATACTTCTCTCGTGTAGTTATTACTGCTTGAAATCGCTCCGAAACCATATTGTCTCAGTTCAATTGCTCCGCCGCCGATAAAGTCGAGATCTGAATGGTCAAAGTTATCTGCCGCGTAGTCATTTACTGCAGCACCTAATGCCCCTGCTCCCATATAAAGATTGAACTTCTTATTTTCAAAGAAACCTCTCACCCCGTGAAAAGCAGAGTTGTGCTGTCCGTTAAAGTTGCGTCCAATCAACCCTTTGCGTGTTTTTGGATCGTACTGTTCACCGATATCGGAGAGCATTAACAGTCTGTTATTTGTAAATGCAAACGCACACAACGCAACAACGTCGGCAGGCTGCTCATATTCTTCTCCTGTTGTTTCATCAACATACATGACGCCTGTAGCTTTTTTAGTATCTTTATCATAAAGAACACGGCGCACGTTTGCACGTGTGCGAAGTTCAAAGTTGTCGTGTCTCATCGCTGTTGGAATAACCGTAGCAAGAGGGTCTGATTTCGCATCAAAGTCACACCCTGCTCTCGTACAGAATGAGCAGTACATGCATGCATTTAACTTTTCTCCATCCGGGTTTTCATAGTTTTGCGACATGTTCCCTGCTGCAATCTGGAATGGATGCAAACCAAGATTCGTCGCAGCATCTTTGAAAATTTTTAGAGACGGTGTTTCATTTAAAGGAGGGTTTGGCCACGGTTTATTTCGTTCAGGTGCCAGCGGATCCTGCTCACCTGAAATTCCTGCCGTATCTTCCCATTTCTCATAATAAGGTTCCAGTTCTTCATAGGTAATTCCCCAGTCCTGAAGGTTCATATCCTCTGGTATCTTATCTTCTCCATAACGGTCGATTGTCTGGCTGCGAATTTCAAATTCATATGGCCAATAACGGTAAGACGCTCCTGCCCAGTGTACACTCGCACCGCCGAGATCTGCACCCAGCTGGTTATCTGCCATCGTTCTGACCGGCAGGGCAGTTTCATCAATTTCATTTCGTGATGT
This sequence comes from Jeotgalicoccus nanhaiensis, assembly GCF_015235105.1. NCBI lineage: Bacteria > Bacillati > Bacillota > Bacilli > Caryophanales > Staphylococcaceae > Jeotgalicoccus > Jeotgalicoccus nanhaiensis. Next base: position 82,124 of record NZ_JADGLW010000003.1, read on the forward strand.
TACCGTATCACCTCGTAATGGCTGCATGATTTCATAACGGTTATCGAACCGCAGTTCGTCTTTTACACCGATATAGTCACTTCTCGTTGCGTGATTACCTTTTTCAAGGCCTACTACTTTTTTACCTGCTTTGGCAAGTTCTGCACTGACTATACCGCCAGCCCAGCCCATGCCGACAACAACAGCTTCAACTTTTTCGAGTTTTTTGGCCATTACATTCCGCCTCCTTGATATGCTCTCAGACTTTCAGGCTCCAGTTCTACGAACTCCTCAGAAGTAATCTTATCCATCCAGCCCATACGCGGTCCCGGATACTGAATCATCTTCCAGCCTTCCATGTTTTTATTGCCGCCGTATACAGGGTCGGCATAGACGCCTTCAATCGTTGTGTTTCTAAGGAGGGAAAAGAATGCTTCCGCACGCATGCCTGGAATTTCGACATCTCCTGATTCGAATGCCTTCAGAACTTCATCCTGTGTATCTCCATCCAGCTTCACAAACTCTTCGTCGTGTTCTTCAACTGCATATTCTCTTAAACGTCTGATTCCGAGTATGAACATTTCACCACGGGTTAGTTTCTCCTGACGGCCGTGTGTATCGGATGCCATTGGCTCGAAAGGTCCCATGCGGTAATCCGTTCCATTCGTTCCCCATGTACCGTAAAGTTGTCTGTCGATGAAATAAGGAACACCGAGTTCAATAGCACCTGGCCCATTATCATCTTCCGGATAAATCCGCTCTGTTGCTGCTGCAAGAGCTGCAAAATCCTCCTGCCTGCTGATGAAAGTACGTGCTGCGAATTCAGGTGCATCAGCGCCGCCTTCGCCGCCCGATGCAGTGTCTCCGCCGGTATCCGTTTCCGCTGTTTCAGATTGCTGATCAGAACCGAATTGGAAACCTGTTAAACCGCCTAAAAGTGCACCTCCGGCAATACCGCCGGCTGCCACACCTGTCGTCTTCAGGAAGTCACGGCGTGAAAATTGTTTTTCATTTTGTTCATTATTACCTGATGTATGTTTGACCATGGAAATTATCCCCCTCTTTTCTTTGATTAAAACATAACGTAATGTCATAGCAAGTTTAATACGCATTCACAAAGTTGTCAAAATTACTAAATAAGCTATAAACCACACTATGTGCATATATAAATATATCATTTATTCATACAAAAAAGTCTGTTATACAGAGTACATACCCCGTAAATCAGACTTTTATATACATATATTTATTGTATTTCCAACAGATATTATCAGCTGGAAATACTTTATGATAAGATAACGATGAATTATTAGGTTGCTTCATCGAAAAATATAACTAAAAGGGATGAAATATATGAGACGTGTTGTGGTAACCGGAATGGGTGCAGTCACCCCGATTGGAATAAATCTGGCTGATATGTGGGCCAATATTGAAGACGGAAATCATGGCTTCAGAACTGTTACCAGGGTTAATCCTGAAAACTATAAAACAATAATTGCAGCTGAAGTTAAAAATTTCGACCCTGAAACAGTAATGACTCGACGGGACTCGAGAAAAATGGATTTATATGCTCAATATGCAATTGCTGCAGCAGATGAAGCTTTTAATATGAGCGGCTATAAAATCAATGAAAATAATGAATATGACACCGGTGTAATTGTCGGTTCCGGCAGCGGCGGTTATATCGCTATGCAGGATAATATAATTAGAATGAATGAAAAAGGACCCAATAAAGTTGAGGCTCTTTTTCACATTAAGACACCGGTTAATATGGCAGCAGCAAATATCGCTATGCGCTTCGGATTAAAAGGGGATTCAATGTCTATTTCAACTGCCTGCGCGAGCGGGACACACTCTATCGGGGAAGCATTTATGAAAATCAGACAGGGACAGCTGACAGCTTGTTTGGCCGGAGGTGCTGAAGGTACTTTAAACGATTCAACCTTCAGCGGTTTTTCAGTACTGAAAGCGATGTCGACTCAAACAAATCCTGATTTGGCCTCTCGTCCATTTGATAAAGAACGCGATGGTTTTATTCCAGGTGAAGGTGCAGGAATTCTAATGCTGGAATCGTTCGACTCCGCAGTTGAACGCGGTGCAAAAATTTATGCAGAAATTACCGGCTATGGTGCAACAACAGATGCTTATCACTTAACAGCTCCACCTTCAGACGGTAAAGGTGCAGGAACAGCAATAAAAAAAGCAATACGCATGGCCCACATTTCTCCGAAAGATATCTCATATATCAATGCACACGGAACCAGTACAGTCCTGAACGATTCCGGTGAAACAAATGCAATTAAATATGCTTTAGGAAAATCTGCGTATGATGTTCCAATCTCCAGTACAAAGAGCTATTTTGGCCACTTATTTGGAGCTGCAGGAAGCACAGAGGCGATTGTCAGCATTCAGGCGATCCTCAATAGTTTCATCCCTCCGACACTTGGACTTAAAAATCGGGATACGGAGTGCGATTTAGATTATGTTCCGTTGACAGGAAGAAAGCAGCAGCTGGAGTATGTTCTGTCCAATTCTATGGGATTTGGCGGACACAATGCTTCACTATTGTTCAAACGATGGAGTGAATAAATATTAACAACAAGGGGATATTCTTATGAAAGCAGCAGTACTTTATGACAGTTCAGCTTATTTAAAATCACCGTTACAAATGAGAAATAATTTATTCAAAGTTGATTTCACCTTAGCTCTTCCGAACGATGAAATAATTGTTGACTCAACAGATGAATCTCATCTGAAAAACTTCTTTGACGAATGGATAAAGGCAGATGTGCCACAGCCTAAAACAGCACAACCAAATATTCAAGATTACCATAATTCTTTTCAACAAATTATTGCAGAAGGTTACGATACTGTTTTTGGCGTGTACTTAAGTTCAAGTGTCAGCGGGACATTCCAAACTGCAGAGGCAGTAAGCAATCAATATCGAGATAGACTTAACATAGTGAATTTTGACGCTGTCGGATTGTCAGTCAATATGGAGCAGCTGATTAAACAAATTACACTTATGATAAATCAGGAATATTCTTTTGATGAAATTAAAGAAACTGCAGAATGGTTAAATTCTGAAAGCCGGTTTTTCATTGCTCTAGAAGAGAATGATAATTTAATTAAAGGCGGCAGAGGACAGGCTTTAAATGAAGTCGCGGGTTCAGCACTCAAAACGAAACCCGTATTGGAATATGTCCCGGGAAATACTCCTGTATTAAAAGAGTCTTTCCGGACAAATAAACGTAGAAATGAAAAGCTTGCTAACATTGCAGCTAAATATCAACAGCAGTATCCCAACCAGGAAATACTTGTCAGTATCGGTCATACCCTGGATGAAAACAAAGCACACAAGTTAAAAAAAGCTGTCCAGAGCATACTCGAAAATCAGCAAATTAATATCTCCATAATTGGTACTGCTTTTTGTTCTCATTTGGGTAAAGGTGCTTTATCATTTGGATTAATGCCAACGATCAAAGGAGTTAAATCCGATGATTAAGCTCGCAGTTGATTGTATGGGCGGTGACTATGGGCCTGAAAAAACGGTAGCAGGCGCATGCCTCATATTAGCTGAAAGAACAGACCTCTACTGCTTATTTTACGGAGACCAAGAAAGAATTGAACAGGAAATCCCTCACGATGCAGACTGTAGCAGAATAGAAATTATCATGTCTGATGAGGAAATAAACAATGAAGATCATCCATTAAAAGCAATTCGAAAGAAACAAAATTCATCTATGGTTAAAGCACTTAAAGCAGTTGCTGACGGTACTGCCGATGCATTTGTATCGGCTGGAAATAGTGGCGCAATTTTCACAGGCAGCCTGTCTATCATCGGCAAACTCCCTGAAGTAAAACGGCCTGCTTCCGTGACGATATTACCGACAACGTCCAAAGTGTCACCCCATTATTTTCTAATTGATTCCGGTGCCAACATTTCTACAAAACCTGAACATTTAGTACAGTATGGAAAACTTGGAAGCAAACTTGCTGAACAAATGCTTGGTGCAGAAAATCCAAGAGTCGGGCTGCTGAATATTGGTGAAGAAGACTCGAAAGGCAATGATTTTACTAAAGAAGCATTCCAGTTGCTGTCAGACTCTAAAGAGTTCAATTTTACCGGAAACGTTGAGCCACACACTCTTATGAATGGCACACATGACATTATACTGACAGATGGATTTACTGGAAATATCATGCTTAAGTCGGTGGAGGGCATGGCTGAAAGTATATTAAATGAACTGCTGGAAAATTTGATTATCAATGCTGATTTAAATGATGATATGAGCAAAACCGTTGAAGCATTTATTCATTCAAGCATCCGGCGCTATACAAATGAAGATGCCGGCGGTGGTTTTATTTTAGGTGCTAAAGCTCCTGTCGTCATTACACATGGTGCTGCTAGCACCACGATGTTCAAAAACAGTATTGATCTGGCAATCACTCTGAAAGAAAGTGATGCTTTTTCAAGTTTAAATGAGTAAATAAAAACATACCGGCTAATTATACAACTACGCAGATCTTTCGACATCTCTACGTAATATTTTAGAAATATGTGTAACATAATTGCAATGATAAGCTTCCTGTGGTAATTTGGCCGTAAGAAATAAAGTTAGATATTCAGGAAGGGGATTTTCATGAAGAAAGTAACTTTATTCAGTTCATTATTAGTCGCAGGCGCATTGACGTTTACAGGAGTCAATAACACAGCACAGGCGGACGAAATTGAATACGATGGCGCGAGAACCGTTTGGGGAACAGTAGTAGATGCAGAAAGCGATCTGAATGGCGACGGCTGGTCAAACGGCGGATACAGTCTGGACTGGCTGCCGGATAACCAGAGAGAAAGAATTTCAGAACTGACAGACCAACGTCAGGCTGGTGAGATTACACAGGTTGAATATAACGAAATAGTCACAGACATTTTTGATGAAGAACACGCACTGATTAACGGACCCTACGGCGGTATTGAAACAACTGAAGAGAATCTGGCCAGTGTTGCATTTAATGCACCGAAAACATTAGATGCGGCACCTGTAAAAGATGAACCATACAACTATAACTTTGTATACGACGGATATGAGTTTGATTTTTCTTACGATGGAAACTCATGGACATGGGGATATGAGGAAGTAAACAAAGAATACACTGATGAAGAGCTAATTCATCTCGTTCACAATAACCCCGAGATTTTAAACGAAGCACCGGTTAAAGATGGCGCTTATGACTTTAAAATATCGGATGACAAATACGTTTATCATTTCGCATCAGACGGTGAAGAATGGACATGGTCTTACGAGAATAAATAACAGTTAAATTTCAGGAAGGTGTTTTCCAATGAAAAAAGTAACTTTATTAGGCTCACTCTTAGTAGCAGGGACATTAACATTCACGGGACTAAGCGGCACAGCACAGGCGGATGAAGAAGAAGGTGCCAAAACTGTCTGGGGCGAAGTGCTGCCGGCAGAAACTGATCCGGATGGTGACGGCTGGGCAAATACCGGATTTGACCCTACTTGGATGTCACAAGAAGGACAGAACAGAATTAATGGGCTCGCAGAGTCTAAAGACAGTGGAGAAATATCACAAGTAGAGTTTAACGAAGCAGTCGCAGAGATTTTTCAAATAGAACAAGCACTTCAGATGGACGGCCCTAATGAAAATGCTAATGCAGAGAATGACTCACAAGCAATGGTGCCTCATCAAAAAGTTGATGCTATGGATATAGATGTCACAAAGGAAAATCTGGCTAAACTGGCACTGTATTCACCGGCTGCACTTGATGCTGCACCGGTACAGGAAGAGCCTTACAACTATAACTTTATCTACGGTGATTATGAATTCCATTTCTCATATGACGGCACCTACTGGAACTGGTCATATGATGAATTAACGAAAGACTTCACAGACGATGAACTGTTGTATCTTGTTCACAACAATCCTGAAGTGTTAAATGAAAATCCGGTGCAAGCCGGCAAATATGACTTTAAAATATCGGATGACAATTATGTTTATCACTTCATGTCAGATGGCAAAAAGTGGGAATGGTCGTATGAAGAAAAATAATATTAAATAATGAAGCGAACATACTGCAGGAAATCTTCCTGCAGTATGTTTTTTTCTGTAAAACGAGTATAATTAATAAATACATTGAATGAACGAGAGGATGAATATTTTTGGCAAAAAGTATTGTACTTGCTGAAAAACCTTCAGTAGCACGTGACATTGCCCGTGTGCTGAACTGCAGTAAAAAAGGTAATGGTTATTTAGAAGGCAGTAAATATATTGTGACCTGGGCACTTGGACATTTAGTGACGCTCCAGGACCCTGAAAAATATGATACAAAATATCAAAAGTGGGAACTCAACGATTTACCTATGCTCCCTGCCCCGCTGAAATTGACTCATATTCCTAAAACAACGAAACAATTCAAAGCTGTGCAATCGCAACTGAAACGTCAGGATGTTGATGAGATTATCATCGCAACAGATGCCGGACGTGAGGGTGAACTCGTTGCCCGCTGGATTCTCGATTATGCGAAAGTAAATAAGCCGGTAAAACGTCTCTGGATTTCTTCAGTTACTGATAAAGCGATTGCGAATGGATTTAAAAGTCTTCAGCCTGGAAACAAATTCATTAATCTTTATCAGGCAGCCGCTGCAAGAAGTGAAGCTGACTGGTATGTCGGTTTAAATGCGACCCGCGCACTGACAACAAAACACAACGCCCAGCTTAACTGCGGCCGTGTACAGACACCAACACTCGCAATTATTCAGGCGCGGGAAGAGACAATTAAAAACTTTAAACCGAAAACGTTCTACGGACTTGATGTCGTTACGGATAAACTGACTTTTAAATGGACAGACGGCAAAGGCTACTCTACTTTCGATGAAAATCAAATCGATAAAGTCAGCCAAAAGCTGAATGCTGCATCATTAATTGTTAAAGACGTTCAAAAGAAGAAAAAGAAACAATTCGCTCCTGGTCTGTATGATCTGACAGAACTGCAGAGAGATGCCAATAAGATATTCGGTATGTCTGCAAAAGAAACACTGCAGACGATGCAGGCTCTGTATGAACGTCACAAAGTACTAACCTATCCAAGAACGGACTCTAAATTTATTTCGGAAGATATCGTGGATACATTAAAAGAGAGAGTCGAAGTCAGCGGCATCGGTCAGTTCAGTAAAGTTGCCGCACGTGTTTTAAGAGCACCGCTTAAAACAAACAGCTCCTTCGTCAACGACAGCAAGGTAAGCGATCACCATGCTATTATTCCAACTGAAAGTCCGGTTTTCCTTGCTGACTTTACAGAACGCGAAAAACGGATTTATGAATTAGTTGTTCAGAGATTTATAAGTGTGCTGCTGCCGCCGTATGAGTATGAAGTGACAACTGTCACTGCTGAAATCAACGGTGAACAACTCGAAGCAAAATACAACAGAGTATTAAATCAGGGCTTCAAAATTGTTTATAAAGAAGAATCATCTGACATTACAACTGATGTAAAACAAGGTGATAAACTGACTGTAAACAAAATCAGGAAAACAACAGGCGAAACAACCCCGCCTGCACGTTTCACGGAAGCATCACTGCTTCAAGCTATGGAAAACCCTGCGAAATACTTCCAGATGGACAAAGAACATAAGAAAACACTGGCAGAATCCGGCGGGCTTGGCACAGTCGCAACACGGGCAGATATTATCGATAAACTGTTCAATACTTTCTATCTCGAGAAGAACGGCCAGGCAATTAAACTCACTTCAAAAGGAAAACAGCTTTTAGATCTGGCACCGGAGATCTTAAAATCCCCTGTCACTACTGCTGAATGGGAGACCCAGCTTGAACAGATTGAAAAAGGTAAAATGAACAGACAGAAGTTTATCGAAGATATGAAAGAACATACGAAAGAGATTGTCAGAGAAATCAAGGCGAGCGAGAAGAAATTCAAGCACGATAATCTGACAGGCAGAGACTGTCCTGAATGCGGCAAACCGCTGCTGGAAGTCAAAGGCAAAAAAGGCACGATGCACGTATGCCAGGACAGAGAATGCGGATATAAACGCAACGTAGAAAAAATAACGAACGCCAGATGTCCAAAATGTAAGAAGAAAATGACGCTGAGCGGCTCAGGTGACGGGCAGGTTTTCAGATGTGTCTGCGGTCACCGTGAAAAAATGTCGAGCTTTGAAGCGCGGAAGAAAAAAGAAAATAAAGGCCGTGTGGATAAGAAAACCGTTAATAAATATGTGAATCAGAAAGAAGAACCGATAAATAATGCACTGGCAGAACAGCTGAAGAAACTGAAGCTGGATAACTAATATCTGCTAACACTGGAGAGAATGTTATGGACAGCGGGATATTCACTTTTGCAGTTATACCAATCATTGTGCTCGCTGTATTTATATCAGTTCAGCTGCTTAGACAGAAAATATATAAACCTGAATATGAGGGCGCTGTACAAAAACCCGGCAAATGGGAACGGGTAATATTGTTTGTCATTATTTGTATTAATATCATTTCAATACTGGGCACAATCATGGGTATACTGATTCAGGAAACAGAGATGATGCTTGTATTTGGAGTGATGACGCTGTTCTTCTCGCTGATTATTCTGGTGCTGAGAAGAGCGTATAATACTTCCTATCAGGAAAACAAAGAGTACTTTGTATTACACACCCATAATAAAAAATATAAAGTGTTTTATGAGAACATTACCGACTGGCGACCATCTTATAATGAAATATCAGTCCTGGATTCGAGCCGGTCAGATGGAAAATATATAAGAGTAAATCTTAAAATTTTTAAACCGGAAATTCTGCTGAGGAAAATGGCCGATATGGCATTTGAAGAGAAGTTCCCTACTGAGGATGGAAACGACCCGTATAAAAAAGCAGAAACAATTTATTATATAGCCAATTACGGTTACAAATATCTTGTAGAAGATTATCTTGAAGTATTGGAAGATAGATAAACAAAAAATAACCCTTCAACAATCGCTTAGCAGTGAAAGTTGGAGGGTATTATTATGATTTTCATCAGTTTTAAGAGAGATATTGTATCTAAAGCAATTGGGATACACATGAAACGATGTCATGCCAACCCTAAAGGTTTGGGATACACATGAGACGATCTCACGCCAACCCTAAAGGTTTGGGATACACATGAGACGATCTCACGCCAACCCTAAAGGTTTGGGATACACATGAGACGATGTCACGCCAACCCCAAAGGTTTTGGGTACATATGAAACGATCTCACGCCAACCCCAGCCAAAAATTTAAATCTGTAAAGTTCAATATTACTTATCAAACATATATCCATTCAATTTCAACGGTTCAATATATTCCCCGTCTTTATACACGCGCATGTTGCCGCCTGAAATTTCATCAATCAGCAGCACTTCACCTGTTTCTTCGTCACGGCCGAATTCCAGTTTGATGTCGTATAAATCCAGTCCTTTTTCAGCAAGCTCATCTTTTACCACTTCACTAATTTTAACCGTTAAGTCCGCGATTTCTTTGTACTCATCCGCACTTAAAATATTCAGCGCCTCAAGCGCTGCTTCATTAATAAACGGGTCCTGTCTTTCATCGTCCTTTAAAGTCACTTCAACATAAGCAGGGAGTTCAGCACCCTCTTCAATATAATCTCCGTAACGTCGGATAAAACTGCCTACTGCTTTAAAACGGCAGATTACTTCCAGCCCTTCTCCGAAAACAGATATTTTTTTAACTCTCATCTCGCGGTTTTCAACATCTGCACTTACGTAATGCGTCGGGATACCTGCTGCATTTAATTTTTCGAAGAAAAAGCTTGTCATTTGAAGGCCCGCAATTCCAGATCCTTCAACTTTTAAACCGACCTGATTCTCGCCCGGATCAAATACACCGTCTTTACCCGTCATATCATCTTTAAAATATAAAACAATTTCGCCATTATTATCTTTGTAAACGTCTTTGGTCTTACCCCGGTAAATTAAATCCAATTGAATACACTCCTATAATCAATTTATCTTGTTTCATATTTTACTTGTTAAAATTGAGTTAATCAAGTTAGATAACGAATATAATTTTATATAAATTATAAAACGTTCGGATTATAAAGGTTTTTGACGATAATAAATGGTTTTTTTAAATGCAACATACGATTTTACCTATTTACTCTTTTAAGCCACACTTTTTCCAAATAACCTGTACCAAACAGCACACCCGCCACGATAAATACAAAGCCAATCAGTTGGGACGGTTCAATCACTTCGTTTAGAAAAATCACAGAGAACAGGACACCAAAGAATGGAACAAAGTTATTAAAAATTGCCGTTTTTGATGCACCAATCTTTTGTATTGCCGAGTTAAATACCATGTGTCCGATTCCCGTCGCAAAGATACCCGAAGCAAAGAGCACGACATACACTCCTGCAGAAGCTGTCGTCATTTCTGATAAGCGTCCAGGTTCTAAAACAAGAGCAATAAGAAGCAGGCCGATTGATCCCGCTAAGTTCATAATCGCTGTGACAGCTTTTGAGTCCAGTGTTGCAGTCGCTTTTTTAATGAAAATAAAACTGATTGCCTGAGAAAACATCGAAATAAACAAAAATATCTCACCTGAAGATAACTTAAGTCCTGAAAGTGAGCCGCCCTGAATAAAGAAGACGCCTGCCAATGCTAATATGAAACCCAATACTCTCATTTTTGTCAGCTGCTCACCTAAAAACATCATACCGAGAACGGCGGTTGCCAAAGGGACTAACGATAAAATCAGCGATCCAGTTGAGGCTGCTGTTGTTACAAGTCCCAAAGCCAGTGTGAGGTGATGCAGAATAACACCGAAAGTCATACCGAATAGTGTAAAGATCCACTCTCTTATCGTTAATCCCCTGAGTGATTTAGCGAAGTAAACAATGATTATTGCTGTAATACCGGCTATCATAATACGAAAAGCTGTCATCGTCTGAGGCGGTAAATTTTCTACGAGCACTTTTAAGAATACAACGTTCAAACCCCAAATTGCAGTAATTAAAAAAACAAGTCCATAAGTTAACCATAATCCCTGCTGCTTCACACATTCACCACCATTTTTATTTCATTAAACATATCATACTTATAGTTTTAATTATAAGACAGGGAAAGATATAAAATAATGGAGAACGAGCTCTATTCCAAAAACTTATCCCTTTTAGAGGAAAATAATGGCATGCCGACTTCTATATTCATCCCGCAGGATACTTTCGGTGTCTTTATTAACGGTACACTCGTCGTAACTGCCAGACACCCTATCTTCCAGTACAAGATGATAGTCTAATTGTTCTTTCTTCGCTGCCGATAAAGTTAGCCTGCAATGATTAGATTGCACAGCTCCTCAAGTCATTAACGTATCAGCATCATTCTTTAAAGCATCAGCAATCAAAATTCCAATTTTTTTATTCCCTCCGCCGGCTAAACCGAGCTGATCATCTCTTTTTATATAAATATCAGGACCATTTAAAAGCTTGGAAAGATTTTCTAAGTATTCAATGGGTGTGGGTCCATTTGTATAATTTCTTCTGGGTATACTTGTTAAATTCAAACTGACGACCTCCAATATTATTATTAAAATAATGTCATCTATATATTTTAATAGTACGATACCCTGTTAAAGCCTAAATGATATAAAAAAGAGCCAAAAACCTTATATCAAGGTTTTTGGCTCTCGTCTATTTATTCCCACTCAATCGTAGCCGGCGGCTTGCTCGTAATATCGTAAACCACGCGGTTGATGTGTTTGGATTCATTAACTAAACGCTTAGAGATTTTCTCAAGCACGTTCCAGTCAATTCTCGCAAAGTCACTCGTCATACCGTCGATGCTTGTTACAGCTCTGATTCCAATCGTATAGTCATACGTTCTGTAATCTCCTGTCACACCGACTGAACGAATATTCGGCAGCACCGTGAAGTATTGCCAGATATCTCTTTCAAGTCCTGCTTTTGCGATTTCATCTCTTAAAATCCAGTCACTTTCTCTGACGATTTCAAGTTTTTCTTCTGTAATCTCACCAAGAACACGGATACCAAGTCCCGGACCTGGGAATGGCTGTCTCCATACTAAGTGTTCTGGAATTCCGAGTTCAATACCAAGTTCACGTACTTCATCTTTAAACAGCGTGTTTAACGGTTCAATCAGCTGGAACTGCATATCTTCAGGCAGTCCGCCCACGTTGTGGTGCGATTTGATTGTCGTTGCTGTTTCCGTACCTGACTCTATGATATCAGTGTACAGCGTGCCTTGTGCAAGGTAGTCCACATCTGTAAGTTTAGATGCTTCGTCATCGAATACGTAAATAAATTCGTTGCCGATAATTTTACGTTTCTGTTCCGGATCTGATACGCCTTTAAGTTTCGACATGAAACGGTCTTTCGCATCTACTCTGATGATGTTCATGTTGAAGCCTTCACCAAACTGCTCCATTACCATGTCGCCTTCACCTTTACGAAGAAGACCGTGGTCGACAAAAATACATGTCAGCTGGTCGCCGATTGCTTTATGAAGAAGTACCGCTGTTACTGATGAGTCTACACCGCCGCTCATCGCACATAAGACTTTTTTGTCTCCGACTGTTTCACGGATTTTATCGATTTCGATATCGATAAAGTTATCCATCGTCCAGTCTCCTGTGCAGTCACAAATATCACGGATAAAGTTCTTCAGGAACTGCTCGCCGTTTTGCGTGTGTTTTGATTCCGGATGGAACTGAACACCATAAAATGGTTTTTCATCGTGTTTAACTGCAGCATTCGGACATAATACTGTTTCAGCGATAACCGAGAAGCCGTCACCGAGTCGTGTAACTTTGTCGCCGTGGCTCATTAAGACTGATTCAATCTTCTCCCAGCCTTTAAAGATATCCACTTCGTTGTTTAAGTTCATTTCTGTCACGCCGGATTCTTTCTGATCTGAATTCACGACTTCTCCGCCGTTCAGCTGCATCATCAGCTGCATACCGTAGCAGATACCGAGGACCGGTATGCCGAGTTCAAATACTTCAGGGTCTACTGTAAATGCATCGTCTGCATATACTGAACGCGGTCCGCCAGACAGAATAATTCCTTTGGGTTCAAGTTCTTTAATTTCTTCGATTGTAATACTCGGGTTGTGCAGTTCACTGTACACGCCAAGTTCACGTATACGGCGCGTAATCAGCTGGTTATACTGACTGCCGTAATCAATTACTAAAATAAGTTCCTGCTCTTTAGCCATTTCCATGAAAGAATTACTCCTTATATGCTGTAGTTTGGTGCTTCTTTAGTGACTTGTACATTATGCGGGTGACTTTCGATCAGACCTGCACCTGTAATTTTAATGAATTGCGCTTCTTCTCTTAGTGCTTTAAGGTCTGCACTTCCAGTATACCCCATACCTGAACGAAGACCGCCGATAAGCTGGTAAACTGTTTCTGATACTGGTCCTTTGTACTCCGTGCGTCCTTCAATACCTTCCGGAACAAATTTCTTCGCTTCAGTGTCTTCCTGGAAGTAACGGTCTTTAGAACCCTGCTCCATTGCACCGAGTGAGCCCATACCGCGGTATGTTTTGTAGCGGCGCCCCTGGAACATTTCAGTGTCTCCCGGAGATTCCGCAGTACCTGCTAACAGACTGCCGAGCATTACAGCATGTCCGCCTGCAGCCAAGGCTTTCACGATATCTCCTGACAGCTTAATACCGCCGTCTGCAATAATCGATTTGCCGTGTTTGCGTGCTTCTGTCGCTGCATCGTACACCGCTGTAACCTGCGGTACGCCGACACCTGTAACGACGCGTGTCGTACAGATTGAGCCGGGACCGATACCAACTTTGACAACATCTACGCCCGCTTCGATCAGCGCACGTGTACCTTCAGCTGTAGCGACGTTTCCTGCGATTAAAGTCGTTTCCGGGAACTTGCTGCGGATATCTTTAATTGCCTCCAGCACACCTTGCGAGTGACCGTGTGCAGTATCGATAACAAGTGCATCTGCGCCGCCTGCAATTAATTCTTCTGCACGTTTTTCTGTTTCTTTTGCAATACCGATTGCCGCTGCAACAAGAAGTCTTCCCTGATCGTCTTTTGCAGCATTCGGGAATTCGATAACTTTTTCTATATCTTTAATCGTAATTAACCCTTTAAGTACATAATTGTCATCCACTAAAGGTAATTTTTCGATGCGGTGCTGCTGTAAAATGCGACCTGCATCTTCCAGTTTCGTACCGACAGGCGCAGTTACCAGATTATCTTTGGTCATAACCTCGTCGATTGTCATCGAAAAGTTTTCGATAAAGCGCATATCTCTGTTCGTAATAATACCAATCAGTTTTTTCTCCTGTGGATTATTAACAATAGGCACACCCGAAATTCTGTATTTGCTCATCAGATGTTCGGCCGCGAATACCTGCTCTTCTTTCGTCAGGAAGAACGGATCTTTAATTACACCGTTTTCGGAACGCTTAACTTTTTCTACTTCATCGCGCTGACGTTCGATAGACATGTTCTTATGAATAACTCCAAGACCGCCCTGACGCGCAATTGCGATCGCCATTTGAGATTCAGTCACCGTATCCATTCCCGCACTGATTAAAGGAATGTTTAACTTCAGATTCGGTGCCAATTCGACACTTAAATCAACCTCTTTAGGTAATACTGCTGAATGAGCCGGTAGAAGTAATACGTCATCAAATGTAAGTCCTTCTTTTTTAAACTTATCTTCCCACATAAAAAACTGCCTCCTGGTTATAATAATTTGTCGTATGCTGCATCTGGTATAAAATATTAATTTCCCTATTATAACAAAATACGAACTGTCAAACAATAAAGTTAACTTAATAAATATGTCTTATTATAAAACACTATCATGAGATATGAAAGACGCTCTTAATGTTCGGAATTTTATGAATTTAATAACAGAGCAAAAGTTTGAGAAATTATCTCCGGGGAATAGATGATTAACATACTATTTATTTAGAGGTGGACGTAATGCAATACATTGAAAAGTATAATTCACTGGATGAGATTTTAGAAAGAATTGACCTTTTGAAACAGGAAGAAAACTACTATGAAGAAGACTTTAATATTTTAGGACTGGCAGACCTTGAACCGGACTGGACCGATTACATGGGCTGCACGTACAATCCTCATTCAAACAGTCTGTCTTTTAAAGATTTTTTCACACAAAATGTAAAAGCGGAAGATTTTCTCTATGCTTCGGGACTCAATGCTGACTTAGTGGAAACATATCTGAAGATAATCCAGGATGGACAGTTTCTGCTGGCTTTCGACGATAAATCACTAAACCGCGAAATGAACCGCAACAGTACTGAGGCGGACGTAGAAAAAGGACCCGGAGATAATCTCTGATTATCTCCGGATTTTTTTATAATATAAATTTAATCTGCTGCTCGCGAGGTATACAAATATCCATTATCATCTCCTGCGATAAGTATATATTTCTTTTATACCGTTCATACTTCAGCATCATTTCACGGTAATGACTTAAGGTTAACGGCAGTGCTTCTTTAAAAACAGGCACACGGTGCTTATTAGTTCTGATGAGAAATATGTAATAAGCTAAATGGGCGGATAAGGACGTTTCAAAGCCACAGAATTTCGTGTAGTATTCAAGTGCCGCATCATGTGCCTCTGCAGCTGGAAGTCTAGACATCGACAGAGAAATATGGTCGAACATTTCCATTAAGAATATGACTTCAACCGAAACCTCAGCAGGCACAGGCTCCCCTGTCACTCCGATGAAATCCAGCACCTCATTATAATTCATTTCAATTCCCTGCCTGATGATATCGAGACAGTATTCACAGTAATCGATATAATCCTTATCAGCACTTCTTTGCTGCATACTGTCTAATAAACTGATCAGCTGAATTTTTCCTGCCGTACTGATAAAGTCCAGACTGTCAGGAGGCATCACGCTGCCCATTTAAAATACCATAATAAAGCAGTCATCTTTATTATGCTGAAGAAATTCTTCAGCATCAGCTGCCGTATTTGAAAAAAATAAAAGTGCGATGAGTCCGAGTGACATTAGTGTCTTTTTAAAAATACTCTTCATTACCTTACCCTCTTTATATTTTTTTCTCTGTTTTCGTCTGTATGTATCAGAGTAGCTTAATTATACTAAATTAAATTGTCAGAATACTATATAAATATACAGCTGTTCCCATATATGGTAAATTGTTTGGATTCTCTATACAATTCAGTCGTTATCCAGGCCATTTTTAGCTTTCATTTCGATTTCTTCAATTTTATCGAGCAGAAAAGTCGATTCATTCTTTTTAAGCAGGCACCTGGCTCTTGAAGCATAGGATAAGATTTTATCGTATTCTTTGGTCTGACAATATCCCCACATGACGTTAGTGTACAATTTGACGCCGGTTCTGTAATGTATTTTATCGACGTTATTGCTGTATATCTGACCGGCCTTCACGTAATATTCCTGTCCACTTCTTTTAGAACAGTAGAGCATATTCCCTTTCGCCATGTACAAATCCGCTTTTAAATATTCCAGAGAATTTTTATTTTCAATCAAAGTAAGTGCCTTGTCGAGACACTTAAGTGCATCTTCATATTTTTCTTCCTGCTTAAATAAAATCGCTTTATGCCAGTCGTAATAGATAGACAGTTTCTTATTGCTCCGCCATTCCTGAACCGTTAATTTGTTCAGCACTCCCTCAATTAAATGCAGAGCAGAGTGATCTCTAATCCTATCAAGCTCTTTCACTATTTTCATATCCACAGCAGGTGTCAATTTAATGGTTATATCTTCAATGGTTAAGTCCAGTGCCGTCATTATTTTTACAACGTAGATAAAGCCGACATTCTCCCCTTTTTCGAGCCGGCTAATCGTTGAACTTGGCACTCTAGTTTTTAGTGCTAAAGACTTTTGAGACATACCGTATTCTATACGGCGCGATATAATTGCTGAATTGTTTATTTGCATAAATTTCCCCCTTATTTACAAATATAGTTAATTTGAAATATATGTCAATAATGAATATCAATAAAAGTTTTGCATAATTCAATTAGGGTATAAAGAAAATAAAAGAACGTGATGGAGGATTGAGTATGACAACAGTTGAAATATATTCAAATACCAATGAACTCAGCGATAAAATCTACAATCTCCGTGCAGAAGGTGTGAAGGATAATAATATGACGGTCGTTGCCAAAAATCGTTTTGACGCAGCATTTCTAAGATACACACGTGTTCCGTTTAAAAAAGCAGACGGTACGATGTGGGATAAGGTTGCTGCGAAGTTTTTAGATGAAAACTCGAAAGAGCGCGTTGCAGAACAATTGAATTTGACAGGAGAAGACCATACGAAGTTCAGAAACGCTGTCGACAATGGAGAAATATTACTGCTCGTACGTACAGAAGAAGAGAAAGCGAAGCAGGAAGAAGCAGCGGCTGGCGACATCGAAACTCAGAGCGAAGCGATGAAAGCTTACGGGCTGCAGTCAGAACAGCCGCTTCAAATTGAAAAAATACCGGAAGAAACGAAAGACAAAGCGAAGAAAAAACATGACAGTTATACAGATGCTGCACAGATTATTCATGAAGACGGCAGCAGACGCACCGTAGAACTGGAAGGCAAATCATTTACGATCGTTAACCTGAAGGAAGAGCTGACGGAAACAGAAGACAGCAAATAAGAAGATCAACAGCGTAATCTCCTATAAATTTTATAGGAGATTTTTTAAGGAGGAATGAGAATGAACGATCAGTACGATGAAGAAATTTTCTTTAATATGTATAAAGAAATACGCTATTCTCCTTTAAGCTATAATGAAATTGTTGAGTTTCCGGAAATTAAACGCCATATGCCGGCTCTTCACAATAAACACGTTCTTGATATCGGCTCCGGTTTTGGCCATCTATTAAAATACATACAAAGGTTCGAACCGAAGACTATGACAGGTCTTGATGCTTCAGAAAAAATGACAGCCCATTGCCGGAAAGATAATGATTTGAAGGACGTTACCTTTATACAGGGAGATATTTTATCGGCAGTATTCAACCGCAAATATGATGTCGTTGTTTCTTCACTAGTTTTTCATTATATTGAGGATTTTGATGCTCTCGCTAAAAAACTGTACAGCCTTCTTAACGATAACGGTCATCTGCTGTTTACGATTGAACACCCGATTCAGACCGCCACTGAAGAAGACCTTGTCATGAAAGATAAGCATGGGATATACGCGCGTGTTGACCATTATTTTAAGGAAAGCCTTCGGGATTCCGAATGGCGTAACGGGATTGTTATTAAAAAATATCATCATAAAATAGATACAATTTTAAACAGTCTTATCCAGAACGGTTTAACAATAGAGGCAGTTAAAGATCTCGGAGATTCACCTGAAGTCTTTGACAATTATTCAGAAGAAAGAGTGCAGAAACTCCAGACTTTTCCGCCGTTTTTATTAGTAAAATGCCGCAAAGTAAAATAAGCGACTAAAGAAAATGAGGTAAACAGTATTAATAGCATTAAAGATTTAATTGCGGAAAGCTTTGAACTGACAGCATAGCCCGGTATAAAAGAAAAACTCCTGATATCAGAGATATCAGGAGTTCAGTAATTTCTTACTGCTCTTCTTTAACGTATGGTAATAATGCCATGTGACGTGCACGTTTGATAGCACCAGTTAACTGACGCTGATACTTCGCTGAAGTACCTGTTACACGTCTAGGAAGAATTTTCCCACGTTCAGAAATGAACTTTTTAAGAAGTTCTACTTCTTTGTAGTCGATGTGCGTAATGCCGTTTGCTGTGAAATAACAAACTTTTTTACGACGACGACCGCCTCTTCTTGGACCTGCCATAGTAAGCCCTCCTCTACAGATTATTGTATTCGACTGTGTGGATCGAATTTGATAATCCATAACTTAGTTATTTACTAAACGTGTGTTTTATAATGTGTGTATGTGCACGATATATATTACAACTTTTGTGGTAAAAAGTCAATTATTTTTTTGTGCATCCTTCCGGTTTTTGAGATACATTCCAACGAATAATAATGTTGCAAACACTAATAAGACAATGCTTGAAATGATAATATAATTTTCACTCTGCGGTCCGCCGTCAGCAAATATCTGTGCGATAATTTCCGGTGCTGCCAGGCCGAATGCAAGAAACGCGTAGAACCACTGCCTCATAATTAAAGAACCGATGACCAGAACTGCAAGCAGGATAAATCCTATTGTAATGTTAAAGCTGCTTGATGGGTCGAAGAAAGTCACGAGCGGATAATTTCTTACAAGCAATAGAGATCCGACTAAAAGTCCCATATACAAGAAACTGAAAACAAAGATTAATATAGTGCCTTTCAGTTCAATTTTCTCTGACTTAAAGCTGGCAAAGTTAACCAGTACATATTTAAAACCGTAATAAATAAGTAAGGGACCCAGTATAATTATAGCTGCATAATAAAGAATATTACTTAAAGTCCAATCAAAATCACCACTGATTAAACTAGGGACTGTCAATATGCCGGCAAGATACACGATAAACAAAGTAATATACCGTTTTATATTATTCACAACAGGCATCTCTCCAGAAATATTTTTAATATACTCTTTAACTGATCCGCCTGTTACATCTTTGACTGATTTTCCGTCCTGTTCCGCCTGAATCAAGTGGTCTTCCAACTCCGCTTCCATATCATCAATCGCTTCATCCTGTTTACCATGTGCCATCATTTCTAATCTAAACTCTGTTAAAAATTTTTCTGCTTCTTTACTTAACATACTACTCACCTCTTACCAGACTATTCATGCCTGAGTTTAGTTTTTCCCATTTATCCTTAAATATTTTCAATTCTTCTCTTCCTGTTTCACTGATGGAATAATATTTTCTTTTAGGTCCGCCGGTATCCGACTTGACCATCCGTGTGCTCACATAACCTTTTTTACTCAGCCTGAGCAGCACTGGATAAATACTCCCTTCACTGATATCCGGAAAATTATGGTCTTCCAGCTTTTTCGTAATTTCATAACCGTACGTCTCACCCTGGGAAATTAACCCCAGTATCGCACCGTCCAACAGGCCTTTCATTATCTGATCGCTGACCGACATCACTGACCTCCTAATCTAACTATGTTATATTAAAAGATAGTTAGTTATTTAAAAAGACAGCCGTTTGTTTGACTATCATGTAATAAAAGATACTATATTCTGGTTGCTGCGTCAACTATCTTATATAAAAAGATAGTTGTTTTTTTATCTTTGGATTCCTCCGAGGAAGTCATAAAGGGATTCGACATAACACGGAACCCGTCACTAAATCCATGAAGGGATCCAAATCCTTAAAACAAGAAAAACCCGGCTCCACCGAGCCGGGTTTC
Source organism: Jeotgalicoccus nanhaiensis (assembly GCF_015235105.1). Taxonomy (NCBI): domain Bacteria; kingdom Bacillati; phylum Bacillota; class Bacilli; order Caryophanales; family Staphylococcaceae; genus Jeotgalicoccus; species Jeotgalicoccus nanhaiensis. The sequence continues at coordinate 102,477 of NZ_JADGLW010000003.1, forward strand.
CCACTTTCAATATTCAATCTGTTGATTTCGTCCTCACAAACAGCAGCATTATAAATGAAATCACAATTATTGTAATGACCCAGAGCCAGGCGAGCTGCATATTGCCTGACTGAAGCGCCACGTATATAGCAGTCGGCAATGTCTGTGTGCGTCCGGGTATGTTTCCTGCAATCATTAAAGTCGCTCCGAATTCTCCGAGTGCACGGGCAAAGCTCAGTATAGCACCGGTCATCAGCGGCACGGATGCCAGCGGCAGTGTAATTTTCATGAACACCTGAAAATTTCCAGCCCCGTCGACTCTCGCTGCATCTTCTATATTTTTATCGATACTTAAAAATCCGGTTTTCGCAGCCTGATACATCAGTGGAAATGATACTACTGTACTTGCAAGCACTGCGGCATACCAGGTAAAAATAATCGACTGACTGAAGATCCATTCAACAATATTACCCGCGATGCTGTTATTCCCGAAAATCACAATAAGAATAAAACCGACCACCGTCGGCGGCAGCACAATCGGCAGCATAATAATTGTTTCTAAAATGATTTTTCCTTTAAATTTTTTCCGCGTCATAATATGCGCGATTAATGTTCCGAAGACAAATGATAGTATCAGGGCAATGAACGCAACCCGCAGTGACAAAAGGACCGGTGTCAGAAATTCTTCTGCTGTGATGCCGTAGTTACTCACGGGTAAAACCATAATCTTCAAATATTGTTAAAGCTTCTTCCGACTGCAGAAATTCGTAAAATATTTCTGCCGCTTCAGCTTTTTCTGACTCAGTAATTAAGCCTGCAGGATAAACTATCGGTTCATGCCATTCTTTCCGAGCCGTATCAACAATCTCAACTTTGTCGCTCGTCAGGGCATCTGTTCTGTACACCAGTCCCGCATCAACTTCACCGCGCTCTACGTAAGTTAACACCGCACGAACGTCTTCTGCATATACGAGTAAAGGTTCAATATCTTCTTTAATCCCAAGAGAATTAAATGTCTGCATACTGTATTTTCCTGCCGGTACTGACTCCGGTGTGCCGACAGCAATTTGATCGGCTTTTGTAATATCATTAAAGGACTTTACATTACCGCTGTTTGCCGGCGCAACCAGCACAAGACTATTCCTCAGCAGATTGACCGAGTTCTCTTCAGCGATACTGCCGTTATCAATCAACATATTAAAATCACTTTCTGATGCAGAAAAGAACAGGTCTGCAGGCGCTCCTTGTGAAATTTGCTGCTGCAGAGCGCCTGAGCCGCCAAAGTTAAAATCTGCTTTAATTTCAGGGTGCGATTCATGAAAGACATCTGCTGCTTCCTCGAGTGCATCTGTCAGGCTTGCTGCTGCTGAAATCATTAATGTAACAGACTCCTCCTCGCCGTCTGTTTCGTCACTGCCGCACGCCGACAAAATGATGAGTACTGATAATGAACAAAAAAACACAGCCAGTCTCATTTTATTAAAGTGATTCATGTCGATTGTCCTCTCAAAACCTGTATTTAAATCAATATTAGACTTTTAGTTTATAAAAGTAAACGCATTAAAAAAACAGGCCCTTTATCACTAAAGGGCCTGTTTAAATATTATATATTAAACGATATATCCGTAATTCGTAAAGATTTCCAGAGCTTCTGACGATTGTAAATAATCGTAGAAGGCACGGGCAGCACTGCCGTCTTCAACGCTGTCGGACAAGCCTAGTCCGTAAACAAACGGTTCCAGAATTGAACGCGGCGCACGTGAAATTATACGCAGACCATCATCGTCTGAAATATCTGTTCTGAGGAGGAATCCTGCATCTGTATCGCCTTGTGCTATGTTTTTAACAGCAGTTTCTGCATCTGCTGCTGTTTCGATGCTGTCGGCGTTCAGATTTTTTTCCTCTTCCTGATTAAGGAGTTCTTCAGCATAGGTACCGGATAAAGAATGCTCCGGATCGACAATTGTCAATGAGACATCATCATTATTAAAAATATCGTTGTATCGGTTGATATCTTCATTATCAGTTCCTGTAACAAGTACAAGTTCATTGATGAGCAGATATTTAGTTGCAAGCTGATTTAAAATACCCGCTTCGACGAGCGATTCGTACCCTGCATCATCACTTGAGAAATAAATATCCATATCCTGGTCATTGCCTTCTATTAAATCTTCAGTCAGTTTTTCTGTATGACCATATTGAACGTCAACTTTAATACCTTCGTTATTTTCTTCAAAGAGGGCGATCAGTTCATCCATTACATCTTCGAGGCTCTGCTCGGCAGTAATATGTACAACTTCATCCTCTTCAGCGACCGGCTCTTCTCCGACAGATTGATCTGCCTCTTCTATTGCATCTTCAGCTTCTTCCTCTGTACTCTTTTCGGTTTCCTGGGTTTCGTCAGTTTCCGACTCATTATCAGAAGATTCGTCATTATTACTACAAGCTGCTAAAATCACGCACAGCGATAGTAAAAGTGCCCATCCGAGGACATTTTTTCTAATCATTGCGATTTCGCTCCTACATAAAAAATTGTATATATTTTATTATAAACACTATGAGCTCAAAACTACACCAATATATAATTATAAAGACGATAAAAGTTGCTTATGTATTATGATTTTCTCCAAAATTAAAATAAAAACCTGAGATACAGTATCTCAGGTTTTTCACACATTTCACACACATTAATAAAACACACGATAACAAAGTCTGGATTGTTATATTTTATTTAGAATGGTAGATCATCATCGCTGATGTCTACTGGACCTTTAGAGTTTGCAAATGGATTTTCTTCTGCGTTATCCTGACGCTGCTGGCTGCGTCCTGTTGACTGATTGCCAGTCGACTGGTTGCCGCCGTACGCGTTTTGATAAGAGTCAGCAGAGTTATAATCATTATTGCCTTGAGATTGATTACCGCTGCCTTTAGGCTCTAAGAACTGAACACTTTCACACACAACTTCAGTTACATATACTCTTTGCCCGTCTTTATTCTCGTAGTTACGAGTTTGAATTCTGCCGTCGATACCAACTAAACTGCCTTTTTTAACATACTGATTAACATTCTCTGCCTGTTTGCGGAAAACGACACAGTTGATAAAGTCAGCGCCTCTCTCACCATTCGCACCGGTAAAAGGACGGTTTACAGCTAAGTTGAAAGTAGCGACAGCAACATTGTTTTGACTGACTCTAAGTTCAGGGTCTCTTGTTAAGCGACCAACTAAAACTACACGGTTTAGCATGTAATCAACTCCACTCAATATTTAACTTATTTTTTATCTTCAGCTTGTTCGTCACGAACAACGATATGACGGATAATGTCATTGTTGATCTTCGCTAAGCGGTCAAACTCATCAGCAGCGGCACTGTCACCGTTATACTTAATGATTTGGTAGTATCCATCTTTGAAATCTTCGATTTCGTAAGCCAGACGGCGTTTACCCCACTCTTTAGATTCGACGATTTCCGCGCCATTGTTAGTAAGAACCTCATCAAAACGTTTAACTAACGTTGCTTTAGCTTCTTCTTCAATATCCGGGCGGATTACATATAAAATTTCATATGATCTCATCTTCTGCACCTCCTTATGGTCTTTGCGGCCGAAAACACACATTTTCAGCAAGGAATAATTTTCATTACTCACAATCAGAAATTATAGCAATAAAATAAGTTTTTTACAATAGATACGCTGTAATTGTCTTTAAATTTTTGCGGTGTTTGTGATTTTTTTGCGGGGGTTTTTGTTGGGATTGGTATGACAGGGGTTCATATGTATCCGGAGCTCACGGGATTGGCATGACAGGGGTTCATATGTATCCGGAGCTCACGGGATTGGCATGACAGGGGTTCATATGTATCCGGAGCTCACGGGATTGGTATGACACGAGCTCATGTGTATCCCAGACTCACGGGGTTGCCATGACACAAACTCATGTGTATCCGGAGCTCATGGGGTTGGCATGATACAAACTCATATGTATCCGGAGCTCACAGGGTTGCCATGACAAAAACTCATGTGTATCCGGGGCTCACAGGGTTGCCATGACAAAAACTCATGTGTATCCGGAACTCACAGGATTGCCATGACAAAAACTCATATGTATCCGGAGCCCACAAAAAAAACTGCGGAATCCTAAAATAGACTGCGCAGCACTTATTATATTAAACGTTAAATCTGAAGTGAACGACGTCGCCGTCTTTCATAATGTAATCTTTACCTTCAAGGCGGACTTTACCTGCTTCTTTCGCTTTTGCTTCGTTACCCGCTTCTACTAAGTCTTCGTAACCAACAGTCTCAGCACGGATAAATCCTTTTTGGAAATCGGTATGAATGATTCCGGCACATTCCGGAGCCGTCATGCCTTTTTTAAATGTCCAGGCTCTGACTTCCTGCACTCCTGCAGTGAAGTATGTTGCCAAACCAAGGAGATCGTAAGAAGCTCTGACGAGTTTATCAAGTCCTGATTCCTCGAGGCCGAGTTCTTCTAAGAACATTTCTTTTTCATCGTCATCAAGAGCTGCGATTTCTTCTTCCACTTTTGCTGAAATCACAATAACTTCCGAACCTTCTTCTTCAGCATATTTTTTAATTGCTGATAAATGTTCGTTGTCTTCAAGTGATGATAAATCATCTTCAGAAACGTTCGCCACATACAGTGTCGGTTTTTGAGTCAGCAGGTGGAAATGCTTCACTGATTTAATTTCTTCATCGGAAAAATCAAGTGCGCGGACAGGTGTTCCTTCTTCCAGTCCTTCTTTAATTTTCGTCAGAATTTTTGCTTCAGCCATCGCATCTTTATCTTTCTGCTTCGCCATTTTTTCCACCTTCGGCAGACGTTTATCAACACTTTCAAGATCGGCAAAGATCAATTCCATGTTAATGACTTCAATATCATCCAGCGGATTGACTTTACCTGAGACGTGAGTCACATTATCATCATCGAAAGCGCGGACGACCTGACAAATTGCATCGACTTCGCGAATGTTGGCTAAGAACTTGTTTCCAAGGCCTTCACCTTTTGACGCTCCCTTTACAATTCCGGCAATATCCGTAAATTCAAATGCTGTCGGGACTGTTTTTTTAGGCTCGACAATTTGTGTTAAAACATTCAGACGCTCATCCGGCACTTCAACGATACCGACGTTCGGGTCAATTGTTGCGAACGGGTAGTTGGCAGCAAGTGCGCCCGCTTTCGTTATTGCATTAAAGAGTGTTGATTTACCGACGTTCGGCAATCCGACAATTCCTGCAGTTAAAGACATAATAGTTGCTCCTTTAGTTTATAATTACTTTTTTAAGTCGTTTATCAAAATCTCTGCGCGGCATCATAATCGTCCGTTCGCAATTCGTACATCTGATTTTTATGTCCGCACCCATCCGCACAATCTGGAAACTGTTTGTGCCGCAGGGATGCGGTTTTTTCATCTCTACAATATTATTTAAATCGTATTTTTTCTCCATAATTACTTACTCCCCGGCATCATTTTGATCGAAATCGTTAATGTCCATAGTAGGTACAGATACAAATACTCCTTGTGACTCGAGATACTGTTTCAGGCGTCTGCGCATGCGTCTCGTCGCACCGAAATGCTCCATCGGCTGGGTGGTCAGCATAACTCGGATTGTAGCCTCACCCTGCTGAATATCCTGCACGCCTAATATTGCCGGCTGCTCGACGAGCACTTCCTCTTCGCGCCAATGGCTTTCGAAATATTGATTCATCGTCTCTTCGACCTTATCCAGATCTTCCTGAATAGAAAAGTTCATGTCGAGATATGAGATTGAATTGTAGCGTGAAAAGTTAATGACTTCGTTAATCGTGCCGTTCGGAATCATATACAATTCGCCTTCGTAGCCTTGAATACGGGATGAGCGCAATCCTAATGATAACACTTCGCCTTCGGCAACAGTAGTACCTGAAGTATTTACCCTGACGAAATCACCTTTATCGAACTGGTTTTCCAAAATGATAAAGAACCCGGTAATCATATCTTTCACTAAGCTTTGTGCACCAAAACCGATGGCCAGACCAACGACCCCGGCACCGGCAAGGAGTGTAGCAACCGGAATGCTGAACAGTTCCAGCACCCCTACGATAACGAAGAACCAAATAAAAATGGTGGCCCCGTTCTGCAGCACGTTAATTAAGGTCTGATTGCGCTTATCCGAACCTTTCAGGCGGGATTTTGATTTATATTTAAAGAAATTATCAATCAGCCGGTTCATAACTTTAGTTAAAATATATCCGGCAATTATAAAAATTAATGCAAATAAAATATTCTTGCCAATAGTAGCCCATATCTCAGGATCCTTAAATTTCTCCATAAGTTCCTGTACAAACCCTATCGGGTCTTCAGAATCTGCTGTACTAAGTAAAGTTAAAAAACGCATATATTAAAGCCTCTTTCTTTATTTTTTCTGGAGCATCGCAAGGATTCTCTCAAACTCTTCCTGAGACGTAAACTCCAGCTGAATCATTCCTTTATTTTTTACTTTTTTGATTTCCACATTTGTACCGTAATATTCTTTCAGCTGATTTTCATAGCCTTGTAAAAATTTCAGCTTTTTAGCCGTTCTTTTAATTTTTTTCTTTTTATCGAACGTTTTCACATACGCTTCAAGCGACCGTACACTCATATTCCCTTTAATCGCTTCTTCTGCCACCTGTTCCATTAACAGCGGATCTTTCAGCGACAGCAGGGTTCTGCCGTGCGCGCTGCTCAGCTTCTGCTCGTTCATAGCCCGCTTTACCGCAGCCGGCAAATTTAACAGCCGGAGCATATTCGCGATATAAGATCTCGATTTGCCGAGCCGCTGCGACAGTTCATCCTGAGTGAGTTCTGCTTTGGTCATAAGTTCCCTGTAGCTTTCCGCCTCTTCAAGCGCACTTAAATCTTCCCGCTGCAGGTTTTCTATAATCGCAAGTTCCATCATTTCCTTATCGGACATGCCGGTAATAATCGCAGGAATTTTCTCTAGTCCCGCTTTCATACTGGCCCGGAGCCGCCGCTCTCCTGCAACCAGCGTATAGCCTTTTACCGACTTTCTGACGGTAATCGGCTGCATTACGCCGTGAATTAAAATACTGTTTTTTAAATCTTCCAGCTTATCTTCGTCAAAAGTCTGTCTCGGCTGGTATGGATTTTTGCGGATATCCTTAAGGGGCAGTTCTATAATTTCCACCGTAATCTCACCGACTTTATATAGTTAAAATACAGTTCAATTATAACAGCAACCTTACTGTTTGTAAGTCAAAAAAGAACTCACACTGTCATGTGTGAGCACTATTTGTATATACGTATCGTGACTTCATGCAGCTCATCGGTTTCAGACGTCTCAATATTGACATCGATACCTTTGTCCTGCAGCTTCTTAATGTCACGCTCAAAGTCATTCAGCATAAAAGCAACATCGTCATTAAAGTTAATCTGCTCGATGCGGACCTTCTTCCGGTTCTTCACAGCGAGCTCTGTTTCTTTTACCGTCAAATTATCCTTAACGATATTTTTTAAAACGTCGCATTGGGTATCGTTATCGAGTATAAGCAGTGCCCGCGCGTGTCTTTCGGTGATATCATCTTTTTCGAGCGCTGTTATAACGTCGTTAGAGAGCTTCAAAAGCCTTAATTTATTGGCGATAAAAGACTGGCTTTTCCCGATACTCTCTGCGAGATCTTTCTGTGTAATATCATCCATTGCGAGCAGCTGTTTATAAGCTCTCGCTTCTTCGATACTCGATAAGTTTTCCCGCTGTATATTTTCAATCAGAGCAATTGCTGCTGATTCCTGGTCTGTTAAATACTTAACGATTGCCTGAGTGTCTTCGTAACCCAAATGTTTCAAGGCTCTGAACCTGCGCTCGCCTGCAATAATTTCATACATGCCCTCTTCGATAGGACGCAGGGTAATCGGCTGCAGCAGTCCGTGCGCTTTGATGGAATGTGCGAGTTCCTCAATGCGCTGATGATTAAATACAGTACGCGGCTGGTACTGGTTCGGGACGATATGTTCTACAGACACAGTCACCAGCGAATCATCATCAGAACGCGTTTCGCTTTTATCTATTAGATTAAATAATTTTGAAAATGGTTTTTTCACACATTCCACCATCCTTTTATTTTAATGGGGATTTGTTAGGCGTACCCGGTTTGCGCGGGTATTTCTTAGGTGTTTTACGTTTTTTGTCGATGATCATAATATAACGGTCGCTTTCTTCCTCAGGCAGCGACAGCTGATGAATCTTTGTCAGTTCTCCGCCGAGCAGGTCCAGCGCAAATTTGCTCTCATCGAGCTCCTCCTGCGCTTTCTTGCCTTTCATCACAATAAACTGGCCGCCTGTGCGGACGAGCGGCAGACACAGCTCAGATAAGACATTCAGCTGGGCAACAGCACGTGCCGTTACCACATCAAACATATGTCTCGCCTGGTGCTGGCCGAACGTTTCCGCTCTGTCGTGCACCAGGTGTATTTTATCGAGGCCGAGCACAGCAGTTAATTCATTTAAAAACGTAATGCGCTTATTCAAAGAATCAACGATTGTAATTTTTAAGTCCGGACGGATAATTTTCATTGGAATGCTCGGAAAACCGGCACCTGCGCCTACATCGCAAAGGCTCGCGCCTTCTTCAATATCCGCGTAGAAAAGCGGTGTAATGGAATCGTAGAAGTGTTTTAAATAGACTTCTTCGAGTTCGGTTACAGCAGTTAAGTTAATCTTTTCATTCCATTCTACAAGCATCTTGTAATAGGTCTTGAACTGGCCGATTTGTACCGCGGACAGCTCAATTCCTTTATCTTTTAAAGTGTTTATGAATTCTGTTTCGTTCATGCTTCTACCCTTTTCACATTACCTTGTTCGATATAGACAAGCAGAATGGAAATATCTGCCGGATTAACTCCTGAAATACGGGATGCCTGAGCGATATTCAGCGGCTTAACTTCTTTCAGTTTCATGCGCGCTTCTGTCGCGATTGAGTGCACTGCATCGTAATCGATGTTTTCAGGTATAGCCTTTTCTTCCATACGTTTCATTTTATCGACTTGCTGTAATGATTTTTTAATATAACCATCGTATTTAATCTGTACTTCAACCTGTTCGTATTCTTCCTGGTTCAGCGTAATCTCTTCATTTAAAATTTCCATGATTGACGCATAATCCATTTCCGGACGTCTTAATAAGTCCGCAGCGAGAATGCCGTCTTTCAGCGCTGTGCCGCCGCGCTCTGAAACGATATTCTGCGTGTGCTCATTCGGTTTAATGCGCACTTTCTGCAGGCGTTCCAGTTCCGCGTCGATGTTTGCTTTTTTCTTATTGAAACGAGCCAGACGCTCTTCGCTGATCAGGCCGTTATCATAACCGATTTCAGTCAGGCGGATGTCCGCGTTGTCATGACGGAGCAGCAATCTGTGTTCTGCACGTGATGTTAAGAGGCGGTACGGTTCATTGGTCCCTTTCGTTACCAGATCATCAATCAGTACGCCGATATATGCATCTGTACGGCTTAAAATTAACTCTTCTTTACCGAGTAGATTGTTCGCCGCGTTAATGCCCGCAATCAAACCCTGACCGGCTGCTTCTTCATAACCGCTCGTGCCGTTGATCTGCCCTGCCGTATAAAGATTTTTAATTTTCTTCGTTTCAAGCGTCGGCCACAGCTGGGTCGGTACTAATGCATCGTACTCAATTGCGTAGCCTGCGCGCATCATCCGTGCATTTTCAAGTCCCGGTATGCTCGTTACCATATCGCGCTGCACACTTTCCGGCATACTTGTTGATAAGCCCTGGACGTAAACTTCCTTCGTGTTGCGGCCTTCCGGCTCAAGGAAAATCTGGTGGCGCGGTTTATCGTTAAAACGGACAATCTTGTCTTCAATTGAAGGACAGTATCTCGGACCTGTTCCCTGAACCACACCTGAATACATAGCAGACAGGTGCAGGTTTGCTGTAATAATTTCGTGTGTTTCCTGTGATGTGTATGTTAACCAGCATGGCAGCTGATCCATAATGAATTCTGTCGTATCGAAGCTGAAAGCGCGCGGTACATCGTCCCCCGGCTGGATTTCAGTTTTCGAGTAATCGATAGAATCCGCGTTAACGCGCGGCGGTGTTCCCGTTTTAAAACGGATAATTTCAAAACCGAGCTCTTTCAGCTGATCTGCAAGCGCAAGTGACGGAATCTGATGATTCGGTCCGCTTGAATATTTTAAGTCGCCTAAAATAATTTCACCGCGCAGGAAAGTCCCTGTTGTAATAATTACTGCATCAGCATCGTATACGGTGCCGACATTCGTTTTCACACCGCGGATAACGTCATCTTCTATAATGAGTTCATCAACCAGTCCCTGCAGTATGTCGAGGTTCGGCTCCTGTTCAAGCACCGATTTCATTTCCTGCTGATAGAGGACTTTATCAGCCTGAGCGCGCAGTGCACGCACCGCAGGTCCTTTACCTGTATTCAGCATTCTCATTTGGATATGAGTTTTGTCTATTACTTTGGCCATCTGGCCGCCTAATGCATCCACTTCGCGCACGACGATTCCTTTTGCCGGACCTCCGACTGAAGGGTTACATGGCATAAATGCGATGTTATCCAGATTAATCGTCAGCATCAGTGTTTTTAATCCTTTACGGCTTGCTGCAAGCCCCGCTTCAACACCAGCGTGACCTGCGCCGATAACTATCACATCATATTTAATATTGCCGGTCATTATTTAACCTCCTGTATTTACTTCCCTAGACAGAATTGACTAAAGAGTTTATCTATTAATTGTTCCGATACGTCTTCTCCGATAACTTCTCCGAGCAGTTCCCATGTTTTTATAAGATCAATTTGGATAATATCCACGGGCACGTCCATTTCAGCCGAAGAGATTGCATCTTCAATTGCTGTTTTTGCCTGCTCGAGCAAATTAATGTGACGGTTATTCGACACGTAAGTCGAATCCGTCGATGAGAGGCTGCCTTCGAAAAACATCTCCTGGATTTCGTTTTCCAAATCGTCGACACCTTCACCATTTATAATGGATGTTTTAATTAATGGTATTTTAAAATGTTCCTCCAGATAATTAATATCCAGTTTATTTTCGAGGTCGAGCTTATTTACGATACCGATGACCTTTTTATCGTCCGCAGATTCGAGTAGTTCGAGATCTTCCGGTGTCAGCTCATCGTTGTTGTTCATCACGTATAAAATCAGTTCCGCGTCTTTAAGTGCTTCACGCGAACGTTCCACACCGATTTTTTCAACGATATCATCCGTTTCGCGGATACCGGCGGTATCCACGAGTTTCAACGGAATGCCGTTGACATTAACATATTCTTCTAAAATATCGCGCGTCGTGCCCGCAACATCAGTAACGATTGCTTTATTATCCTGAATTAAGTAGTTTAATAAAGAACTTTTTCCGACGTTCGGCTTGCCGACGATAACCGTGCTTAAACCTTCGCGTAAAATACGACCTTCCGTACTCGATTTCAGCAGTTTATCGATATTATCACTGACCTTTTTCGCTTCAGACAGCAGAAATGATGTCGTCGCTTCTTCGACGTCATCGTATTCCGGATAGTCGATGTTCACTTCGACCTGGGCAAGAATATTTAAAATGCTCTGACGGAGTTCTTCAATATACGTTTTCAAGCGTCCCTGCACTTGCTGGTTCGCAACTTTAGATGCTTCGTTCGTTTTCGCGCGGATAAAGTCCATGACCGCTTCAGCCTGCGATAAGTCTACCCGGCCGTTTAAAAAGGCGCGCTTCGTAAATTCACCAGGTTCCGCCATTCTCGCACCGTTGTTCAGCGTCAGCTGCAGCACACGGTTCACTGTATGAATACCGCCGTGGCAATTAATTTCCACGATGTCTTCTCTCGTGTAAGTCTTCGGTGCGCGCATTAAAGCCACCATAACTTCTTCGACCGTTTCACCAGTTTTCGGATCGATAATATGTCCGTAATTAATCGTGTGGCTGTCAGTATCGCTTAACTTTTTCGCCCCTTTATACAGACGGTCTGCAATTTCAATCGCATCTTCACCTGATAAACGAACGATGGCAATCGCCCCTTCACCAACCGGTGTGGAGATGCTTGAGATCGTTTCAAATTGCATGTTAAAAACTCCTTTTATTTCTTAGTTATCACGACGTAGCGGTTCGGTTCCCGTCCTTCTGAATACGTATCTATATGTTTTACCCTGCTTAAGACATGATGCATTATTTTACGTTCGAATGAAGGCATCGGTTCCATTTTAACCGGTTCGCCCGTGCGCATTGCTTTTTTCGACATATTAATAGCGAGACTCTCCAGCGTTTCGCGCCGTTTTGCACGGTAATTTTCTACGTCCAGAAGGACTGTGCCGTAACTTTTATATATCGTATTGAAGTAGTTTTGCGCGAGTTCCTGCAGCGCGTTTAAAGTCTGCCCGCGTTTGCCGATAATTTTAGCTGCAAGCTCTGCATGAAATTCAATTGTGACCGTTGTGTTTTTAACACTCACTTCAATGTCGTTTGGAATATTCATTTCACGTACGACGCTGGAAATATAAGCTGCTGTGTCATCCGCCGCACTATTAATCGAGGATTCGTACAGCGTTTCTTCATCCTCGGCACCGTCTTCAGTTTCAGGACGAAACTCAGCTGCCGGAGCTTCCTGGTTTGGAGCTTCCGCTCTTTCAGGCATCTTTTCTGTTATTGCAGGTTCAGGCTTTGCCGGTTCTTCAGCTTCTTCAAGCTGTCTCTGCACCTTCCGAGACCGCTGTTCAAGCATCGCATCGATGGAACCGTATGTTTTTAATTCCGGATTGATGATTGTCAGTTTCACTTCAGCATCGCGTCTGCCAAAACCTAAGAAACCGCCGCTCCCGCCGTCGATTACTTCAATCTTAATATCGTCTTCAGTTACGCCAAGCTCGTCTAATCCTTTTGCGACTGCATCATCTACTGTTTTTTCAGTATAAATTCTGTACATAATACTACCCCCGTATTATTTAATACATTTCGCGATTTTTAAGACATGCAATAATGATTTTTCCATCTCGTGATAGTTCATATCTTTGACGGGATTTCGGGCGATAACTACATATTCACGCGGTTTCAGCTCTGTTTTGTGAAGCTGATAAAATGCTCGGATGCGCCTTTTTATCTGGTTTCTTTTTACCGCGTTGCCGAGACGTTTGGACACACTGATGCCGAGTCTCAAATGCGGAATTTCATCGTTGTCCTTTAAGTAAACGACAAACTGCCTGTTAGCATATGATTTTCCTCTTTTAAAAATCAGTTTAAAATCTTTTTCTTTCTTAATTCTATATCGCTTTTTCATCATTATTACGCTCTTTCATATCTATGATTAATTATTATACTAAAAAGCACTCATTTTATAAAACATCCGGTATTGGCGCAAAAAAAAAGATCATCCTCGTCAGATGATCTAATGGTTATGCAGAAAGAACTTTTCTTCCTTTTCTTCTACGGCGTGCAAGAACTTTGCGGCCGTTTTTAGTACTCATTCTCTCACGGAAACCGTGTACTTTTGCACGTTTACGTTTATTTGGTTGATAGGTACGTTTTACCATTAATGACACCTCCGTTTAAATATATATCTCTGTCTTTTATCTTCTCTTAGAATTGCAACTATTAAAGAATACCAAAAATGTGCTGTCTTTTCAACTTTTTATTTGATATTCCTTCTATGAGATTACGGGAAAACCATAATAAAATGTGGATAACTTTTTTGCAGGATAAAGTTATCAACAGTTTAAAAAGGGTTTCTCCCACAAATCCACAGGCTGTATGTAATATTTTGTGGAAAACTGTTGATTATGTGCATAACTCTTAAAACTATTGATATACATAAGCAAATCAGTTATAATTTTACCCATATCGCTGTGGATAAGTAAGTTCTTCTGGATAGTTATCCACAGAATGTGCATAAGCTGTGCATAACTTTTCTACACCTGTGTATATGAGTTATCCACAGCCTGTTATTTGTGAATAAGAAAGGATTATTTTATGAGCAGCTTAAATAGTATTTGGGATAATGTCCTTGAAAATATCAGTGAAAATATCCCGACCGTCAGCTTTCAGACATGGTTTAAAGATACAAAACTGATCGATTTAAACAGCAGCAGCGCAATTGTCAAAGCGGATAACGAATTCCAGCAGGGCTGGCTGTCCGAAAAATATTTAACACTGATTGAAGAAAGCATCTACAGAGCGATCGGTGAAAAAGTTTCAGTTAAAATCGTTTTTCAAGATGAACAGCTGGATAATCCAGCACCCGCGAAAAATACAGCACCTGAAAAAAGCAGCCAGATAATGGATGTTCCTGTTAAACATGCTTTAAATGCCCAGCATACATTTGATACGTTCGTCATCGGCAACGGCAACCGCTTCTCGCATGCCGCTTCACTCGCAGTAGCGGAAGCGCCTGCGAAAGCATATAACCCGCTGTTTATATACGGGGGAGTCGGTCTCGGCAAGACGCATCTTATGCATGCTATCGGGAATTATGTGCTGGAGCACCGTCCAAATGCGAAAGTCGTTTATTTATCGAGTGAAAAATTTACGAATGAATTCATCAACTCGATCCGCGATAACAAAACTGAAGAGTTCCGCAACAAGTACCGCAATGTCGACGTCTTGTTAATCGATGATATTCAATTTCTGGCAGGCAAGGAATCAACGCAGGAAGAGTTTTTCCATACCTTTAACTCGCTGCATGAGAATGACAAGCAGATCGTTATCTCCAGCGACCGGACACCGAAGGAAATTCCGACGCTTGAAGACCGTTTGCGCTCGCGCTTTGAATGGGGGCTGATGACAGACGTCACACCGCCTGACCTCGAGACCAGAATTGCGATTCTGCGGAAGAAATGCGAAGAAGAAAATGTAGAGATTCCAAATGAAGCAATGATTTACATCGCCAACCATATTCATACAAATATCCGTGAACTGGAAGGCGCACTGACGCGCGTTGCAGCATACTCAAAAATTTCAAATCAGCCGATGACTCCGGAAGTAGTGTCTGAAGCGCTGAAAGACCTCGTTGTTACAACCAAGTCAAAACGTATGACAATACACGATATTCAAGTAGCCGTCAGCGAATATTACGGCATTCACATCGATGAGCTCGCCTCTAAAAAGCGGACCAAGTCCATCGCTTTCCCGAGACACGTCGCAATGTATCTGTCACGCGAACTCACTGACAATTCATTGCCTAAAATCGGTGAAGTGTTCGGCGGCCGGGATCATACAACTGTTATTCACGCGCATGAGAAAATTTCGAAGCTTGTTTCAGAAGATGAGTTATTCAGAGATGAATTAAAAGAAATCGAGAAAAAGCTTAATTAAATCTAATGTGAATACTGTGGATAAATGTTACACTGTAGTCAACACTTTGTACACATGTGGATAACTTTCTCTGTATAGCTTCAAGCCGGTTTTCCACATATCCACAGGACCTACTATTATTACTATTATTTTATATACTATATATCTATTAAATAAGGAGTACTCGCTTATGAAAATCAGTATTAAAAGACAATATTTTATCGAACAATTAAATCATTGTTTAAAAGCTATTTCACCAAGAACTACTTTGCCTATTTTAAACGGGATAAAAATCGATGTCTCTGATGATCAAATGATACTTACCGGCAGTGATTCGGAAATATCTATTGAAATTACAATACCTGCAGAAATTGATAATGAAGAAATCCTTGAAATCGAAGAACCCGGTTCAGTCGTTTTAACAGGCCGTTTCTTTGTAGACATCATTAAAAAACTTTCCGGTGATTTTGTAGATCTGGAAACAACTGAAAATTTCCAGACTAAAATTACCGCAGGAAAATCAGAATTTAACTTAAGCGGAAATGATTCAAATCAGTATCCTCTGCTTCCTGAAGTTAACGATGCAGACAGTTTAGTACTTTCTTCTGCAGTATTAAAAACAATTATTAACCAGACAAACTTTGCAGTTTCTTTATCTGAAACACGTCCTGTCTTAACAGGTGTAAACTGGAACTTTAACAAAGATAATATTTCATTTACTGCAACGGACTCCCACCGTCTTGCTTTAAGAAGACTGCTGGATAAAACATTTAACACGGAGATTTCAAATGCGATTATTCCAGGTAAATCATTGTCTGAACTCAGCAAGATACTCACAGACTCGGATGAAGATGTAGAAATTAACCTGTCGCAGAACCAGGTGCTGTTCACTTACGGCAATATGCGTTTTATCTCGCGTTTACTTGAAGGAAACTATCCGGATACCTCCCGTCTGTTCCCTGAAAATTATGAAACTAAGGTCAGCGTTAACAACTCCGAGTTTTACCATGCAATTGACCGTGTTTCACTCCTGGCACGTGAAGGCGGCAACAACGTTATCCGCATGACTGTGGAAAACAATAATGTGGAATTAACTTCGAACTCACCTGAAGTCGGTACGGTAAACGAAGCGGTCAACGCTTCTGCTATCGAAGGTGAAGGCATTAAAATTTCCTTTAACTCAAAATATATGATGGAAGCACTTCGTGCGATTCAGGACGAAGAAGTAACCATTGAATTCTTCGGCACGATGAGACCGTTCACTATTACACCGAGCGAATCTTCCGAAGTCGTACAACTGATTTTACCGATTAGAACATACTAATCAGGACGCAAATATTTAAGACCATGCCTTTTTTGATGAAAAACAGGCCTCTGGTCTCTTTTTTATGTTTACAGGTAGGTAAAAGCCTTTTTGCCTATAAAAGGCTCTAAACGCTTTATTTGGGCTTAAATAATGAAAATATATGTAAAATGTAGTATAATGAATGAGTATGTAATAGGAGGTTATGTCTATGGAAACGATTCATTTGGATAGCATGATAACACTCGGTAAATTTTTAAAATATAAAAATATTATCGGTACAGGCGGCGAAGCTAAATGGTTCTTAAGTGAACATGAAGTATTTTTAAACGGAGAGCCTGAGAACCGACGCGGCAAAAAACTGCACGATGGTGACGAATTGGTCATTGCAGGTGTCGGCGAATATAAATTTAAGTATCCGGTGCAATGATACTAAACGAAATTAAGCTCACAGATTTCAGGAATTATGATTCCTTGTCCCTGGCCTTTCATCCTAAGCTGAATATTTTTATCGGCCATAATGCCCAGGGAAAAACAAACCTGCTTGAGGCAATTTACTTTTTGTCCCTGGCGAAGAGCCACCGGACGTCAAAAGACAGGGAACTGATCCGGTTCGGCGCGGAAGATGCGTATATTAACGGGGTCATTACGACAGAGCACAGCACGCTGCCGCTCTCAATCGGTATTGCAAAAGGCGGGAAGCGGGCCAAGGTGAATCATCTTGAAGTCGCAAAACTGTCGCAGTACATCGGTCATTTGAATACGGTGCTGTTTGCTCCGGAAGATCTCAATATCGTTAAAGGATCACCGCAGGTCAGAAGAAAATTTATTAATATGGAATGCGGTCAGATATCGAAAATATATTTGAATCATTTATCCGACTATAACAAGGTTCTCGCTCAGAAAAATCAGTACTTAAAATCGCGCAGCGTCGATCAGATTATGATTGAAGTGCTGAATGACCAGCTTGCTCATCATGCAAGCCTGATTATTTTAAAACGTGAGCAGTTTATCGCCACGATTGAACGTCACGCTTCAAGAATTCATGCTGATATTTCAAACGGCAGAGAAATTTTAAATGTAGTCTATAACCCCAATATTAAATATGAGAGCGATAATCCGGGAGCATTGAAAGCGGAAATATCTGCTCTTTTAGCTGAGAATTTAAATAAAGAAATCGAACGAGGGACTTCACTTGTCGGTCCGCATCGGGACGATATCGGTTTTACGATTAATGATTTTGACGTTCAGACTTACGGCTCCCAAGGGCAGCAGCGTTCAACTGCGCTGTCTGTAAAACTTGCGGAGCTCGAATTAATCAAGGAGGAAGTTGGAGAATATCCGGTCCTGCTCTTGGACGACGTGCTCAGTGAACTTGATGAAGTGAGACAGGCGCATTTATTAACTTCAATCAGAAACCGGGTGCAGACGTTCGTTACGACGACTTCAATCAGCGATATCAACCATCAGATTATGGATGATATGCAGCTATTTGAAATAGAAAACGGCAAAATCAAAATCGATGAATAACGGAAGGTGAAAACATGGCTGAACAAAATATGGATCAATACGGTGCAAGTCAGATACAGGTGCTGGAAGGTCTTGAAGCGGTAAGAAAAAGACCGGGGATGTACATTGGTTCTACGTCATCACGCGGCTTGCACCACCTCGTATGGGAAATTATTGACAACAGTATCGACGAGGCGCTTGCAGGATATGCGTCTGAAATTAATGTCACTGTTGAAAAAGATAACTGGATTAAGGTTACGGACAATGGACGCGGTATTCCTGTAGATATCCAGGAGAAAATGGGACGTCCGGCAGTCGAGGTTATTTTAACAGTGCTGCACGCCGGCGGTAAGTTTGACGGCGGCAGCTATAAAGTTTCCGGCGGTCTGCACGGTGTCGGGTCATCCGTAGTTAACGCACTGAGTTCAAAACTTGAAGTATACGTGCATAAGAACGGCGAAATTCATTACCAGAGCTACACCCGCGGTGTACCGGATGCAGACTTAAAAGTCATTGGCGAAACGGATAAAACAGGAACGGTCATCCGTTTTAAAGCGGATGAAGAAATATTTACTGAAACGACAGAATACGAAATCGAAATTCTGCAGAAGCGTATTAAAGAACTCGCTTTCCTGAACAAGGGACTCGAAATTAAATTAATCGACGAGCGCGGCGAAGAAAATCTTGAATTTAAATACCACTATGAAGGCGGTATTAAATCCTACGTCGAGGAATTGAATAAGACGAAAGAAGCACTGCATGAAGAAATTATTTATATGGATGATTCAAAAGATGAAATCGAAGTTGAAATCGCAATGCAGTACAACCTCGGCTACACATCCACCCTTTTAACTTATGCCAATAATATTTATACACATGAAGGGGGAACGCACGAAGATGGCTTTAAACGTGCGCTGACAAGAGTGATTAACAGCTATGCAACGAAACAGAACCTGATTAAATCGACGGAAGAACGTTTATCCGGTGAAGATGTCAGAGAAGGTTTAACAGCAATCGTGTCAATTAAACACACGGATCCGCAATTCGAAGGTCAGACGAAGACCAAACTCGGAAACTCCGAAGCGCGCACGATTACAGATCAGCTGTTCTCGGCAGGATTCGAAAGATTCCTGATGGAAAATCCTCAGACGGCACAGGTAATTGTCGATAAAGGAATTACTGCACAGCACGCCCGTGTCGCAGCGAAAAAAGCGCGTGAAATGACAAGACGCAAGTCGGCGCTTGAAGTATCGAGCCTGCCGGGTAAACTTGCAGACTGTTCGAGCAAAGACCCTGCGAAAAGTGAACTGTTTATCGTAGAGGGTGATTCTGCCGGCGGTTCGGCAAAATCAGGACGCAACTCAAAAATTCAGGCAATTTTACCGCTCCGGGGTAAAATTTTAAACGTTGAAAAAGCACGTCTGGACAGAATTTTAGGAAACAATGAAATCCGTTCAATGGTAACGGCACTCGGCAGCGGTATCGGTGAAGAATTCGATATTGCGAAAGCCCGCTACCACAAAATTGTTATTATGACCGATGCGGATGTCGACGGTGCGCACATCAGAACACTGCTGTTAACGTTCTTCTACCGCTTTATGAGACCCTTAATCGAGCACGGTTACGTGTATATTGCACAGCCGCCTCTTTATAAACTGGAGCAGGGCAAGAAAAAATATTACGTTTACGATGATGAAGCGCTTGATGTTCTGCGCAGCACCTTACCTGAAACACCTAAAATTTCTATGTCGAGGTATAAAGGACTCGGTGAGATGAACGCCGATCAGCTGTGGGAAACGACGATGGATCCGGAACAGAGAAACCTTCTTCAGGTGGAACTGGATGATGCGATTGAAGCGGATCAGACATTTGAAATGCTGATGGGAGATGTCGTTGAATACCGGCGCAACTTTATCGAAGAAAATGCGAGATACGTTGAGAACCTCGACGTTTAATAAAGGAGATTTAATTTATGGCGGACCATGATGAACAATTTCAGCAAATAAATATTACGAAAACGATGCGCAGCTCGTTTTTAAGCTATGCCATGAGTGTTATCGTATCTCGTGCGCTGCCCGATGTCAGAGACGGCATGAAACCGGTGCACCGCAGAATTTTATACGGTATGCACGATAACGGTATGACTTCTGACAAGCCGTTTAAAAAATCAGCCCGTATCGTCGGAGATGTTATGGGTAAATACCACCCGCACGGTGACTCCTCAATTTACGATGCGATGGTGCGTATGGCTCAGGACTTCAGTTACCGCTACCCGCTCGTTCACGGCCAGGGGAACTTCGGTTCCATGGATGGCGACGGTGCAGCAGCAATGCGTTATACCGAAGCAAAAATGAGTAAAATCTCGATGGAATTAATGCGTGATATTAATAAAGATACAGTGGATTTCCAGCCGAACTATGATGAAAACGAACGGGAACCATCTGTCCTGCCGGCACGCTTCCCTAACCTTCTCGTCAATGGTACGAGCGGAATTGCTGTCGGTATGGCGACGAACATTCCGCCGCATAATCTGACGGAAGTCATCAATGCGGTACTCGAGCTTGCCGACAATCCGAATATTACGACCATGGAACTGATGGAACACGTTAAGGGGCCAGACTTCCCGACTGCAGGTTTGATTATCGGTAAAAGCGGCATTAAGCGCGCGTATGAAACAGGACACGGTTCTGTTATTATGCGGGCACGCTGTGAAGTGGAACTCATGAAGAACGGTAAAGAACGTATCGTTATTTCAGAAATCCCGTATCAGGTAAACAAGGCACGTCTCGTTGAGAAAATCGCGGAGTTAGTACGCGATAAAAAAATCGAAGGCATTACGGATTTGCGTGATGAAACGTCTCTTAAAGAAGGCGTCAGAATTATTATTGAGATCCGCAAGGATAAAAATGCGAATGTGATTTTAAATAATCTCTATAAACAAACGCCACTGCAGACATCATTCGGTGTCAACATGCTGGCGCTTGTGAACGGCGAACCGAAAGTACTCGCTTTAAAAGAAGTACTTTATCATTATTTAGAGCATCAGAAAGTTGTCGTGACGCGCCGGACGAAATACGAATTAAAACGTGCTGAAGACCGCGCGCATATTCTGGAAGGCTTGCTGATTGCACTCGATCACATCGATGAAATCATTAAAACAATCCGTGCATCCGATACGGATGAAGAAGCGAAAAACAGCCTGATGAGCCAGTTTGACTTGTCAGAACGCCAGTCCCAGGCTATTCTCGATATGAGATTACGCCGTCTGACTGGACTTGAACGCGGCAAAATCCAAAATGAATATGATGAGATTCTTAAAAATATCGAATATCTGAAAAGTATTCTGAACGATGACGAAAAACTGCTTGAAGTCATCAAAGAAGAACTAACGGATATCCGCGAACGCTTCGGAGATGAACGCCGGACGGAGATTACACTCGGCAGCATTTACGATATTGAAGACGAGGATTTAATTCCGAGAGAACAGATTGTTGTGACACTGAGCCATAACAACTACATCAAACGTCTGCCGGCTTCGACATACCGCGCACAGCACCGCGGCGGACGCGGCATTCAGGGCATGAATACGATCGATGATGACTTCGTCAGTCAGATTGTGACGATGAGTACACACGATTATATTCTGTTCTTTACGAACACAGGACGAGTTTACCGCCTGAAAGGCTACGAAATTCCTGAACTGTCACGCCAGTCGAAAGGACTGCCAATTGTTAACCTGATTGAAATCGAAAAAGATGAAAAAATCAGTACGATGATCAGCGTGAAAGACAAAGACGAAACTGAAGGCTACCAATTATTATTTGCGACGAAAAATGGTCTTGTGAAGCGTACACCGCTGGATGACTTTAAGCAGATTAATAAAAACGGTAAAATTGCCATCAGCTTCAGGGGCGAAGACGAACTCCTCGGTGTGCGTCTGACGGACGGTTCAACAGAAGTCATGCTCGGAACACGCGAAGGTTCACTAATACGCTTTGAAGAAGAACAGGTCAGAAGCATGGGCCGTACAGCAGCCGGTGTTAAAGGGATTAACCTTCGCGGTGACGACGAAGTCGTCGGTGTCGATGTCCTTGAGCCGGGTCAGCATGTCCTTATCGTTACGGATAAAGGCTACGGCAAGCTTACACATGAAGAAGAATACCGCTCCATTAAACGCGGCGGTTTCGGTGTGAAAACTGCGAACCTGACAGACAAAAACGGTAAACTGGTGTTTATCGCGTCAGTAGACCGGGATGAAGATATGATGATCGTGACGGACAAAGGCGTTATTATCCGCCTGACAATCGATGCGATATCAATTACAAGCCGTAATACGCAAGGTGTGAGACTCATTCGCTTAGACGAAGAGCAGGACGTTGCGACGGTTGCGGTAGTGAAAAATGAAATTGCAGAAGAAGAACTGGAAGACGAAGGTTCTGAGATGGCTGAGGAAACACTGGAAGCGGAAGACAATCTTGAAGTTGAAACCGATGAAGTCGAAGATAATCTCGATCCGGAATCAGAATCAGAAGAAGAATAGATAAAAAATAAGCACCGGGATTTCTAAACAGAAATCCCGGTGCTTATTTGCTGTTTTGAGCGATTTGGCGTTGAATTCTAAAACCCGCCCTATTTCCGGTATTCCAGTATATCGCCGGGCTGACAGTCCAGCACTTCGCAGATTTTCTCCAGTGTCGAGAAGCGGACGGCTTTTGCTTTATTGTTTTTCAATACCGATAAGTTCGCCATAGTCACGCCGACCTCATTGGCGAGTTCCGTCATGCTCATTTTTCTTTTGGCGAGCATTACATCAAGATTTACGATTATTTTCGTCATATTGTCAGCTCATTTTCCTGTTTGATTGATACTGCTTTCGAAAGTGTCTCTTTTAACACTACGACCAGTACATGTATCGCGAATGGAATAAATACTATCCCAGCTCCGAATAAGACGAGTCCAGGTGCATCATCGAGCTCGGCAAGCGTAAAGAAAAACGGCATTAAACCGATAGTTGCGATAGCAATGCTAAGTGTCAGTTTCTGAACCCGGTTCATGATGGTCAGTGTGTGACTTGAGAAAATTTCATCTCTGTCGATCAGTGTCAGCAGCTTATTTAAAGCATACACGATAAACAGCCCTAAAATCATATCAATCCAGACAACGGCAACCGCAATGTATACGACGGCATAAACCTCACCTTCTGAAGTGAAAAGCTGTATTCCCATCAAAAATCCAAATAATATAAGAATCGCTGCGGTAATCAGCAGCGTAATGCGCAGCACCAGCGTTTTTTTAATCACAGTTTTTCCTGCTTTCATATTTTATAAATTAAATTTACCACCTAACGTATCTAAAAACAATAAAAATATATCGTTTATCGATAAATTAAAGAAACCATACTTTCTTGTTTTTATTTTATGAAAGCGCTATAATAAAAATAGTTATTAGTGATTAGGCAGGTATATTATGACTCAAAGTACACATCGTGAATTTGGTAAATTCACTACACTCGTTGCATTGACTGATGAAGAAACAGCACTCCGTATACTGCCCCACTTTAAGTCATTTAAAGTGATGACGGGCAAAGTCGGATCTATGGATTTAAGCAAAGTCATCTCGTCGGTTGAAACTGCTGCAAAGCGCGGCGGACTCATTAATGGAGATATTTATCGTGAAACTCATTCTTTATATCACGCAATTTTAGAAGCGCTCCAAGGCGTGACCCGCGGAGATTTAAGCGTAGGGGAAATTATGCGTACTGTCGGTTTAAGGTTTGCGATTGTCAGAGGGAATCCATACGGCAGCGATGACGAAGGCGAATGGCTGGCTGTCTGTTTCTACGGAACAATCGGTGCGCCGATCAGAGGCAAAGAGCACGAAGCTTTGGGACTCGGTATTAATCATATTTAAATTAAATAGAATTGTCATAGACATTAGTTATTAGGGACATAAAAATCAATGGGATTTTTGTGTCTTTTTTTGTACGTAAATTTAGGAGGGATATCATGTCGGTTTTACATTTGGACGGCGAGCATTTAACGATTGATCAAGTAAAAGATTTCCTGGGAAATTCCGAAAGCACTGTGGAAATTACTGAAGATGCTTATAAGCGTGTGGATGCTTCCAGAAAAGTAGTGGAAAACATCATCGCAGAAGGTAAAACAATTTATGGAATTACGACCGGTTTCGGACTGTTCTGCGATGTTTTAATTTCAAAAGAGAAAGTGGAAGATCTGCAGACAAACTTAATCCGTTCCCACGCCTGCGGTGTCGGTAAATCTTTTGAACAGCCGGTAGCATTGTTAATGATGGTTTTCCGTTTAAACACGATGCTGAAAGGCCACTCAGGTGTAACAAGAGAACTGGTTGAGCAGCTGAGGCTATATATTAATAAACGCATTATTCCGGTGGTGCCGGAACAAGGTTCACTTGGTGCTTCAGGTGACCTTGCTCCCTTGTCGCATATGGCGCTGACGCTGATCGGCGAAGGCGAAGTATTCTTTATGGATGAGAGAAGAAATACACGCGATGTGCTGGAGTCGCTCGGCATCGAACCGATCACACTGCAGGCAAAAGAAGGCCTGGCACTGATTAACGGCACGCAGCCGATGACGGCCCAGGGTGTAATTAACTATATCGAAGCGGATAAACTGATGCACGACAGCTTATGGATTGCATCGCTGACGCACCAGGCTCTGAACGGCATTACAGATGCATACAACCATCAGATTCACGAATCAAGGGGTTATCCCGAACAAATCTACGTCGCAGAAAAAATGCTCGAGTATCTGGAAGGTTCACAGCTGACGACGCGTCAGGGCGAAGTGCGCGTGCAGGACGGCTACTCTATCAGATGTATTCCGCAGGTGCACGGTGCATCACTGCAGACGCTGAACTACGTTAAAGAAAAACTGGAAATAGAAATGAATGCAGCGAACGATAACCCGCTGATTTTCAGTGAAGATGAAGTCTATTCAGGCGGTAATTTCCACGGCCAGCCGATTGCGATTGCAATGGATCTCTTAAAAATTGGTGTCGCTGAAATTGCGAATATTACCGAGCGCCGCATCGAACGTTTAGTTAATCCGGCATTAAACGGTGATCTTCCGGCCTTCTTAAGCCCGGAAGAAGGCTTGCAGTCTGGAGCAATGATTTTACAATATGCCGCAGCGAGTCTCGTTTCTGAAAATAAAACACTCGCCCACCCGGCAAGTGTCGACTCTATCCCCTCTTCTGCCAACCAGGAAGACCATGTATCAATGGGGACAATCGGTGCACGTCATGCGAGAGATATTATTAACAACGCACGCTACGTGGTGGCCACAGAGCTGTTTATCGCGATGACGGGAGCAGAGATTAAAGGTAAAGACAAATTGTCTCCGGCAACGCGCAAAAAATTTGACGAATACCGTCTGATTGCGGACTTTATCGACCAGGACCGCAACTTCAGTATTGAAATTAATAACTTGTCTAAGGCATTAACGGAAGTTAATTAAAATAATTTGCACTTCTCCTTAAGAATTTGTTAAAAATTCAGAATTTATATAAGCTTGTCTTATATATCAAGTAATTCAGTAAAGGGGTTATGTTATGGTCTCGCGGAACGAGATGCGTCGTGAAAAAGGTTTTAAAATTTGGCGTTTCTTTGTGTTCAGTGCACTCGGGCTGTTTCTATTTTTCGTACCGGTCACCATGTCCGGAACAAGGTCGATTATGCTCGATCATATCGTCACTGTCATTCATAGCATTTTTGGGGAGAATATTCAGTATTACACCCTGGCAGTTGTTTTTGCCGGCACATTGATTCCGATTTTGACTAAAACATGGAAGAAGAGTGCATTTAATATTCTGTTTACGATTTTTAAAATACTCGGGCTCGTTATCGGCGTCATGGCTGTGTTTAATATCGGTCCTGCTTTCGTGCTTGATGAGAATATGGGGCCGTTTCTATACTACTCGCTCGCTATCAACTTGAGTCTCTTAATTCCGCTTGGCGGTGCAGCACTTGGACTCATTCTCGGCTACGGCTTCCTCGTTTTTATCGGAGTGCTGCTGGAGCCGGTCATGAGGAAACTGTTTAAAACACCCGGCCGTTCGGCAATGGATGCGATGGCTTCTCTCGTCGGCAGCTACTCAGTCGGGCTGCTGATAACGAACAGAACGTATAAAGAAGGTTTGTATAACAAAAAGGAAGGGCTCATTATAGCGACCGGCTTTTCCACAGTTTCAGTGACAATTATGGTGGTTGTCGCACGCACACTCGATTTGATGGACCACTGGGTGCTGTTTTTTATCATCGTTATACTTGTGACTTTCCTGGTCACTGCTTTGACGGCTTACCTGCCGCCGATACGCAATGAAAAGGAAATATATTTCAACGATAAAAACAGCATCACCGAAGAAGATTACGAAGGTAACATACTGGAGTATGCATGGTACAAGGCGAAGCAGCAGTCGCATAGTGCGCGTCCGCTGAGAGAAGATATATGGACGAACTTTCTTGAAGCGATGAAGATGACCGCTTCAGTCGTGCCGTCTGTTCTTTCTATCGGCCTGCTCGGTTTAATCATTGCGGAGTATACCGATGTGATTACTTGGATTTCCTACGTCTACTACCCGCTTCTCTATATGTTTCCGCTTGAGAATGTGCCGCTGATTGCTGAAGCGGTAACGATATCCATTGTCGAAATGTTCCTGCCTTCCCTGCTCGCTGCAGAAGCAGACATTGTGACACGGTTTATCGCCGGGGTGACTTCTATTTCAGCTGTCGTCTTTTTATCCGGCTTAGTTCCTGCGGTATTAAGTACGAGTTTGAATTTACAAGTATGGAAACTAATTGCTGTGTGGTTTATCCGCACAGTGCTCAGCTTGTTAATTGTAATACCAATCGCATTATTAATATTTTAAGGGGATGACAATATGACTAGAAAAATTACTGCTAAAACAGGTTTGGAAATCGAATGTAAAGGATGGGAACAGGAAGCGGCGCTCCGCATGCTGTATAACAACCTGGATCCTGAAGTTGCAGAACGTCCGGAAGATTTAGTTGTTTACGGGGGAATTGGTAAAGCGGCGCGGAACTGGGAGTCGTTTGAAGCAATTGAAAATACATTAAGAAATCTTGAAGCGGATGAAACGATGCTGATTCAGTCAGGGAAACCTGTTGCGGTATTCAAAACGCATGAGGAAGCGCCGAGAGTGCTGCTGTCGAACTCGGTACTTATACCGAAATGGGCTAACTGGGAGCACTTCAATGAACTCGATAAAAAAGGTTTGATGATGTACGGACAGATGACCGCCGGTTCATGGATATACATCGGTTCACAAGGAATCGTTCAGGGAACGTATGAAACATTTGCGGAGCTTGCGAACCAGAACTACGACGGCACACTGCGCGGCACAATCACACTGACTGCCGGCCTTGGCGGCATGGGCGGCGCGCAGCCTTTATCAGTCACAATGAACGAAGGGGTCGCACTTTGTGTTGATGTCGATGAAACGAGAATCGATAAACGGATTGAAACGCGTTACCTGGATATTAAAACTGATTCACTGGACGAAGCCTTAAAACTTGCAGCAGAAGCACGCGATGCAGGGAAACCATTATCGATAGGTTTAATCGGCAATGCTGCTGAAGTCCACCATGAAATCTTAAACCGCGGCTTTGAAATTGACGTCGTGACTGATCAGACCTCTGCGCATGACCCGTTAAACGGCTATGTGCCGGAAGGCTACTCACTTGAAGAGGCTAAAAAACTGCGTGAAGAAAACTCAGAAGAATACGTGAAACTATCGAGTGCTTCGATGGCAAAACACGTCGAAGCGATGCTGCAGTTCCAGAAAAACGGTGCAGTTGTCTTCGATTACGGAAATAATATCCGCCAGGTGGCATTTGATACAGGTGTTGAAAATGCATTCGATTTCCCGGGCTTCGTACCGGCTTATATCAGACCGCTATTCTGTGAAGGTAAAGGACCCTTCCGCTTTGCAGCCTTAAGCGGAGACCCGAACGACATTGCGGTTGCTGATAAGAAGATGCGTGAACTCTTCCCTGAAAATGAGAAATTGATGCGTTGGCTCGATATGGCGGAAGAAAAAATTGCCTTCCAGGGGCTGCCTGCACGCATCGCCTGGCTCGGTTACGGCGAACGCGCGAAGATGGGCCTCGCCCTCAATGAACTAGTTAAGTCCGGAGAAATTTCGGCGCCGATCGTTATCGGCCGGGATCATTTGGACTCAGGGTCTGTCGCCAGTCCGAACCGCGAAACAGAAAGCATGAAAGACGGCAGCGATGCAGTCGGCGACTGGGCAATTCTAAACGCTCTTGTGAACACGGCTGCGGGCGGTTCATGGATCAGTGTACACCACGGCGGCGGTGTCGGTATGGGCTACTCGCTTCACGCCGGTATGGTAGTCGTCGCGGACGGCACTGACCGTGCAGCAAAAAGACTGGGCCGCGTATTAACAACAGATCCGGGTATGGGAGTGGCAAGACACGCAGATGCAGGCTACGATATCGCAATCAATACAGCGAAAGAACGCGGTGTGAATATACCAATGTTAAAGGAGAATAAATAATGAATGATGTAATGATCACAAATATAAAGTCATTAATTTTACCGAAAAAAACCGATGGACCGTTAAAAGGCAAAGAAATGGACGAATTGAACATTGTCGATGACGCTATTGTTGTTATTAAAGACGGCAAGATTGTCTATGCGGGAGCAAAAACAGATGAGTACGAAACAAAAGAAACTATCGATGCAGAAGGCAAAATCGTTTCCCCTGCCCTCGTTGAACCTCATACGCATATCGTGCACGGCGGTTCACGCGAGCATGAAATGTCACTGAAACGCCAGGGAGTTGACTACTTAACGATACTTGAACAGGGCGGCGGTATTTTAAATACAGTTGAACAGACGCAGAAAGCGTCGTTCGATGAACTGTTAAACAAAGCATCAGTTAACATGACACGCATGATTCAGCACGGCGTGTTAACTGTTGAAAGCAAAAGCGGCTATGGACTCGACCGTGAGAACGAATTAAAACAGCTTAAAGTATCAAAAGCGCTGGAAGATAAATTCCCTGTGCTGATGCGTCACACCTTCTTAGGCCCCCACGCCATTCCTAAAGGCAGAGAAGCTGAAGAATTTTTACAGGAGATGACGGATTTACTCGATGAAGTAAAAGACTATGCAGATTTCGCTGATATCTTTACGGAAACAGGTGTATTCTCTGTCGACCAGTCGAGAAAATACATGGAAGCGGCACGCGAAAAAGGATTCCGCGTGAAAATCCATGCAGATGAAATCGATCCTCTCGGCGGCTTAGAACTTGCGATTGAGCAGGATGCAATCAGTGCAGACCATTTAGTGGCAGCGAGCGAAGAAGGCAAAAAGCAGCTGGCTGATTCAAATACGGTGGCGGTACTGCTGCCTGGGACAACATTCTATCTTGGTAAAAACGAATTCGCTGATGCGCGCGGCATGATTGATCAGGGTGGCGCCGTGTCTCTCGCGACTGACTATAACCCGGGCAGCTGTGTGACTGACAATCTGCAGATGATTATGGCTATTGCGGCGTTGAAACTCAAAATGACGCCGAATGAAATCTGGAATGCGGTAACGGTGAATGCAGCTCACGCTATCGATGCCGACCGCGGCACGCTCGAGCCGGGAGATGCTGCGAACATCGTCGTCTGGGATGCACCTAATCATGAGTACATTCCATATCACTACGGTGTAAACCATGCTTACAAAGTCATTGCAGACGGCAAACTGATTTTTGAACGTCCGGGCTTAAATTTATAAACTTGCGTTTTTAAAGGCCACGTTATAAAATAGCACCAAGTTAATATTTACTACTTTGAAAGAAGCAGTAGTATATCTGCGTCTATAGAGAAATCATGGCTGGTGGAAATGATTGCGTGATATGCGAATTTCTGTCTTTCGATAAATAAAGTAGCCGGTGAAAGCCGTTAAAATGTTAGAGATAGTATCAGTAAATGGTGCTAATTAGGGTGGCAACGCGTAGACCACGTCCCTTTCAGGGGACGTGGTTTTTATTTTTCCCTGATCTAAGCATTAAATATAAAAATTTTGGAGGTATGCACATGTTAGACATTAAAGTACTGCGCAACGACACTGAGACGGTTAAAAAGAAAGTAGCACAGCGCGGGCTGGAACCTGTGTTAATCGATGATATTTTACAGCTGGATAAAGAAAGACGTGCACTGATCGCTGAAACGGAAGAGCTGAAGAGCCGCCGCAACAAAGTATCACAGGAAATCGCTGTGAAGAAGAAAAACAAGGAAGATGCTGAGGACGTAATTAAGGAAATGCGGGACGTCGGTGAACGCATTAAGGAAATCGATGAAAGACTGAATACGATTCAAAGTGATTATCACGATAAAATGAGCCGTATCCCGAACTTAATTCACGATGACGTGCCTGAAGGCAAAGATGACTCTGAAAACGTGGAAATCCGCCGTACCGGAGAGCCCCGCTCCTTTGATTTCGAGCCGAAAGCGCACTGGGACATTTTAGAAGACCTTGAACTTGCCGACTTCGACCGTGCTGCCAAAGTATCAGGTGCGCGCTTTGTCTACCATACTGGAGACGGTGCCCGCCTAGAGCGCGCACTGATGAACTTCATGCTTGATGTGCACAACAAAAATGGCTACCGTGAAATGATGACGCCGCAGATTGTTCGTGCAGAAGCAATGTACGCAACAGGACAGCTGCCGAAATTCGGCGAGGACCTCTTCAAAATCGAAGATGAGGAAATGTATACGATTCCGACTTCAGAAGTGACATTGACGAACTTTCACAAGGACGAAACGCTGGCAGCTGACCAGGTGCCGGTGAAATTCACTGCACAGACTGCATGTTTCAGAAGTGAAGCCGGTTCTGCCGGGAGAGATACACGCGGTTTAATCCGCCTGCATCAGTTCAACAAAGTTGAAATGGTGCGTCTTGAACGCCCTGAAGATTCATGGGCAGCACTTGAAGAAATGACAGAACATGCCGAGAACATCTTAAACTTACTCGATATTCCGCACCGCACAGTGCTGCTCTGTACAGGCGATATCGGTTTCGGATCATCGAAAACATATGATGTTGAAGTATGGCTGCCGAGCTATAATGACTACAAGGAAATCAGCTCTATTTCAAATATGACGGACTTCCAGGCACGCCGCGGAAACATTAAATTCAAACGAGACAAAGACTCTAGACCTGAATTGCTGCACACGCTGAACGGCAGCGGACTTGCTGTCGGCAGAACGATGGCAGCGCTCCTTGAGAACTACCAAAACGAAGACGGCTCAGTGACTGTACCTGAAGTCCTTCAGCCATATATGGGTGGTCAGGAGAAGCTCGAAAGGTTATAATATAAATACCGAATGCTCCTATTCAAGACCAATAGGAGCATTCATTTTTAAAAGTACTAAAAGAGGAGTGTAACATTGAACAACAAAATACCAACGGGTACCTTAACCCTTACACTGCTCGCTGTTGTAGCTTATATTATGCTCACGGAGATCACCTTAATATTCGGTCCTGTCGTGATGCCATTTGCAATATACTTACTGTTGAAAATCAGGCAGCAGTCGAACGTCAACTACTGGATTTTATTTTTCAGTTTTCTTATACCGGCAGTACTGTTTCTGTCGCCGCTTGCTGCGGGCAGCTTTATAATTTTATACATCATTACAAGTCTTCTTGCCCATACGCTCGATAAGAACATGTCGCAGGAACTGACGCTGTTTTATACGACATTCGCTATCGGTTTAAGTACGATGGCGGCAGTTGTGGTCATGCAGATGCTCGGTTTCTTAAGACCTTTATCGGAAATATATTCGACCTTCAGAAACTGGTATGCTGAACAGCTCAATGCTGTCAGCGAACTGACGCCTGCAGGTGTAGACGGAGAGACGATTCTTCAGTCGATGGATTTATACTTCCAGAACCTGCCTGCATTTTTAATAATCGGCAGTTTTTTCCTTGCCTTATACATTATCCTGATCGTCAGAATATTACCTCAGGACAGCAGGGAAATGTGGCACTACCGCAGTTTTGACAGATGGATGATGCCGAGAATGCTGCTTTATTTATATCTGCTGATTTTCATCATCATGCTGTTCAGCGGCAGCTGGGAAGAAAGCACTATTACCCTGTACAGTAATATTTCTCTCCTCCTGGAGTGGGGACTGTTCATCCACGGGCTTGCATTCGCTTATTATTTCATGCTTCAGAAAAAACTGAACAAAGTGCTGGCTGCTATTATATTAATACCGCTCGTACTTTTCAGACCTGTCACTGTACTTATCGGACTGTTCGAAATGATCTTTAGAATTCGATTAATCATGGAATTGAGGAGGAAATAGCAATGTTCAAAGTTTTAGATAAAAAATTGATGCTTATACCGTTTATTGTGCTGGCATTTCATATTTCTATACTTAGCATTGCTATTGTCATTAACCATACTGTTTTTGGCATAGTCGCCATTATCGTCAGCATCTTGCTGCTAGCGCTGGTATATGTTTACCTCTACCGCTGGCTAGTGCTCACTGAAAACAGAGTTGTCGAGCTGTCAAAAGACATCGCTGGCGCGAGACAGTACGTCATTGATGATCTGCCTCTCGGTGTTATTTTACTGAATGATGACGAGGAGATCTCATGGCTGAACCAGTTTATGTCGGAGGAAATTCCGGAAGACTTTCACCATGAACCGATTAACCGTGTCTTCCCGAATATAATGACGACGCTGAAGGCGAATAATATTCAGACAATCGATACGTCATACAGCGACAAGAACTATCAGGTTCACTATCATCAGGAGCATAACGCTCTTCTGCTCATCGATATTACCGAAGAGAAAACGATGCAGAAGCAGCTTGAAGATAAAGACCCGGTTATCGGAATTCTGTTCCTTGATAACTATGATGATATGACGCAGAATATGACCGAAGCGCTGAAAAGCGATTTAAATAACAGTCTGACGAACACGATTAATGACTGGGCGCAGGAGCATAATATATATTTGCGCCGCTTTTCAAATGACCGCTTTATGATGGTCATGTCCGCGAAGAGCCTCGCTGAAATTGAAAAAACTAAATTTGTGCTGCTCGACCAGGTTCGTGAAAACTCAGCGGATCACGGTGCCCAGATTACTCTAAGTATGGGAATCGGTGAAGGATCCGCGGACTTTATCGAAGTGGGCGAACTGGCGCAGTCGAGTCTCGATCTTGCCCTCGGCCGCGGAGGCGACCAGGTTGCGATTAAAACTATTAAGGGCAGTGCGAGATTTTACGGCGGTAAAACCGATCCGATGGAAAAACGCACGCGTGTCAAAGCCCGCGTTATGGCGCATGCCCTCCGCGATATTCTTTTAGAAGGCGACAACGTCATTATCATGGGGCATAAAAACCCCGATGTTGACTCTATCGGTTCATCGATCGGTGTAGCTAAGATCGCCAGTTCCAACGGCATCGAAGCGCATATCATTTTAAATGATGAAGATATCGATGATACGCTGTCCCGTCTGATGAAAGAAGTTGAATCGCGGGAAGAGCTGTACGGGACCTTTATCAGCAGCGAAGAGGCCTGGGATAAGATGACACCGAAAACGACGATTGTAATCGTCGATACTCACCGCCCGTCGATGGTGCTGGATGAGGATATACTGAACAAGTCAACGCGCAAAGTGGTCATCGACCACCACAGACGCGCTGACGAGATGATATCGAATCCCCTGCTCGTTTATATGGAACCGTACGCGTCCAGCGCGAGTGAACTTGTGGCGGAACTTCTGGAATACCAGAACAAGCAGAATAAATTGTCGCGCATCGAAGCGACAATTATGCTGACAGGTATTATCGTGGATACGCGGAACTACACTCTCCGTACGGGCTCCCGCACCTTTGATGCTGCGAGCTATCTCAGAAGCAACGGTGCGGACCCTGTACTCGCCCAGACGTTCTTAAAAGATGATATCGATACGTTTATCGCGCGGAGTGATTTAATTAAATCCGCAGAAATAAGCGATGAAGGCATCGCCATCGTCAAGGCGGACGAAACGATGACCTATCACCCTGTCACAGTCGCCCAGGCGGCAGACCAGCTTCTGCAGATCGAAGGTGTCCAGGCATCATTCGTGATGGCTTTAAGAGAAGATGAGACAATAGGAATTTCAGCCCGTTCATTAGGCAAGGTCAATGTGCAGATTATTATGGAACAGCTGAACGGCGGCGGTCATTTAACGAATGCAGCGACGCGCATGGAAGGCAAAACCATCGATGAAGCATACGATGAATTAACAGAAGTAATTGATACTTTTATAAGTAATAGGAGTGAAGAGGAATGAAAGTAATCTTTTTAAAAGATGTTAAAAATAAAGGCAAAAAAGGCGAAGTGAAAGAAGTAGCAACAGGTTATGCGCATAACTTCCTGTTCAAAAAAGGACTCGCTGAAGAAGCGAATGCTGTAAACCTTAAAAAACTGGATGCCGAGAAAGAAGAAGCCCGCCAGCAGGAAGCTGATGAGCTTCAGGCTGCGAAAGATTTAAAAGCTGAACTTGAAGGCAAGGAAGTAGAAATCAAAACGAAAGCCGGCGAAGATGGCCGTCTGTTCGGTTCTGTAAGTTCTAAGCAGGTCATCGAAGCGTATCAGAAGCAGCACGATATCAAACTTGATAAACGCAAGCTGGATATGCCTGAACCGTTTAGAAGCTTAGGTTATCACAAAGTATCTATTAAATTGCACAACGAAGTGGAAGCAGAGTTAAAAGTACACGTTGTTGAACAGTAAGATGAATAACAGGAGGAATCGATAATGGAAATGAATCGCCAAATGCCGCATGATAATGATGCAGAACAATCGGTGCTTGGGGCAATCTTCATCGATTCCTCCATTTTTTTAAATGTCACTGAAATTATAGCACCGGAAGACTTTTACCGTCCGGAGCACCAGCAGATTTTCCGTGCGATGATGCTTCTGTCGGAAGAAAATGCCGAGCTCGATGTCGTGACGATTACCGATAAACTGCGCAGTATGGATGAGCTGAATAATACGGTAAATCCGCGTTATCTCGGTGAATTATCAAACGTCACACCGACGAGCCGCAACTGGCAGTTCTATGCGGATATTATTGCACGGCAGTCGCTGCGCCGCAAACTCATCAGCGTGGCTGATGAAATTGCGAGCGACGGCTTCCAGAATGAAGTAGATATTAACGAGCTGCTGGCGGAAGCTGAATCCCGTATTATGGGTGTATCAGAAGGACGCCGCAGCGACGGTTTCAAATCGATGAAAGAAGTCGTGCACGAAGTTTACGAACAAATCGAAGCGCTCGCAGGAAATAATTCGGGTATTACCGGTATTCCGACAGGCTACCGCGATCTCGATTTTATGACGTCGGGCTTCGGCCGCAACGACTTAATTATTCTAGCCGCCCGCCCTTCGATGGGTAAGACAGCCTTTGCTTTAAATATTGCAGGCCATGTCGGCACGTCGCCGGACGGCTACACCGTAGCGGTCTTCTCCCTTGAAATGGGAGCTGACCAGCTCGTCAGCAGAATGATTTCAAGCCAGGGTATGATTGACGCGACGAAACTGCGTCAGGGCTCGCTCGACCACCAGGATTGGGATAACTTCACGACAGCTATCGGGACACTTGCTAATTCGAAGATTTTTATCGATGACTCAGCGGGTATCCGCGTGAATGAAATCCGTGCGAAATGCCTGCGCTTAAAACAGGAGCACGGACTCGATATGGTGATTATCGATTACCTGCAGCTGATTCAGGGATCCGGCAGCCGCCAGGGAGAAAACCGCCAGCAGGAAGTTTCGGAAATTTCCCGGATGCTGAAAGGTCTCGCCCGTGAAATGCAGTG
Organism: Jeotgalicoccus nanhaiensis; assembly: GCF_015235105.1. NCBI lineage: Bacteria > Bacillati > Bacillota > Bacilli > Caryophanales > Staphylococcaceae > Jeotgalicoccus > Jeotgalicoccus nanhaiensis. The sequence goes on from NZ_JADGLW010000003.1 coordinate 138,481, forward strand.
TCCGGTAATCGCATTGAGTCAGCTCTCGCGTAGTGTTGAATCGCGCCAGGATAAGCGTCCGATGATGAGTGACCTGCGTGAATCAGGTTCCATCGAGCAGGATGCGGATATCGTTGCCTTCCTGTACCGCGATGACTATTACAACCGCGGTGACGGCGAGGATGAAGAAGAAGGCGCACAAAGCGTGCAGGATGAAATAGAGATTATTTTAGCGAAACACCGTAACGGTCCGACAGGAACTGTTAAATTAATTTTCAATAAATCCTACAGCAGCTTTTTTGACCAGGATACACGTGATTTTGACGATAATTATATACCGCCGGCATAGAAGTCCGAATGTTTTTCGATAGTCCAACGAAAAACGTTCGGACTTTCGTTGATTTTTGTAAAGATTATTGGTAACATTGGTAACGGTAAAATTAATCAATCATTTGGGGGCAATCATATGTCTGGAACAGTAGTTGTTGGAACACAGTGGGGAGACGAAGGTAAAGGTAAGATTACGGACTTCCTGTCGGAAGATGCACACGTTATTGCACGATTTTCAGGTGGGAACAACGCAGGTCATACGATTCAATTTGGCGGGGAAACTTATAAACTTCACCTCGTACCATCAGGAATTTTCTACGAAGATAAACTATCTCTAATCGGCAACGGTGTCGTGATTGACCCGTTATCTCTTATAAAAGAACTGGACGGATTGCTTGAACGGGGCATCAGCGTGGACAATCTGCGTATTTCAAACCGTGCTCAGGTTATACTTCCATATCACCTTACACAGGATGAACTGGAAGAAGAAGCACGGGGCGATAATAAAATCGGTACGACTAAACGTGGTATCGGTCCATCGTACGTAGATAAAGTTCAGCGCATTGGTATCCGCATGGCTGACCTGATCGACGATGAAGTATTTAAACGCCGTCTGAAAGAAAATCTGGAACTGAAAAATCATATGCTGAAAGCATTATATGATCACGAAGGATTCACATTTGATGAAATCTACGGACCGTATAAAGCTGCTGCAGAACGTTTGGCACCTTACGTATGCGATACTGCCAAACTGCTCGACGATGCTTTCACTGAAGGTGAAAATGTTCTTTTTGAAGGTGCACAAGGTGTCATGCTCGACGTTGACCACGGGACATACCCGTTCGTTACATCAAGCAACCCGGTAGCAGGAAATGTTACTGTCGGCTGCGGTGTCGGCCCTGCACATGTTAAAAATGTTGTCGGTGTATGTAAAGCATATACATCACGCGTTGGAGACGGTCCCTTCCCTACTGAGCTGTTTGACGAAGACGGCCACCACATCCGTGAAGTCGGCCGTGAATACGGTACAACAACAGGACGTCCGCGCCGTGTAGGCTGGTTCGACTCAGTTGTTGTTCGCCACTCAAGACGCGTCAGCGGTATTACAGATCTGTCGCTGAACTCAATCGACGTAATGAGCGGACTTGAAACAGTTAAAATCTGTACTGCTTATGAAATCGACGGCGTTGAAATTACAGAATACCCAGCAACACTGGAAGATTTAAAACGCGCGAAACCAATTTACAAAGAAATGCCGGGCTGGTCAGAGGACATTACCGGTGTTAAAACACTGGAAGAACTGCCGGAAAACGCATATAACTACCTGCGTGAAATTGAGAAGCTGTGCGGTGTGAAAGCATCTATCTTCTCTGTTGGACCAGACAGAAACCAGACAAACCTGTTAAAAAACTTCTGGGATGAGAAGTAATATTTTATTGCAGCACCGGACATCATGATGTCCGGTTTTTTTTGTGCAGATTGTGCAAGTTTTGCCGTTTGCTCCGCAATGAAACTCTGTCATTCCCGAATAAATCCGTTTGCTCCGCAATGAAACCCCGTCATTCCCGATAAAAACATATTTCCACGCCAATCGCCCTATTTTTCTGCATCCAGGTCAAATGTTCCAAAATAAGTGTTGTATTCAAATTCACAATCATGTTATAATAAATCTTGTGCAAATCGCATAATATTTACCATGGCCCGTTGGTCAAGCGGTTAAGACACCGCCCTTTCACGGCGGTAACACGGGTTCGAGTCCCGTACGGGTCACTTTTCTTCTGATTATAAAACGGTATATAAACTGGTCCCGTGGTGTAGCGGTTAACATGCCTGCCTGTCACGCAGGAGATCGCGGGTTCGATTCCCGTCGGGACCGTCAATAAAGTCTCCAGCATTTATGCTGGCAGACTTTTTTATTTGTCTGAAAAGTGATACATTTAAAGATGGATAAGTTTACGTACAAAATATGTACACGTGAAATGAGGGACATCTAAATGGCCAAGAAAATAGTTGTTGTTGATGATGAAAAACCAATTGCAGATATACTCGAATTTAATCTGCAAAAAGAAGGATACGAAGTTCACTGCGCCTACGACGGCAATGATGCCTTGGAACTGATCTTGGATATAGTGCCGGATCTTGTTCTTCTAGATATTATGCTGCCGGGTATAGACGGCATGGAAGTGTGCCGCGAAGTTCGTAAAAAACACGATATGCCGATTATTATGCTTACCGCCAAAGATTCCGAAATAGATAAAGTGCTGGGACTTGAGCTCGGTGCGGATGATTATGTGACAAAACCTTTCTCCACGCGTGAATTAATCGCCCGTGTGAAAGTGAATTTACGACGCAATAATACGGTAAGTACGAAAGAAGACGAACCGGAAGATAAAAATATATATATTCGGGATATTACTGTTATCCCCGACTCTTACGCGATTAAGAAATTCGGTAAAGATATCGATTTGACGCATCGCGAATTTGAGCTGTTTTTATATCTGGCAAAATTTAAATCCCAGGTCATGACACGCGAACACCTGCTTGAAACAGTATGGGGCTATGATTACTTTGGCGATGTGCGGACGGTGGATGTTACGGTGCGCCGTTTAAGAGAAAAAATCGAAGACGATCCAAGTCATCCGGAATACATCATGACACGCCGCGGCGTCGGGTATTATATTAAAGGTGATGACTAGATGAAGCAGTTTTTAAAAAACCTGCAGTCGCTCCAGTTTAAACTGGTAATGATATACATGCTTCTGATTATTATCGGAATGCAGATTATCGGTTTGTATTTTACCAACAGCCTGGAGCGTGATTTAACGGGGAACTTTAAAAATAATATCGATTCTCAGGTCACTCTGATTGATACACGAATTAAAGAAATTTTCGAGGAAACGGGAGATGACCGTGAACAGATGCGGTCAGAAATTCAAAGCCTGCTGGCTGATTACGGCAACCGTCCTGAAATTGAAGAAATCCGCTATGTAAATACGGATAATATTCTCGTCGGGACGAGCAGAATATCAAACGAGTCGCTTGTCGGCTCCCGCGTCAATGAACCGATGTCGCAGGATGCTCTCGAGTCCGGCATCGCAAATGATGAAATTTTCGTCAACGTCGATAAAGACAATCAGCGCGTATGGATTTTAAATCAGCCGGTCGCCGTCAATGATGAAGTGGCCGGTGTTATTTACGTTGAGTCAAATGTTGAAAGTATATATATGCAGCTCGAAGCGATTAACAATACATTTATTATCGCCACCTTGTTCTCCTTAGTGATTACGAGTATACTCGGTATCTTTGTCGCGCGGACGATTACGAAGCCGATTACAGATATGAGAAACCAGGCGCTCCTGATGTCTGAAGGTGACTATACATCACGTGTTCAGATTTACAGTGATGATGAAATCGGCCAGCTGGCCGGCAGTTTTAACATTCTGTCAAAAAGAGTGCAGGAAGCCCAGTCGAACACCGAAAGTGAAAAAAAACGTCTCGATTCGGTAATTACTCATATGTCGGATGGTATTATCGCCACGGACAGAAAAGGACGCATCCGTATCGTTAATGAAATGGCAGTCGGCATGCTTAATTTAAGTATGGATTCGGACGAGCTGCACGGCAAAAATATGCTGGAGCTGCTGCGTCTCGGTGAAGAATTGAATCTGGAAGACATTATCCAGGAAGCAAACGACAGTCATTTAATCTTTATCGATACTGCAGATGAAGCAACGACGTTACGCGTCAACTTCTCTACAATCGTTACAGATACCGGATTTATCAACGGTTATATCGCTGTACTGCATGACGTTACAGAACAGGAACGCATCGATGCAGAACGCCGGGAATTCGTTGCCAACGTGTCGCACGAACTGCGCACACCTTTGACTTCCATGAGGAGTTATATCGAAGCACTCCAGGAAGGTGCATGGCAGGATGAAGAAATCGCACCTAAATTCCTGAGCGTAACACGTGCTGAGACTGACCGGATGGGACGTCTTGTCGAAGACCTGCTGCAATTATCGCGTATGGATAACGATGCAGAAGAAATTCAAAAAGAAGTGGTTGATTTTAAACTCTTTATTAACCGTGTAATCGACCGTTTTGAGATGACTCACAAAGAAGATGTTGTGTTCACCCGCCATATTCCGGATGCTCCTCTCTTCACTGATATCTCAGTGGATAAAATGGGACAGGTGCTGGATAATGTGCTGTCCAATGCGATTAAATATCAGCATGGCGAACCGAAACGCGTCGATATTCACCTGAAGCAGAATACTTTATATAACCGGATGACGATACGTATAAAAGACTACGGACTTGGCATACCGAATAATAAAGTAGAGCGGATTTTTGACCGTTTTTACCGAGTGGATAAAGGCCGTGCGCGTAAAATGGGCGGCACAGGTCTCGGGCTTGCAATTTCGAAAGAAATTATCGAAGCGCATAACGGTAAAATATGGGCAAACAGTGTAGAAAATGAAGGGACAACAATCTTTATCAACTTACCTTGTGAAGTGATAGAGGAGGATGAGTGGGATGTATAAAGAATGGCTGAAATCCATCCTGTTAATCGTCATCGTTGCTTCGAGTGCAGTACTGACCTATCTCGTCTGGAGTTACGAACCGGAGTTTTCTCAAATTGACACAACAATTGAAGGAACGACGAATATCGGCCAGGGTGAGAGCGTACCTTTTGAACAGGTTATGAGCACATATCAGCTGGTCTGGATACAAGGTGAAAACAATACGCGCGGCACGACGGGTCCGCGGGCTTTAATCGGCATCCGGGAGAACTTGGAAGGTTCCAATATTACGAGCATGAATGTGTATAACAGTCTCAACCGTCTGAATGTCAGAGGAGAAGAAAGTAATGAGGAAGAGTTTCTAATCATCGATTATTTCTCGGATGTGCCCTCAAAATCCCTGTTTCAGACACTCGGCCTGTCGCACGACTCCACCCTGCCCGATTTTTCTTTTGACCGCATCGTGGTTGATATGAAAGAAGGTAACGTTGTCTTTAACCTGATTGATGAAAACCGTTCGAGAGTTGCAGTCGTTGAAACCGATATTGCTGCTGACTTCTTAAAAGGACATGTTGAATCATACAGCGATACTTTCGAAGCTTATACACCGATTATTACCAACCAGCAGACATCGAATAACAAGACAGCAATTTACGGGCCGTCTTCACCCGGTGAAATTAATACTGAACGATTTATGATAAGCCAGGTTAATACTGACGTTATGAACCGTATATTATTTTTAGATTCTCCGATGGAAAGCCCGTCACAAGGAGATGTAGCAATTTATGAAGATGAAAATCATATTGCTACATATAATACAGAAACGTATGAGTACACTTATACAAATCTTAATGAATCGACTGCTTCGAGCGGCAATAACCACCGGACAATTCAGGATATATACTACTTCTTAAACTCGCATAACGGGCTGTCCCAGAACAATGTGCTTTTTGATTATACAGCGAGCGAAAATGCAGCGACCTTCCGTTCGACCTTAAACGGGCGTGTCGTCTTCAGCGAAGGACTGAGCACTGCGATTACTGTAAAATACGGCGCGAATTCAGTCTATGAATATACGCGGCCGCTGATACAGACCAATGCAAAAGTATCGGATGAAGAAGAAGTGGAACTCTTAGATATTGAAAACGTCCGCTACCAGATTGCGCTGCATGACAATTTTGATCTGCAGAAAGTATCTAAAATCGTTCTCGGTTATGATATGACTTATGCCGATGAAGAAACGGATCTGGAGTTTATCGATTATACGCCGCAATGGTATGTTAAATATGACGGTGCGTGGATGAAATTAAATGAGGGAGGGCTGTCCTGATGGATTGGAAATTAACAAAATCCCTTTTTATAGCTGCCTTCCTGCTGATGAATTTAGTCCTTATTTATATTTTGTACAACGAATCGAATGAAGAAGTCAGAGAACTGGCAGATACGACGAATGTCCTGTCGGAAACGAATATCGACACCAGTGCACTGGATGGATTTGAAAACGTCCAGATGCAGATTATTATCGGTGATCCGGCAGAACTTGACCACGAAGAAGATATGTCGGAAAACGATACGGTGCTGACCCTGCCGCTCGACGACACGGTAACCTTCGCTCCGGAAGGTTTGAAGACCTACAAAGACAATTCGATTTACAGAGGCGAAGAATACCATTATGATAAAATAATGAGCACACCCGATACGATAACATTTAACCAGCATTACGATGGCTATCCAATCTTCAGCCACGAAGCAGCAAGACTGTACTTCAGCGAAGAATCAGGAAGTATGACTCAGGGCTATGTAGAGAACATCGAAGAAAGCGATTATGCTGTGGAACAGAATGTGCGTCATCCGAAAGTGATTGTTGAGGAACTGTATATACAGGAAAATATTACTGATAATGCAGTCATAGAAAGTGCGGTCCTCGGCTACTACATCATACTGGAAGAAGATGACCAGATTATGATGCGCCCGAAATGGCAGTTTGAAATTACTGATGAAGGCATTGAACGTATGCTGTACATCGATGCGCTGAGTCAGACAGAAGATATTATTGAAAGAGAGTGAACGGAATGAAGATGAGCGTCTTAGCAAGCGGCTCAACAGGCAACAGTACATTCATTGAAACAGAAGAAGGAAGTGTACTTGTAGACGTCGGGCTGTCATGTAAAAAAACTGATGAAACGCTCAATCAAATAGGTAAATCACTCCATGATATAAATGCGATTTTCATTACACATGAACATGTAGACCATATTAAAGGCTTGAAAGTGATTGCGAAAAAATACGATATACCTATTTATGCCAATGAAAAGACATGGGATGCTATTGAGCGTAAAGATATCATTATTAATTCAGATCAGAAATTTCACTTCAACGCGCTTGAAGAAAAAGAAATCCTCGGCTTAAATGTTCAATCATTTAACGTGTCACACGATGCGATTGACCCGCAATTTTATACATTTTCTAAAGGCAGCAAGAAAATTTCGCTGATTACGGACACAGGATACGTATCGGACACGATGAAAGGCATCATTAAAGAAAGTGACGTCTTCCTTTTTGAATCCAACCATGATGTGGATATGCTCCGGATGGGAAGATATCCGTGGAATACGAAGCAGCGTATCTTATCAGACGTCGGTCACGTATCAAATGAAGATGCAGCGCATGCAATGAAGGACGTTATAACGAGCAATACAAAACGTATTTATTTAGGACATTTAAGTCTGGATAATAACATTAAAGAACTGGCGCGTATGAGTGTTGAACAGATACTGAATCAGTACGACATCGATACGCACAACGGTATAATGATATGCGATACAGATAAGGCGGTACCGACCGAAATTTATCAGGTATAAAAAGAAGACCAAATTGTGAGAAAAACAGCGCAATTTGGTCTATTTTTGTGGCTGTTAACAAGTTATCCACAGGTTTGGTGATAACTTGTGTATAAGTGGGATGAAAACGTGGATAAGTGTGTGGGAGATGGGAAAATACATAAAATATGCAGGAATTAGTGCGAAAAAAGAGCGGAATCATGCGTTTTAGTGCTAAAAAGTTATCAACAGGTTGTGGATAACCCGTGTATAACAAATAAAATTGCAGTAAATATACGAATTTGTCCACAGTTATGTATAATTGAAAAAAGACAAGAAAAGCGAAGGTGAAACAGATGAAACTGATGATGATAACCGTGGGAAAACTGAAAGAAAAATATTGGCTGGATGCAGTAAAAGAATATCAAAAAAGAATAAGTAAATATGCAAAAATTGAGCTGATTGAAGTGGCGGATGAGAAAGAACCGAATAATGCGGGCGAGAAAGATCTGGAGCAGATTAAAGATAAAGAAGCAGAGAGAATTTTATCGAAAATAAAAGAAACGCAGCATGTGGTGACGTTGGAGATTAACGGTAAAGAATATACGAGTGAAAAACTTGCACAGGAATATCAGCGTTGGATGAATATCGGAAAAAGCGATGTTGTGTTTGTGATCGGCGGGAGCAATGGAATTGGAGATGCGGTGAAAAAACGCAGTAATCAGGAGATCAGTTTCGGTTCACTCACCTATCCTCATCAGATGATGAAAGTGATGCTGCTGGAGCAGCTGTTCAGGGTGAATAAAATATTGAGGAATGAAGCTTATCACAAGTAGTGGGTGTAAGGGATAAATTAAATCACAATTGTAATGAAATAGAAAAGCGGAGATTGATACCAATCTCCGCTTTTCAGTGCCTAAAATCCCTAGAACTACGTGCTCAAATACTACGTCCCTCACCACTTATTATGCATATTCAGCTACTCTTCGTCAGAATGAGTTTTGCGATAAGGGGGAAGATGAGCACCGTCACTGCCCCGCCGGTCACCATAGTAGCAGCTGTTACCTGATCAATGATCTCCGAAGACGCAGCAACTTGTGTTACCGCTACGATAATCGGCAGTCCGGTAGCGGAATATAAGCCTAAAGCAATCTGTTCTCTCGATGATTCGATACCCGAATATGTGTTGCTCCAACGTTCTCTAAGGAATACCACCAAACCGCGAACAATCGCAATCAATGCGACGAATCCCAGCAGAAGTTGCCATTCCCCGAGTACCTGACCGAGGTTAATTGCCATTCCGCTGGTGACAAAGAAAATCGGAATCAGGAAGCTAAATCCTACAATCTCAACTTTGTGTGCAATTTCCTCCCCGTGTTCCGGATCAAAAGTCTGGAATACAACGTTGAGCAGGAGCCCTGCAGAGAATGCGCCCAAGGCGATATCAAGTTCAAATATTGCTGTGACTAACATTAGAGTAACCAATGCAAAGACAGTCATCCTCAGCGTCGTTTGCATTGTTGTATTGGATGCCGATACAACAGCTTTTCCAAGCAGTGGGACCTTTCGAATGAATCGTATTGGAATGCCGACTACGAAAACAGCAATCATGGCGAAGAAAATCAGGACCAAGGAGGCCTGCCACGGTGCAAATGCGGAAAGCAACAATGACATGGCCACGATTGGCAGCAGCTCTCCGTATGCGCCGTGCGTCATCGCCGCCCTGCCCAGTGGGGTATCCATCCCGCCTGAGTCCTTCAGAATAGGCAATAATGTTCCCAAAGCCGTTGAAGTGGAAGCGATAGCGAGCACTATAGCTACACGGATATCAAAATCGGTAAGTAAAAGACCGGCACCAACGCCCAATACGGCGCAAATTATCCATGTGAGGGCGGCATGCTTACCTTGGCGCGCACGCATATCGGAGGTGCTGACTTCAAAACCTGCCAGCAAAAACAGAAAACCCATACCGAGTTCACGAAGAAACGCCACGGCCTCAGTCTGCTCAGCTAGCCCGAGCATGTTGGGACCGATGATGACTCCGAATGCAAGCAGCCACACCACATCAGGCACATATTTACGCGAGATGAGTGCAAATATCGGTGCGAGTGCTGCCATCAGCACTATCCACCATACTGAGGTAAGGTTATCGATTAATAGATGATGATCGGGCATATTTAAAACTCATTTCATATAGTATTTTCCCCGTACCAGGGAAGAGTTGCTATGTAGTTGCTGTAATCGGTTCAATTTATCAGGAGTCAATGGAATTGCACGCGCATCATAAACATTTGATTTTTATAAACTTAAAGGGTTTCCCAAAGAAATCCCCGGAGGTAAATATTTTATTCCTTTTGATGTTATAATATCAATCTCTTAGATTAATTCAAATTATAACAAATTCTGAGTTATAATTTGAATTTTATTTTCGTTAGTTACTGGCTAGAAAATGGCATGAAGGAAACAGTAATGGAAATGAGTTTATGGCTTACAAAAATCATCTTGTAATTCCCACTCTCTTTCAATAGTATTATATATAGGAATTATATCTTATTTATTAAATTATTAAATGACATAACATACTTCTTTTCTAATTTGGAATTGAAAAAAATCTAACAGTCAAAAGAAAAAACGTTTTATATCTATATTGAGACTATGATTTAGAAATAAAAATATTTTTATATTTTCTAAATTTCGAGGGTAACAATATCTATAATAGAAGGTGGTTATTATTATTTCTGGGAATACCAAGGACTATATAAATTGTCTTGTATCATTATTTTTTTTTAAAAAAAGACGACACATGCTAGTGTGCCGTCTAAGATAATATATCGATTGTAGATTCAAATTTAATTAAACTCAGAAACTTTCAACATACCATCTGAATCGTCTACACTTGATTGGACAACTCCTATGAGGGAGGTTATTGTTAAATCAATGAAAGTAGGCGTTTTTTTATGTCAAGAACGAGAAGAACATTTACCCCTGAATTTAAACTACAGATGGTCCGATTGTTTGAAAATGGTAAATCAAAATCTGAAATTATACGGGAGTATGATCTCACGGCTTCAGCTTTAGATAAATGGGTTAAAAATCATCAGAACACAGGTTCATTTAATCATATTGACAATTTATCTGAAGAAGAGCGCGAACTCAGAAGACTTCGCAAAGACATTCAACAGTTAAAAATGGAAAACGAGATTCTAAAGCAAGCAGCGCTGATCATGGGACGAAAATAGAAGTCATTCGTAAGAATGCACACAAATATTCAGTGTCAGCAATGTGCAAAGTCCTGCAAATCTCTAGAAGTACCTATTATTTTGTAATTAATAAACAAAGGACCAACAAGCAGTGTGAGCGTGATAACGATATCAATGAAACGATTATTCAGGTATTTAATTCAAACCGAAAATGTTTTGGTACCCGAAGAATAAAAAATGCGTTACATAAACTAGGTTTGACAGTCTCGAGAAGACGCATCGGTCGGGTCATGAAACAGAATAATCTGGTGTCAACCTATACTATCGCAAGCTATAGGCCCTATCCGTCGAAGTCGAACGAGCGTCTGATCACGAATGGTCTAGACCGAGATTTTAACAGAGCACAACCAATGGAAGTCATTGTCAGCGATTTAACCTATGTAAAAGTGGCAGGAAAATGGCATTACATATGTGTATTTATTGATCTCTTTAATAGAGAAATTGTTGGGTACAGTGCAGGTTCAAGAAAGAGTGCTGAGCTGGTCTTGTCATCAATCAGCACCATTAAGCATGATTTAAGAGATGTGCAGATGTTTCACACAGACAGAGGAAAGGAGTTCGATAACCAGCTGATTGATGAAGTTTTAGATGGCTTTGATATTGAAAGATCACTTAGTATGAAAGGCTGTCCTTATGACAACGCTGTGGCTGAAACCACGTTCAAAGCGATGAAAACTGAATTTATTAACCAATATACTTTTATATCATTAAAACAAGTAAACATCGAACTATTCGACTACGTAAACTGGTATAACAATATTAGACCCCATGGTGCATTGAATTATCTCACGCCAAAGGAGTATAAAGAAAACTTCTATAAAAACTGTCTAATATTCTGTTGACACACCAATTTTGATGTTCAGCGAGATGTGAAGAGTGTATTACATCTCCCGCGTCTAGATGAAAGTGTAAAAGACATACTCAGATGATCATAATTGTATTCAGCTTAGTAAGTACTACTATCTCCAGCTCTTTGTGAAAAAATGAATATTAGAATAACATGCACATGGATATGATAAGGAGAAAATTATCATAAATAGATAAAATATAACTATTTAATAATATTATCATGATATATATAAGATTTGAGCTCGGTATTCTACCGAACTCAAACCTTAGAAGTTATCTAAAACTTTTTTTAAAATTCATGGTGTCAGCTTATAGATGGGCTTATCATTTATAAATTAAACATATGATTCTGTTAGCTCTAAAAATTCTTCAATATCTTTATGCACTGAATCTAGTGCTTCCTGCCAGAAGTCTGGTTTTCTCAGGTCAACATTTAAGTGCTTTTCAGCAAGGTCTTCAGTAGTCATGCTCGCAGTATCGCGAAGAAGTGCAATATAGTCATCTTCAAGTAACGTTTCGTCTTCTAAGAAACGGTTGTATATACCTAAGCTGAAAAAGTATCCAAATGTATAGGGGAAGTTATAGAATGGTACACCTGTAATATGAAAATGTAACTTTGTTGCCCAGAACATTGGATGGTATGAACGAAGTGCATCTTGATAGGCTTCTTTCTGTGCTTCTTCCATCAGTTCTTGCAGTCTGTTGCTGTCTACAGTTCCTTGTTGGCGTTCATTATATAAATTGCGTTCAAAGATATAGCGTGCATGGATATTCATCATAAAAGTCGCACTTCTAGCAATTTTTACATCTAGTAAGTTGATTTTTTCTGCATTGGATCTTGCATTTTCAATCGTTGCGTTTGAAACGACAAGTTCTGCAAATGTAGAAGCTGTTTCTGCAACGTTCATTGCGTAACGTTGGTTAAATAGTGGTAAATCACGCAGGACATAACTATGGAATGCGTGTCCGAGTTCATGTGCGAGTGTTGACACGTTGCTTGTGCTACCGGCAAACGTCATAAAAATACGTGACTGTTTAGATTCAGGAAGATTTGAACAGTATCCACCTGGACGTTTTCCTGGACGATCTTCCGCTTCAATCCACTGCTCTTCAAAAGCTCGATGTGCCATCTCTGCCATTTTTGGACTGAATGATTTAAAGTTATCGATAATAAACGTTGCTGCTTCATTGTAAGTATACCGCTTGTTCGTATAATCACCTACGTCAACACTTGCTGTAACATCAAGCCATCCTAATTGATCAACACCAATTAGTTGCGCCTTTCGTTCAAAGTACTTTTTGAAAGGTGCTTTATTTTTTGTAATAGTATCCCACATCGTATCGAGTGTTTCTTCTTCCATACGGTTGTAGTCTAGTGGTACTTTCATATAATCTTTATAGTCGTGAAGTTCATAGTCGTTTAAACGGAATCCTGATAAATGATTTAGCGTTGTAGAGAATAAATCAGCTTTTTTCTTCCATGTTTCTTCCCAAGTTTTTAAAAGTTTTTCACGATGTTTTGGATTTTCTTCTGACTTCATCTTGTTTTCAAATTGACCGGCTGAATAATAAACGGTTTCATTATCTTCAGTTACCGGAATTTGAATAGAAGCGACGAGTTGATTGTACATATTATTCCAGCCCTGTAAGCCGTCTAGTGACAAATGATTGATGATTGTTTCTTCTTGAGTTGATAGTAAATCTTTTTCTTTTTGTCGTATTTCTTCTAACGGGAAATGCATCGGTTTAAAGAAATCTTCCTCTAACAGCTTGCTAAATTGATCTTCAGTCAGTGCACTGATCTTTTTATTTAAAATAATATTCTGTGATGAGAGGTCTTTACGTAAGTTCGCAACCGCATTTAAATTCTGCATTGCTTTTTGATCGGTAACATCTGCAGATACTAAACCATTCGCAAAACTCCCCATCTCACCAAGCGCGTTTGAAATTTTTTCATAGTTTTGTAAGATTCCTTTCAGTGACGTAAAATCATTTGAATGTTCGTCCAGCTCCCAATTATCGAGTTCGTGAGAAAAAGCTGTAATACTATCTCTTACTTCTGATAATCGTTTTTGGAAAGCTTCAGATCCACTTCCACCAGGAAATATACTCTCCATATCCCATTTTTCTTTGTAGTTCATCAATTACCTTCCTCTCTAAATTAAAACTGTATTTATTTTTATCATACAGGAAATGAATGTAGAGAAACATTAATCACGCTGATATACATTATTAGTCCGAGCATGCACCTATGCTAAACGATAAAGCAGGAACAATATTTGTAGAATTTAAACTAATAAGAAAATGCGATTTTAATTAACACAGCAAGAGTTAGGATTGTAGATGAGATGACTCTTGTTGAATACTGTAGCAAAAAGACGGGGCTAATCTAAATTAGCCCCGTCTTTTCTAAGTGTTTATTTTTCGAATACTGCATCAACAACTTTTTCTGATGATCTTCCGTCATCCCAGCTGCAGAATCTTTCATAAAATTCGTTATACCGCTCTTTGTATTTCTCAGTAACTTCATCGATATTTTCAATCGCATTCATTACGTCATCATTGTTCATGAGCAATGGACCTGGCAGTTCCGTCTCCATGTCGATGTAAAAACCGCGCAGCTGTCCCTGATACTTTTTAATGTCGTAAGTAAAGAACAATATCGGACGTTTCAGGTTGGCATAATCAAAGAATACTGATGAATAGTCAGTGATGAGAATATCAGACATCAAGTACAGTTCACTGACATCACTGTATTTTGAAACATCGTATGCAAAATCTTCTAAGCCTGTTAAGTCGATGTTGGAGGCAACAAGGTAATGCATTCTGAGCAAGATGATATACTCATCTCCAAATTGTTCTTTCAGCCTGTGAAGATCGAGTTTCAGATTGAATTTATACTTCCCAACTTTGAAATATTCATCATCGCGCCATGTAGGTGCGTATAGAATGACTTTCTTATTAGTTGGTATCTGGTTTATTCTTTTCAGTCTGCTGATGGTTTCTTCATCATTATGATTTGTTAAGATATCATTTCTTGGATATCCGGTTGGAAGCATTGTGTTATTGAACCAAAATGCTCTTCTGAAGATTTCAGCAGAATACTGGTTAGGTGCAATCAGATAGTCCCATTTATTAGTTTCATGGTTAAAGTTTTTCTTATACCTTTCAGCATTTGTACCTGGCATATGGACATTGTCCATGTCGCCTGCAAGTCTTTTAAGCGGTGTACCATGCCAAGTCTGGAGATATGACTGTTCTTCCCTTTTGATGTATTTGTTTGGCATTCTTACATTGCTGACGATATATTTTGCTCTTGCAAGATAATAATATTTGAGTGAGAATCGTTTAACAGTTTCAGGGTTTCCTGGTATCTTGGACGACTCGTTCATAACCCATACGAATTTATAGTTACTTTTGTTCTTAAGCATGTATTCATAGATATATTTAGGACTGTCAGAATAAGCTTTACCCTGAAAACTCTCAAAAAGAACAAGATTATCTTTGATATCTAAGTTATTAAATACACGTTTATAAAGTAATTCTTTTCGGCCTTTCCTGGAAGTAATACCATTTTTAATGTCTCTCAGAAAATGGTTGAAATTGCTTAGTTTCCGGAAGTTGTTTATCTTGTTTGATTGTATTGCTTTGACATCATTTTTTAGGATAAAATCTTTGTTACTCAGTCGATTCGGGTCAATTTTATTTATACTTTCCACAAGGCCGGCAAAATAATAATCGATAGTAGTATCATCTTTAAATTCGGTCACCAAACGTTTTCTATAGAAGTTAAGGAGTTTGTCATCCAGATATTTTTGTCCTTCCTCACTCAAATCATCTGTTTTCAGCTGGTTATAAACACCAAAGAGATCAGGTGCGAGCTGTTTTAGGGAAGACTGTCTAAGGGACGGGTTATTAATTGGATCGTTTCCTCTTCTTCTGAAATAGATTGCTTCGTAAGAATAAGGTATTACCTCAACTTCTTCCATTAATGGAATCATGAATGTAAGATCCGAATAAGTTTTGAATTGTTCGGAAAACCTTAGATTCATGCTGTCTATGATTCTTTTTGAAATCAGGTAGTTGATTGCTGACTCTGTTCTGAGTAAGTCATGCCTGTTGTCTGAATACATCTTTATTTCATTTGTACCGGGCAGTATGATGGCAAAGCTGGTGCTGAAATCCGTCGATTTCATTCTTCCTCGGATTATCGGAAATTCTCCGATATTATCATGCAGCAGCTGCAGTATGTTTTCGGATACATAATCGTCGCTGTCGAGGAAGTATATATAATCGCCTTTTGCTTCTTCAATGCCGATATTGCGTGCAGCACCTACATAAATATCTGCAGGTGTATTAATAAATCTGTATCTGTCATCATCCAGGTATTCGTCATTAACCACTCTTTTCAATGCATCTATATCGGAGTGGAGTACCAGTACTTCAAAATTTGTGTATTTCTGGTTTTTTAATGATTCTAAAGCAGTATTTATATATTTTTCATTTTTTTCTGCTGGAGTGATTACAGAAATTAGGTTATTCATGATTATTGTTCCTTTCTAATTCTTAAAGCAGTTTATCTGTGAGAGAAAACCATAGTTTCTGATAGATTTCTTTGCTAAATTTCGTTTGTATTGTTTTATCTGCTTTATTGCCCATATCTCTTGTTTTTTCAGGGTTTTTCAGCATTTGTATGATTCTTTCTGATAGTGCTTCTATGTCATTTTTTTCTATGAGGAAACCATTTACACCATCTTCAATCATGTCAGATGGGCCATACCTTATATTATAACTGACGACTGGTGTTTTATTTGCCATGCTTTCCATGACCGCAAGGGAGAAACCTTCAGCGTGGGAAGTCAGGACGGATAAAGCGCCGCTTTGGTATATTTTTCCTGGATTCTGAGTATATCCTTTAATCAGCACGTTATCATCGAGCCCCAATGATTCTATCATACCTGCATATTCTTTTTCTTTATCCCCGGACCCCCAGATTTCTAACTTAGCTTCCGGTACTTCCGCGATGACTTTTTTGAATGCCTTGATGGTATGATCTATGTTTTTGATTCCTGAAAATCTTGATACGATGACAACTTTAGACATGTCTCTTTCACTTTGACTGCTGTCTGGTTTCATAGTGGTTAAAATAGATTTTAATCCTTTGATTTTAGAGACATTCGGATCATAATAGTTTGGAATCACATAAACTTTGTCCTCATGCCCATAACGGCTGACTATATCATGTTTCTGTTTTTCTGTTAGAACGATAAGTGCATCGACACTTTGTATATTTTCTATTGCAAAGCCGTTTCGTTTATTTAGTTCGGAATCAGGATTATCAGGATTTTTAAGGTGGTTGCTGTGCATACGCAGTGCTTTTGTTGTGTATGAATGTTTCAGTTTAACAAGCAGTTCGTCAGTGCTGCGTGTATCAGAAATGGCCATTATTTTTGACTTCGATTCGTTTAATACAGTTTTCAGCCAGTAGAGTTTATGGGGCACAGTGTTGCCAGTTGTTTCACTGATGACTTCATTATTTGAACCGAAGTGGATGACCCTGCTAATCTTCCCAGTGGAAGGCTCACGCCAGAAACTGAAGATGGCCTTTCCTCTTTTGTCGAAGAACACTTGCTGCTTGAACTTGTTGTCTTCATAGCTGAAATACTGCACTCTGCTCACTTGACCGTAATAGTTATAATTCTCTCGTCTCACCCTGTAGCGGTTTTCATTGAAGTAGTCTATGAAATCAAGAGTATCATCATCCCGAAGAGCGATATATTTTTCATATATCCCATTGTTATAAAGTCTATAAGCATTGTAGTTTTTTCTTTGGGTTATGGCATAGCTTTTTTCATAATCGGAAAGATTTACTTTCAATTTACGGATATTAACCTTATCTTTATCAGTGTATAATGCCAGTTCCTCAAACATATTACGTATAACAACTTTTTCGCTGACCTTACCCATTTCTTTGAGCTTTTTACAGATTATCGGGAAACGCGGTTCATAGTGGAATGTCAGTATCTGGGTATCATAGCCGGCATCAGCAAAAGTGCTGGCTTGCCTCAGAGATGCGTGCGTAAGCCCGCCCTTATTTACATCTATGGAATTAAGCAGAATAATAATCCTGGGTTTCATAAAATCATCCTTATCTGATTCTCATTCATTAGAGTACTATTATATTATTTTGAATCTATAATAAAAGAAAAACCTTGCGTACATACATTTACTTAAATACAAGCTTAACGAATTGTGCAGCTTTAAATTATTATTTTAACATGTATAGACTGCATACCCTTAACTCTCCCATTTACATTAAAAGATAATATTAATTATGGATATGAGATCTCTTTACTAGTATTAATAATATTCAGGCTAGATACTTACATCTGGAAAATTTATGAATGAATTTTGACAAATGACAATGGATATCCTTTTGGTAATATACTGAATGATATAATCAAGTCAAAGTAAACTAGGAGATTTTTTATGAAGGAAAGAAACAAATCTAAAATGACTGTAATTATACTTTTCATTCTGATGCTGATCAGTATAGCTTTACTCATTGTATTTATTATGATGGCCGCAAATAATCTTGAAGAGAATCAGGGAGAAACTTCTGAAGTACAATCCTTAATTGAAGCACAAATAAGTTCTGATGATATTCTCCCTACTTCAACGAAACGTGTAAATATTAGTGAACAAAAGTCATCTGATCAAAGAAGGTTAGATGAACTTTTTTATTTTAATACTCAATTTACAAACTGCTAATTGTTAGTATTTTTAACAAGTATGAACAGTAACAAATCTGAAACAATAAATTATCTTTCTATCAAACGGTGCTTTATGCTGAGAGTATCTCATTATAATGAAGTACATTAAATTAACAGATAATAAAATTTATAAAGGAGAACTAATTGTAATGACAAAACATATACCATTAAATGTCCTTGAACTTGTGGGCATTTCGGAAAACCAGACGGTCAGGGAAGCGATTGAAGCATCCTTGGACAATGCCGAACTTATTGATAAGCTTGGATTCAAAAGGCTCTGGTTCGCAGAGCACCATAATACAAAAAATCTCGCATCCGCTGCGACGTCCCAGCTGATTGCGATGGCTGCAGCGCGGACTAAAAACATTCGTGTCGGATCAGGCGGGATTATGCTGCCGAACCATTCACCACTTCAGGTTGCTGAAAATTTCGGTACGATTGCACAGCTCTATCCGGATAGAATTGATCTCGGGCTCGGTCGTGCACCGGGTACCGATCAAAGAACATCTCAGCTGATTACACGTACCAGCAGTGATGCACAAAACTTTGCAAACTCTATTTATGACCTTATCGGCTGGTTCAGTGAAGAAGGACTCGGTCATAGTGTTCCAGTGACTTCTACAGTAGGTACAGGTACGAATATTCCGATATGGGTATTAGGATCAAGTATGAACGGTGCATCAATTGCCGGACAGCTCGGACTGCCTTATTCTATTGCAACGCACTTTACACCCGATGATTATAAACAGAAAATTGATATGTACCGCTCGGCATTTACGACAGATTCGCCGACTTCTCAGATTGATGAACCTTATGTCATGGCAGGGATTAATGTCGTTGTGGCACCGACAGATGAGGAAGCAGAAAAAATCTGGACAACAACGACACAGATGATGGTGGATATGCAGACCGGCCAGCAGCGTAAACTTCAGCCTCCTGTGGATCCTGAACAATTAGGAACAGAAGACCAAAGAAAAATGATGGATGCGATGTTCAGCCTGAAAGCCGTTGGTTCACCTGAAACAGTCAGAAAAAAACTGGAAGAATTTACGGAAGAAACCGGAGCAGATGAACTGATTATTGTGACGTATACGTATGATCCGGAAAAAAGGAAACAATCGATGGAACTGCTGGCAGACCTGTGGTTCTAGATAACATGAAAAAGCTTCTAACCTGTTGATAGGGGTAGAAGCTTTTTAATTTTTAACATTCAATTTTTGAATCATTAAAAATTCATCATCGGAACGGATAATTAAATTTTCCCGGTCTGTTGTAAAGTGATCGATATAGGACAAAATCCTGGCTCCTGAGGTTACTGTTTTAGTATGGATTTTGACTTCATCCTCATTTAAATGCTCATTTATAATCAATTCCGCCTTCATAACCATCCCCCTTGTCGTTAAAATTCTTAAACACAGTATATAACGAAAAACAGTATCTAAAGGTGATTTTTTCGTGAGCGGTTATTTGTCGTCCGTAAGAGGTAAAAAATTATGAATAATATAAAGGACATAAAAAAAGACCGTCCAGAAGGACGATCTTCTTTCTTATTGTTCGCTGAAGAAAGTGTAGAGTGCAGAAAGTTCTTCGTTATTGATTTGATCTTCGCTGTAAGCTGGCATCTGTCCACTACCGTTTCTCACGGTTTCTTCGAATTCGTCTTCGCTGAGGCTAGTGCCTGCAAGTGCTGGCCCAACAGCACCTGAGAAGTCTTCACCATGACATGATGCACATGTGCTCTGTGCGATACCTTCAGCATCGACATCTCCACTTGAAGCACCGCTGTCTTCTTCTGTTGCAGGTTCATCAGTACCTGCATCTTCGTCGCCTCCGCAAGCACCGAGAACGAGTACCATAGAAAGACCGCTGGCCATTAGAAATTTCTTCAAATTCATAAACTGACCCCCTAAAATTTGTAATACTATTACATACCCAATATATCATAACTTTAATGAGGTTGTAGAATCACCAGTAATCAGCTGCTTGGTATTACATACTCTTTATAAATATAAAATTCAATTTCTTCACATGATCTATTTATTTAAACAGCTTAGTACGCAGTCCATCCGCCGTCTACTGCAAGAACCTGTCCATTAACGAAGCTTGCTTCGTCTGAACCTAAGAAGACCGCTGCTTCCGCAACTTCTTCCGGCTCCCCTGCTCTTGGATTAAGTGACATGCCCTGACTTTGACGGTGAGCTCCAAACTCACTCATATTACTCATTGATGAGCCAATATTTGTTTTTACCGCACCGGGAGCAATTCCGTTACAGCGGATGTTTTTATCTGCATACATAAATGCAGTATTTTTCGTTAAACCGACCACTGCGTGTTTTGATGCGGTATAAGCCGCCCCTGCACGTCCACCGTACAGCCCGCCTGCTGAAATATTATTGACGATTGTTCCGTGTCCTTGTTCTAAGAACAGGTTGACTGCTAAACGCATCGATTTCATAACTGCGGTCGTATTTACGGCAAATAATTTCTCCCATCTGTCGTTTGAAATTTCACCTACCGGCTCCATGCCGTCCATAATACCTGCATTATTAACTAAGATATCCAGCTTCCCGAAGTTCTTTTTCGTTTCTTCGAATAACTGTTCAACTTCTTCTTCTGCAGAAACATTCGTTTTAATTGCGAAAGCTTCCGCACCATTAGCTTTAAGATTTGCTGCAACTTCCTCTGCACCTTCTATGTTTAAATCAGATACGACAACTTTAGCACCTTCTCTTGCATAAGCTTCTGCGATTGCTTTACCCATACCTGATGCTGCACCTGTAACGATGGCAACTTTGTCTTGTAATCTCATTTTGTATCCTCCTTCTATTGTACAACTGTCTATTATTTATTATAATAATGAAGGTAAACGCTTTCAATAATCAAAAATCTGATAACTGTTCACTAATGGACGGAAGTATAGAATGTTGTTCAATAAGAGGTGAAAAGATGTCCAAGCATGATTTGCGCATTGTTAAAACGAAAGAAGCCCTGCATCGGGCTTTGCTGCAATTATTAAATGATAAAGATCTCGGCGAAATTTCTATAACGGAAATTTGTAAACAAGCTAAAATTAACCGCGGAACTTTTTATTTACATTACGGGCAAATTGAAGATGTATTTGAGGAATATTTTAAAGAGATAACATTAGATTTGGCGAATTCCTATAAAGAACCCTACCGTCGGGTGGCGACTTTGAATGTGGATGAATTGGATTCTTCAACAATCCGTATCTTTCATCATATTGAAAAATATAAATCTTTCTACGAAATTATTTTCTCAAGAAAAGTTCCATTAAGATATTACTATATGCTGTTTGATGAAATCGATAAGTTGTTCTTAGAAGATATGGGTCAACAGCAGGGAGATTTTAATCATGAAATGTTTGCATCCTACCAGTCCAATGCTATTATCGGTATGATTATCAACTGGTATAAAAATGATTTTTCTTATAGTGCAGACTATTTGAACGACCAGTTGGTAAAAATATTGAACATAACGAGAAAGTAATTAATATTATTTTCTCCAGGGATTTATATTAAATTTTCGGGTTCGTGTTAAGAAAAATTTTCCCCCCTCTGATAGAATGGCTCTATGAATATTATTGATTAATTTCTATAGTCTGAAAAAGATAAAAAGAGAGGAGATGGGAAATTATGAGTCCGGAACAAATAGGATTTGCCCTGCTTTATCTGGGATTATTTCTGCTGATTGGTAAGTGGGTCAGGATTCACTCGACATGGATGCAGAATCTTTTTTTGCCGGCATCGGTTATCGGAGGTTTTCTTGCCCTGCTTTTAGGTCCTGAAGTGCTGGGTAAGATACTTCAGAATTTTACAGAAGAAGAATCATTTTGGACAACTGGTATTTTGACTTCAGAAATTATTGAAGTGTGGTCAGCACTGCCCGGCCTAATGATAAACATAGTGTTTGCTACTTTATTTATAGGAACCGTCCTTCCAAATTTGAAAAGGGTATGGAACATTGGAGGACCGCAGCTTGCATTCGGCTGGACATTGGGCTGGGGACAATATGTATTCGGTTTACTGCTGGCGATGCTAATATTGGTGCCCTTCTATGACATGCCTCCATTTATTGGTGCGCTTATTGAAGTTGGATTTGAAGGCGGACACGGTACAGCTGCCGGTCTGCAGTCTACTTTTGAAGAACTCGGATTTCCGGAAGCCTACGATATTGCTGTCGGATTGGCCACGGTCGGTATATTATCCGGAGTTGTTGTTGGTATTGTGCTGATTAACTGGGGAGTACGTAAAAACAAGACCCAGATGATTACTGATGTTAAAGGTCTGTCACCAACTCAAAAAGCAGGTATCGTTGAAGTGGAAGAACGCGGAGAAGGCAGTAAACAGACTGTCAGACCTGAATCAATCGATACATTTACTTTTCATTTTACTATAGTTGGACTGGCGATTTTTGTCGGGTATATCATCTTGCAGGGAATCACTTGGCTGGAAGCTGCGCTATTCGGCTCCGACTTTATGACCTATATACCATTATTCCCACTGGCAATGATCGGCGGTTTAATTGTACAGATTTTTATCAGCAAATTCGATACATCGAAGCTGGTAGACAGAAATACGATAACCAGTATACAAGGATTTTCACTGGATATACTTATTGCAAGTGCTATAGCGACTGTTTCCATTTCAGTCATCGGAGAATACCTAGTTCCATTCTTAATCTTAGCTTTATTTGGAATTGCGTGGAACCTGTTCGGATTCTTCGTTTTTGGCCCAAGAATGATGTCGGATTACTGGTTTGAAAGAGCTATTGGTGACTTCGGACAGTCTACAGGGGTGACTGCTACAGGACTGATGCTCATGCGTGTCGCTGATCCGGAAATGAAATCTCCGGCAGCTGAAGGTTTCGGTTATAAGCAGCTGGTCTTTGAACCATTCCTCGGCGGCGGTCTGGTCACAGCGCTATCTGCTCCGCTCATCTTTATATGGGGACCGTGGCCATTTCTTATTTTCTCAATACTGATGTTGATTATAGGTATGGCTGTCGGGCTGTTTTATTTCGGTAAAAGAAAACTTGAACAGTAACTTTGAATGAATAATAAAATATTTTGCGAATTTTAAATGCACCTTGGTTGTTGGATTTATACTAACAATCAGGGTGTATTTTATTATATTCATTAAAGTAATACCCCGCTTCCTGGGATTGGCATGAGAGTTTTTCATATGTACCCCCGCTTCTTGGGATTGGCATGAAAGGTTTTCATGTGTATCCCCGCTTCTTGGGGTTGGTATGAAAAGTTTTCATATGTATCCCCGCTTCCTGGGATTGGTATGAAAGGTTTTCATATGTATCCTCGCTTCTTGGGATTGGTATGAAAGGTTTTCATATGTATCCCCGCTTCCTGGGATTGGCATGAGAGTTTTTCATATGTACCCCCGCTTCTTGGGATTGGTATGAAAGGTTTTCATATATATCCCCGCTTCTTGGGGTTGGCATGACAGAATCTCATGTGTATCCCATCACCATCTTCAAATTTTTCACTCTCCTTCTCAATCATTTATTTTTATTGATTTGTAAATTAGTGATACATTTGTTATGCTATATTTAATTTAGGGTAACCTAAACATTAAATTTGGCCATTCTTATTTTTAGTTACACTAAGGAGGTAAAGGTTTGAAAACGTCACTTGAAGTTAAAAATTTAACTGTTTCATACTCAAATAAAATAGCTTTAACAGATGTTAATTTTTCTATGGAAAGCGGAAAGTTAATAGGAATTATCGGACCAAACGGTTCTGGTAAATCCACTCTCATGAAAGCTGTGCTTAATTTAACAGCCAAGGATTCAGGCGAAGTCCAAATAAATGAAAAAACTCTTGAAGAAGTCCGGGGGAATATTGCTTATATTCCTCAAAGATCAAATATAGACTGGGATTTTCCGATTTTAGTGAGAGATACTGTTTTACTCGGAACTTATCCGAAGCTTGGTTTATTTAACCGGCCTAAAACAAAAGAGAAAAAAATTGCAGAAGAAGCGTTAAAAAAAGTTGGAATGGAAGATTTTGCTGATAAACAAATTGGTGAACTTTCAGGCGGACAGCAGCAAAGGGTTTTTCTGGCCCGAAGTCTGGCACAAAATGCAGATATTTTCTTCATGGATGAGCCTTTTGTCGGCATAGATATCCACAGTGAGGAAATTATTATAAATATTTTAAAAGAGTTAAGAGATCAGGGAAAAACTCTCTTTGTTATTCACCATGATTTAACTAAAGTCGAAGATTATTTTGATGAGCTGATTTTAGTGAATAAGGAACTGGTGGCAGCGGGTGCTGTGTCCGATGTATTTACGCCTGAATTAATGGAACGGACCTTCAATGCGCCTCTAACTGTTTTAGAAAATATGGGTGGTAAATTATCATGACTTTTTTAAATGATTTAATGGTTTATGAATACTTGCAAAAAGCTCTAATCACTTCGATTATGGTCGGTGTTATTTCCGGTGTTATAGGAAGCTTTATCGTACTACGGGGCATGTCTTTAATGGGAGATGCTATCTCCCATGCTGTTCTGCCGGGTATTGCGATTTCTTATATGCTTGGAATTTCTTATTTCTACGGTGCTGTTGTAGCTGGAGTTATTGCAGCCCTAGGTATTGGAGCGATTAATCAGAACAGCAGAATTAAAACAGATGCTTCCATCGGAATTGTCTTCTCGACTGCACTGGCGCTCGGTATTATCTTAATAACAAAAGCTCAAAGTGCGACAGATCTGACGCAGATTTTATTCGGGAATGTGCTGCACGTCAGAACTTCTGATATGTGGATTACAGCAGGTGTCAGCGTGTTCGTCCTTGCTGTCGTTGTTGCGTTTTATAAGGAACTTTTAATAGCTACTTTTGATGAGACAATGGCCAAAGTTTACGGGTTAAATACACGATTTATTCACTACGGTTTGATGGTGATGTTAACACTTGTGTCGGTCGCTTCTCTGCAGACTGTCGGAGTGATACTGGTAGTGTCTCTCTTAATAACACCTGCATCCACTGCTTATTTATTAACAAACAGGCTGCCTGTAATGATTGTTATGTCTGCATCTTTTGGGGCAGCTGCTGCAGTGGTTGGTATTTATTACAGTTATAATCACGATTTGCCGTCAGGACCCGTTATTGCGATTGCCTCAGCGATTCTCTTTTTATTAGTGTTGATTTTTTCACCTAAGCAGGGTCTTATCTGGCCGCTGCTCAGAAAAATAAAAAGAGTGTAATTAAATAAGACATAAAGTTTAAGGAGACAATTGAAATGAATAAAAGAATAACGCATGTAATGAGTCTGCTGCTGGCTGTACTCACTCTGGCTGCTTGTACAGGCGGAGACAGTACAGCTAATGATGAAACAGAAAATGATAAATTAGAGGTTGTGACTTCATTTACTATCCTGGAAGACCTTGCGAGCGAAATAGGCGGAGATGATGTAAATATCCATAACCTGGTTCCTACAGGAACAGACCCGCATGAATACGAGCCGCTGCCGCAGGATATGAACAAAGCTACTGATGCAGACCTCCTTTTTTATAATGGTTTAAACCTTGAAGGCGGAGACAGCGGCTGGTTCCATAAAATGATTGAATCTGTAAATCAGGATACGGAGAATGTCTGCAATCTGACAGATCGTATTGACCCGATGTATATTACAGATGACGAGGGACAAGATGAAGAAATTAACCCTCACGCTTTTATCAGTCCTAAAGCTGGTATAAAAATGGCGGAAGATATGCGGGACTGTTTTATAGAAAAAGACCCTGAGAATAAGGAAAACTACGAAGAGAGAGCAGAAGAATATCTTACACGCCTGACAGAGATTGAAGAAGAGTATCAGCAAAAAATAGATGATATTCCTGAAGATGACCGTATTTTGGTGACAAGCGAACGTGCATTTCAATATTTAGCCGATGATTACGGCCTTGAAGAAGGATATATTTGGGCAATCGACACTGAAGAAACGGGCTCTTCGAAACAAATTAATTCACTTGTTTCCTTTATAGAGGAGAATGATGTACCTGTGCTATTCATCGAGTCAAACGTCGATACGCGGCCGATGGAAACAGTATCCAGCCAGACAGGAGTACCGCTTTCCAGTAAACCGATATATTCCGATGAAATTGGAAAATCAGGAGAAGAAGTGGATACTTATATTAAATATTTAAATTACAATATTAATCTGATTCATGATGAATTGAGCGGTAATTAACTAACTAAGCGATAAGCTCTGGAAAATACTCCGAGTCTTATCGTTTATTTTTATTAGTACCATCTTCATGGTTATCTCAGATAAAAATAGGATACCGTTGACATTTTGTCAACGGTATCCTATATTACCTAGTAGATTAATTTAGATCATCTTTATTTTTAAAAGTGTTAACTGTGGAGGCATTTATATATGAAATCTATTAAAAGATTGTTCAACATCCTCAGAGAGAGTTCTAAAAACATAGATTTCACTATAATAATTACATATATTATTTTAAGTTTAACAGGACTTGTTATGATTTATTCCGCAAGCATGGTAATGGCAATGCAGGGTGATTACAGCGACCCGAAATTTTATTATTTTTCTCAGCTTAAATATACTGTTATTGGTTTTTTACTTGTATTTGTTATGGCATATTTAATGCCTGCAAAGCTGCTGAAAGATAAACGGCTGCAGCTTTTCATGATTATCGGGATATTTCTGGCACTTCTTTTGACTCATATTTTTGGTGTAGAAGTAAATGGTAAAAGCCGCTGGCTAGAAGTGCCGTTTCTCGGGCGTTTTCAACCCTCTGAATTTTTTAAAATAGTGGTAATTTTGTATCTTGCTTATATCTATAATCAAAAATATCAAAAGCTGTCGGCACAGAGAGCCGAAAACTTATTGCCCCTTCTGCTGGTGGGTGGTATTTCATGTCTTGTGCT
Source organism: Jeotgalicoccus nanhaiensis (assembly GCF_015235105.1). NCBI lineage: Bacteria > Bacillati > Bacillota > Bacilli > Caryophanales > Staphylococcaceae > Jeotgalicoccus > Jeotgalicoccus nanhaiensis. The sequence continues at coordinate 165,945 of NZ_JADGLW010000003.1, forward strand.
GCTTAATGATTTTGGCACCTGGCTGCTTACAATTTCTATTATTGCCGGTATGTTTTTATATTCAGGATTTCCTGTGAAAATTATCTTTAAAGTATCGGGTATTTTAGCCGTGATTCTGTCGCTGCTGATCGGAGTACGTTATGTGATTACCGGTAATATTCTATCCGGCTATCAGCGTGCGAGAATAGAAACATACATGCATCCTTTCTCGGATGCTGACGGTACCAGTTATCAATTAACTAACTCATTGATATCCATCTCGCATGGCGGTTTGACCGGTGGCGGTCTAGGCAACGGTATCATGAAGCTCGGATACCTGCCGGAGCCTCATACAGATTTTATCTTTGCAGTGATTGCAGAAGAGCTTGGTTTGATTGGAGTTATCGTAATACTGCTGCTGTTTATAGTAATCGTTGGTAAAGCGATTTACTATTCTTTTAAAGCATCACAGCGATTTTACAGTCTGCTTTGTATCGGGATTGCGATTTATATCAGTGTTCAGGTATTTCTTAATCTCGGCGGTATATCGGGTCTGATTCCGCTGACGGGCATACCGCTCCCCTTTTTAAGTCAGGGCGGATCGTCATTTCTGAGCATTTCAATAGCAGTCGGCTTACTGGTGCTCGCAGCCAAAGAAATTAAAAGAGAAACAGAGGCTTAACAGTTAGCAAACGTTGATAGAAAAATACCAGTTATTAAAATGAATACATAAATTTTAAAATAAGAAAGGACCAGGAAAATATGAGTGCAGAGAACTTTGGCCGCCGATTAAAAGAGCTGCTGGATGAACGCGGGATATCATTGAGACAGTTCAGCAGTGAAACCGGTATTGATAAAGCGACTGTCTCTCGCATTATCAACGGGAAGCGCAAAGTAAATATCGGACATATCAATACCTTCGCTGGACATTTAGGTATTTCGATAAATGAGCTGCTGGATGCTGCTGGTTATTCTATGAATGCTGAGGATCAGGCTGACACATCAGATGTTTCCTTATCCGCAGATGAAATTTATCAGACTCTTGCAGAGACTAATTTCTATAATAATGACTTTAGTGTTGATGAGGTACGGCAGCAGTTAAAACAATATGAACACTGTGCAAAGACAGAAGAAGGAAGAGAAACAATACTTGGGCAATTTGAGAAAAAGGTAGAGAAAGTGAGCGGTGCAGGTCCATTTATTGAACACTTAAAAGAATTTTATACTCAATTTACGGAAGGGAAAGCTGCGAATTATAAATTGGGTATTATGGGGAGTGCTTTGTTATATTTTATTATTCCCGTTGATGTAATTCCGGATTATGTATTCCCGATGGGATATATTGATGATGCCTTGGCAGTTAAAATAGCGGTAAAAATGCTTTCCAGTTAAATTATTCGACAGCTGCAATAAAAAAAGACCATTCATTGAATGGTCTTTTAGAGAATGCGGATAAAGGGAGTCGAACCCCCACGTCGATTAAGACACTAGAGCCTGATTCTAGCGCGTCTGCCAGTTCCGCCATATCCGCTTAATATAATAATATTCTTTAACAATAATATAAAAACCCTCTTTGTGTCAATATTTTTATATCATTTTGTTAAATATTAATGAAACAACGTATAATAAAGGTAAAACTATGATAACTGACGGAGGGCATTCTTTCATGGATGAAAAGACAGTATTAGTAAATATTGAAGAGTGGGTCAAGGCTGAACTGCTGAACGAAAAGAGCGGGCATGACTGGTACCATATCAAGAGAGTCAGAGATATTGCCGGGGAAATATTAAAATATGAAGAAGCGGATTCTTTTATCGTCATCGCAGCTGCGCTGCTGCATGATATCCCGGATGATAAGGTGACTTCTAATGTTAATACAGCACTGGAACGTATCAGAAAGCTGCTTGAGAGCAATGAAGTTGATAATAAGGCCATCAATACGATTATAAACATCATCACGACCATGGCATTTAAAGGCGGTACTGGAAAAAAACTTTCTTATATCGAGGCTCAAATCGTTCAGGATGCTGACCGTCTGGATGCTTTAGGTGCCATAGGAATTGCGAGAACTTTCCAGTACGGCGGTACCAAGGGGCAGGCGATGTACGATCCGGAAATTCCTGTCAGAGACAGTATGAGCTTTGAAGAATATCGTCATGGTGAATCGACATCTATTAACCATTTCTATGAAAAATTACTGCTGTTAAAAGATAAGATGAATACCCCGGCAGCAGTTAAAATAGCTGAAGAGCGGGAAGCATTTATGAAGCAATTTCTCGAAACTTTCTTTAAAGAATGGAAGGGAGAACTTTAAAGATAGAAAAAAGCACGATACCAGTTTGTATCGTGCTTTTTGTATGCTTCTTAATAGTCTTTCTGCACCAGCTGCATAATCATAAATTTCGCAACATCCGCACCGTTTGCCGCCGCATTAATCAGCTGTCCGGTAAAATTAGTTTTTGTTTCGCCTGCAGTAAATAATCCGGGAACTGAAGTTGCACCGAATTGATCGGTTTCGATTTCCCCTTTTTCGCCTCGTTTAATATCCAAACCTTCAAGGAAATCGAAGTGTGTATCCCATTCCATCATTGCAATCATACCTTCGATATTTTCAGTCGTGCCGTCTTCAAATGTGATTGATTTCACTTCACCATCAGCGCCGTTTAGTTCTGTAATAACTGATTCCTCGTATTTAAAACCTTTTTTTTCAAAAAGCTCTTTGTTCTCATTTGAAATTTCACCGGTTCCATTCATGCATATGAGTAATTCGCTGCTCCAGTTAGAAATCAGCATCGGCATATGATTAATGAAGTTTTCGTCAACCATCACTGCCAGACGGCGGTTTCTTAATTCATAGCCGTCGCACCATGGACAGTAAAAAACCGAAGTGCCGTAGAACTGCTCGAAATTTTTAATTTTAGGGGAATGTTCTCTGATACCTGCAGCGAGGAGCACCTGACGGCTGGTATATTGTTTTTTCTTTGTGGTAACTGTAAAATATTCATTTGTTTTTTCGATGTTTGTAGCCCAATCTCGTTCCAGCGACACGCCATCGTAACTCAAAGCATCTTTTTCTGCCGCTTTCCTAAATTCTGCAGGACTAACGCCATCCTGAGTCAGATAGCCGTGAGATTCTTCTGTCACTCTGTTTCTCGGTTCACCCGCATCGATAACCAATGCTGTTTTTAGTCCGCGTCCAAAGTTCAAAGCGGCACTCAGACCTGCTGGTCCACCGCCTATTATAATAGCATCATACATAATTATTCCACCTTAATATATATTATAGAGTTATAATATCCATAATTAGCGTGATAAAAAACGACTTGTATTCAAATCGTCTTTTTAGATCAGATCTTTAATACTTCTTTTTTTAAGAGACTGCACCATATCCGTTTCAACTTCCATCATCAATCTTTGAATTTTGCATTCATTTCCATGATTAAAGCTGTCTTCAAACAGAGTCGGTTCACCGTCAATCGCGACGATGACATCGTAAACAGAAATATCTGCCCAGTCGGCAGGCAGTGAGTAACCGCCTTTGGCGCCGCTGTTTGCAATAATATATTTATATTTAACGAGACGTGCAAGTATTTTTGAAAGGTAAGTGCTTGAAACATCGAGTTTTTTTGCGAGATCCGCTACCGGAATCTTTTCATCACTGTCTTTTCTGCTGACTAGATAAGCGAGAGCGTGCAGCGCGTAATCTGTACCTCTTGAGAATTTCATTGCTTCACCTCTAATTATGGATATTATGAGTCTATAATAAGGGGGAAGGGATGGAAAAGCAAGTACAAATGCTTACGAGTAAATTATCTGCTTTTTACACGGGCAGTTATTTTTAAACAAGCTGTATTAAACTTGCTGACTTTTCATTTGTTTTATATAGTCTTCTATCAAATAATCGTAGCGGTGTCTAATTAAAAAACCTGTCAGTTCTTTTTTTCTAAGCGGATCATCAGGATAGACACTATTGTCCGGATACACACCTTCCACACGTGGAAACTGACCGTTAATAGTCATTTCAGTCAATGTTCTAATCAAAATTTCCGGTTTAAACAAAGCCAAATTCACACCGATAAATTCCTGATTTGGCTTTGTTTTATCCTGCAGCCAGATATTTTGAAGACCCAGCTGAAAATGGCTGATATCTTCATAACAAACTTTAACCTGCTGCTTTTTAATTGTAAGAATGAAGTAATCTTCTTTTTCCTGATAGGTCATATCATATTTCCGCTTAATACCTGCTGTGAGGATTGTGCTGAAGAATGTCACAACTGCAAATACTAATGAGGCTTCTGTTTCTCCTGCTAACGTCATCACAATTGTAAGAACAGCCAAAATCACACTTTGCACCAGCAGTAACCTGTGAAAAAAGGTGATAAAAGAACCAGGTCTTTGTATATTTGTTTTATATTCCGGTTTAGCTAATTTATGCTTCATTTCTGTAATAAGCATCATTATAAATGAAACTATGAGTAATATGATTTTTACGATTGTACCAAAGGAGAGCATATCATTAATCTTCCTTTTCTGCTTTTAGTTAATGATACCAAAGTAAATCATGGGATACTCTTCATCTTTCTTCTTTCAACAGTATATAATCTTTATATTCTTCAACATCAATTCGATTTTTAATTTCCTGCTTCAGTCTCATAATATGATTCGACTTTGCTATGCTGCTCATCGTGCTGGACGGTTTGTAAGCTTTCCACTCATCCAATTCTGAAAATAGTTCGCGGACGGTTTTCATTTGATTACCACCTTTTTATTTTTTTCAAATAAAATAGCTCTTCTGAAATTAAGAAGAGCTTTAACGCGGCTTCTTATCATCCAGTTGATTGCAACTGTTGGATTTGGCACATCGCTTTTACAAGCTGTTGCCGGAGTTTCACAGGGCCAAGTCCCTTCACTCACTCTTAATAAGAGAACTATTTTATTTAATTGTATTATACTGTGAGGCTTTGCTTATTTCATCTTATTTGTTTACCTGATAATCCAGCTGAGCATCCTGCAAGGCTTTAACTGCCTGATCGGCTGCAGTTTCTGCCATTGCATTTCTCGCTTCATAGGTATCATTACCGATGTGCGGTGTCAGAATTACATTATCAAGTTTCGCAAGTTCTTCGTTAATATGCGGTTCTTCTTCGTGAACATCCAGGGCTGCGGCTTGGATTTGCTTATTTTTCAGAGCATCCACAAGCGCACTTTCATCTACAACACCACCACGTGCGGTATTGATGAAATAAGCAGTCTCTTTCATCTGTTCAAATTCTTTTTTACCGAATAGATGATGGGAGGTTTCGTTGTAGTTTACTTGTGTAATTATATAATCTGCTTCTTTTAAAGCTTCTTCAAGACTTACTTTTTCAGCAGTAATATCTGTATCTTTTTCTTCTGGATCAACATACAGAAGTTTCATATTAAATGCCTGAGCCAGTTTTCCAATATACTGTCCGATTTGTCCAAAGCCGACAATCGCGAGTGTTTTGTCCACAACCTGGTGACCGCCTAAGTAACCCATTACCTGCCAGCCGTTAAATTCATTTTTAACTGCCATGTCGTGACCCGGCAGTACACGCCGAGATAAAGCCAGCATTAACGTGACTGCAAGCTCTGCGGTCGAGGCGACAGAATCATGAACAGGCGTATTTGTTATAGCAATACCCTGTTTATTTGCTTCTTCAGCATCGATATTGTTAAAGCCTGAACCGACATTAGCAATAACTTTCAGCGAGTCGCTCGCCTTAATTACTTCGGCCGGCACCTGGACATTGACGCCGGTAATTAAGCCGTCTGCATCTTTAATTTTTTCAATAATCTGATCCTGTTCCGGTGTTGTCAGTTCATCGTGCATATCTAATTCAATATTTTGATTTTCAATAATTTTTACAGCAGTATCAGGAAGTTTAACTGCACTGTATATTTTGGCCATAATAAACCTGCTTTCTATTACTCTTAATAGAATACTATAGCCTAAATTGAATAATTTAAACCTTTCTAATTACCAATGATACCTGAAGATTTCAATAAATATTAAGCTCAGAATATTTTATCTTTTGCTTTTCTATTTCAGACATCTTAATCTCCCTTAACGAATTTAAAACGAATAATAATATGGCTTTATATAAAAATAAAGACCCGCATTCATGAATGAATACGGGTCTTACTTATAACAATTTAATGTTTAAATCTTACCACCAGTTGTTAGCATTACGGAATTGGATTGCTGCATCGACTGAACCATAACGCTCTTCAGCGTAGTTAAGCATACCAGAAGTCTGTTCTGCAACAGAACCAGTACCCCATGATTCCTTCGTTTGGCCTAATCCTTGGTAACCGTTCGGGCTAACTGCATTTGGATTACCGCTTGATTCTGGCAATACGATTGAGTTCCACATAGCTTCAGTTCCGCCGGCAGCTAAGAATTGTGACTTAGTTGATCCGCCAGTTGACTGCTGTGTTTTTTCAGCTGGTGCAGGTGCTGCTGCTGCAGGCTGTTCAACTTCTTCTGCTTCCTGTACTGCTGGAGCTGCTGCTTGTGTATTTTGTGCAAGCTCTTGTACTTCTTCAGTGTAGTTGTTGTATTGAACATTTTGTGTTTCTTCCTGTACTGCAGGTGCTGCTTTTTCTACTGCTGGAGTCTGTGCTTGTGCTTCACCAGTTCCGCTGTAAGCCCATGAGTAGTTAGTACCATCTGATTCGAAGTCGTAGTTAAAGTTTCCGTGGTTGAAGTTATAGTCGTAAGCACCATCGTGTATTGCAGATGCATTCAGTACTTCCGGATTGTTTTGAGCTGTGTGAGCAAGTTCTGCTTTATCTATTGAAGAAGCTTCTGCGTCCTGACCTGCAGCAACTCCTGTTACGCCTAAACCTAATGCTAATGTCGTAGCTAAAATTGTTTTCTTCATAAAATTTTCTTCCTCCAAAATATATATTATAAAAAGTAATTTTTTTCTCTCTAAAGCAAACCAAACTTTTATAAAGTCTTTGTTTTCCAAGACAGTTACCAATGTAACACACATATATTTTACATGTGTTACAGCTCAATAATAATAAAGTTACATTTAATATCGGGAATGTAATAATGACATCTGGCTGTATTATTTCTGACTATTACCATTGAATCGACACATTTACGTAATATAAACATGTAATTGTCACACTAAAAAGCCTGGTCAGCTAAATTTTACTGACCAGGCTTTTATTTTTAAGTTTATTCTATACGCGTATTTTCCAGTTCTTCATAGTCTGTCAGATAGTATCGGCCATCCTGCTCAATCAAATTATAGCGGGCGTAGACTTCGAAAATACCATTGGTATTTATATGTGAGTATGTCCGGTAAGCATAGATATTCATACTGCCATCAAGGTTCTCCACTTCAGAATTGATAAAAACGGAATAAGTCATATGATTGCTGAAGTTTCCGGATGCTTTATTTGCAAACAAGGCATGATAACCTGCTGAGTCAGGCTGGTAAAAGCTGAGTGCTGTCTCGTCATGGTTATTAAAAAATGCCGGCAATGAAAACAGATACTGCTGAACAAATTCCGACGGGTCGGAGATATCTTCCGGCATTTTTTCTGAACGCGGGAGGATTGAATAATTCACCGGGTCAGATTCTCCGTATTTTGCTTCAAAGGAATATTTGACGGCACAAGGCAGACAGTCGCTCCCGGGAGCTTCCGGCAGTGTGCTGTCAGCAACAAGGTCTCTGTATGCCTTAAACTGATCTTCAGGAGGAACGTTTTCGCATTCTGCCAGCTGGGTCATAATACAATGCTCAGCAGCAGTATAATTTTCTTTAGACTCTTCATTATCAGCAGTATCTTCACTGTGCCTTTGATGCGCTTCTTCTTCCTCTGCCGTTTCTTCTGTTTCCAAATCTTGTTCTTCTGATTCTGCCTTTTCCTCTGAAGGTTCGGATACTGCTTTTCCTAATGTATTGCTTTCCGGATCTTCATCTGTATTATCACCGCTGCCGCATGCGTTTAAAGTGACGGATATTATTATGAATAACAGTATCATCCAATTTTTCATCAGATGCATCCTCCCCTCATTATTATCTTGTCGGATTTAAACAGCTTCTTATTATAAAATATGCCCGAACCGGAGAGCTGGTAAACTCACCGGTGCAGACATAAGTTGTTTTATCCTATTAATCTGAATAAGCGTAGTGTTTTTCATTCCATTCTGAAACATCGGTTTCCAGAGGAATGTTTTCACTGCGGCGTTTTTTTGCTGAAACAAAGAATAAAATAGTAATCAGGACAGTAATTACAGCACTGATTGTTAAAGAAATATTCATCGGCAGATTTAAGCCGATTGGTGCGTTCACAATATAGGTAGATACGGTCATCGTCATAAACACTGCGGGAACGACTGCAATCCAGTAGTTGCGCTTGCCGATGAACAGATACATTGCACCAATCCATAAGGCGATCATTGCGGTTGACTGGTTCGCCCAGTTAAAGTACCGCCATAACAGCGTAAAGTCCATATTTGTCAGTATGATTGAAACGATAAATATCGGTGCCGCAATCCAGATTCTGCTCATTATTTTCTTTTGAGGTACGCGGATATAGTCTGCAATAATCATCCGTGCACTTCTGAAGGCAGTGTCTCCGGAAGTAATCGGAAGAACTATTACACCTAGAACTGCGAATGTTCCAATAATCGGACCTAGCATCATCGTTGAAATTTCATTAACAATACCGCCGGTACCGATTGTTGCTATCAGTTCATTCAAGGTAACCGGACCGTCAAAAAGACTCATAGCTGCGGCTGCCCAAATCATAGCAATGATACCTTCTGCAATCATCATGCCGTAGAAAATTCTGCGGCCCTGATTTTCGTTTTTTGTTGTTCTGGAAATAATCGGTGTTTGAGTAGCATGGAAGCCTGACAGCGCCCCGCATGAAATCGTTAGGAACAGAAGCGGAAAGATTGCTGCGCCTTCCGGATGAGTGTTTGTAAACGACAGTTCTGGAACCGGCGCCTGGTTCCAGACGAGAGCAATCCCGATTCCCACAGTACTGAATAACAGCAATGCACCTATGTAAGGGTAGATTGTTCCAATAATTTTATTGATTGGCAGTATAGTCGCCAGCAGATAATAGATGAAAATTAAGACGACAAATACTACAACAGGTACGGCTCCATTAACAAGGTCGTAAAGTAAATCTGCAGGTGAAGCGACAAATACTGTACCGACAAGAAGCAGCAGCAGAATCGAAAAAGCATTAACGACATGCTTCATTGCTTTCCCTAAAAACTTTCCGGCAAGTTCCGGCAAGTGTGCGCCGTTGTTGCGGATGGAAATCATGCCGGTTAAATAATCGTGGACACCGCCGGCAAATATACATCCGAGCACTATCCATATAAATGCCACCGGACCGTAAAGTGCTCCCATAATAGGACCAAATATTGGCCCGACTCCGGCGATGCTGATTAATTGAATCAGTGCATTTTTATTTTTATGCATGGGCAGATAATCGACCCCGTCATGTTCTGTATAAGCTGGTGTCGCCCGAAGTTCTTTTGGCTGGAAAACTTTTTCGACAAACTTTCCATAAGTAAAATACCCTATTAATAACAGAGCGATTGCTCCTAAAAATGTAATCATTCTGCTCCCCCTATTGTGAATGCGTTTTCATTATTATAGTTTACAAAATATACAAACAATTTTGGGGAGATTCAGCTATCGTGTCGAAACAGGAGGTTCAAATGCAAAATAAGCACTGTAACAGGTCTTTATTATAATTCTATGTGGGCACGGAGAGCCTTTACGTAATTTCGGCTGACCGGTATTTGAACATCTGTACCCTCTAAAGTGAGCTGAAAAGCTCCGTTAAACCAGGGTGTCATTTCTGTAATCACCTCAGTATTAACGAGATAGCTTTTATGGACACGGAAAAATGAATGCGGAAGAAGACGGGATTCGAGTTCTTTTAACGTCTTCCTGCTGCTGAAGACACCTTTAGATGAGACAACCGCTGTCGTATTGTTTTCACGAGAAACAAACAGAACTTCAGCAGGGTTGAGATAAGTGATGGACTCATCTCCCCCGACCGCAAGCTTGCCGCGGGTCCGCTCCCGTTTGAAGTCAAGCAGTTCAGAAACATGTGCAATAGCTTCCGATAACTCCGCCTCATCGACTGGTTTTAGCAAATAATCAGCAGCCTGAACTTTGAAGGCTTCAACAGCATACTCTGTATAAGCAGTTGTAAATATAATAAGCGGCGGGTTCTTCATCTTTTTCAATACGGCGGCAAGCTCTGTGCCGTTCATTTCCGGCATCTCGATATCGAGAAGGAGCAAGTCAGGCTCGTCAGCTATTACTTTTGCCAAAGCTTCACGGCCAGTCGAGGCTTCTCCCGCAATCTGTATAGCCGGATGTGCTTCGAGTAAATATTTTAATTCTTCGCGGCTGTATTTTTCATCATCTGCCACGAGTGTTTTTATTGTTTGATTCATTATTGAACGAGTCCTTTCAAAAACATTAGGAAATTTTAGGGATATTGAAATATACTGTCATACCATAATCCGGCCGGGATTTGAAATTGAGACCGCAGTCGCTGCCGAAAGTCATTTGGAGCCTTTTATTAATATTATATAAGGCAATCCCACTGCCCTCTGTGTTCCTGCTGACGTCTGCCGCCAAATTCACAAGATTATCCTCGCTTACACCTGAACCATTATCTTCAATATATAAAGCTATATTATCTTGATAATCCCGAATAGTAACCTTAAGTTCACACTTCTCAATCTTTCCTTTGAATCCATGCTTAACAGCATTTTCGATAATAGGCTGAAGGGTTAGAGGGGGTAATTTATTGTGCAGACAGCTGTCATCTATCTGGTAGGACACTGCAATTCTGTCTTCAAACCGGATTTGTTCGATCGATAAGTATGATTTTACATGTTCAACTTCATCTTCCAGCGTTTGCAAAGATACAGTGGTGGAATACAGATTTTGCCGTATGAATTTAGATAAAGATCTCAGCGCAGTTCTCGCCTTTTCTGGATTGATGCGAATCAGCGAAATAACAGTATTTAAAGTGTTAAAAAGAAAATGCGGGTTAATCTGAGCCTGCAGAACATTAATCTCAGCATCTTTAGCAAGATTATAGAGTCTATCTGCCTCTGCCAGTTCAAGCTGGCTGCTCAGCAAGTTCGCAAGTCCGGACAAAGTTTCTTTTTTTAGGGATGTTATATCTTTTTGAGAATGAAAATAGAATTTCAAAGTTCCAATAATTGTGTCCCGGCTGTTTAAAGGTGCGGATACAGCAGCACTGCTGAGTCCGCCGATATGTGAAAGCTGATTTTTCCCGTCGTCAATTGCCGCACCTTTAAGATTCAATTCTTTATAAAGTATTGTACATACTTTATCAGCAGACTGCGGAGTTAAACCGGATTTTAAATGTATAAGAGTCTGTTCAGCGATGCGGAGTACTTTTTGTGACTGCACTGCTGCTGCCTTTTCTTCTTCTTTTGCTACGCTTTTAATAATAAGGAGAAAAAGCGCGCAGCCAATTCCATTCGCCAGAATCATAGGCAGTGCGATGTGCTGAACAAGCGCCAGCGATTCGGTGTAAGGACGTGCTAAAAGAACAATTAAAGCCATCTGCAGCATTTCTGCTCCGGCGCCAATCAAAAATACCAGCAGCGGTTTAGCTGTAATTTCCGGATTTTTAGCGCGAATCCAGGCTGCTGAAATACCGGCTGCAATAGTAGCAATACCGCAGGGGAATGTAGTAAAACCTCCAAGCAGCATACGGTGTCCCCCGGCAATCAGTCCAGCTGCAGTTCCCACTTTATATCCTCCGAACAGCCCGCCGAGCACAACGCCGATAACTCGGAAGTTGGCAATTGCTTCATGATTGAAAATATCTGTTTTCAAACGCTGCAGAAGGAAGGGTTCTGCCTGAAAAGTCACGCCGGAATATGTGCCGATAATACCAAAAGCTCCAAAAAATATAATAGCGGTATATTGCTGTTTTCGAGACAGTACAGCTGGGGAAATCATATTCCTGAAAAAGCGCAGACGGGTTGCTATAAAGGCAAGCATTACAATTAATCCAAGTCTCTCAAGCATAATCAGCATGAGTTCGTACATCTGCATCTCCACATTTCTGTAATAGTATCATTATAATTATAGCAAATGGCAAAGTATGAAGAGCACTTGTTATAAAACTGATAAAAAATACCCCGCAAGCTGAAATAAGTTCAGCTTGCGGGGTAGATACTTTTAATTACAGGTCTCTTTCATCGACACCTGCTTCTTTTTGTTCTTGATACTCCCGTTCTTCTTTTTTAATATACTCTTCCATACGTTTGGAATTTGGAGTAATGGTCAGACCGAGGTATTTTCTTTCTTCATTTGCATCCTTATAGAATGAAATCATCATCATAATAATTACAAAACTGAAAGGCAGTGCTGCAATTATTGCTGCAGATTGCAGAGCTTCGAGCCCTGTTTCTCCGCCTGATAAGAGCAGTATAAAAGCAATAGCTGACAAGCTGATGCCCCAGACGACCTTAATACTTGATGTAGGACGAAGCGAACCGTGTGATGTCTGCATGCCGAGTACAAAGGTTGCGGAGTCCGCTGACGTAATAAAGAATGATGATACTAAAATAATCGCCAGAATCGACAGAGGAACGCTCAGCGGCATCTCATTAAAAATAGCAAAAAGCTGAGTTTCCGGTCCGAATTCAACCAGTGACGGTACCTTGCTCGCAATTTCAATGCCGGTAACGCCAAATACAGTAAACCATATGATACCGATAGAGGTCGGCACAATAAGCAGGCCTAAAATAAATTCACGGACCGTCCGTCCTTTTGATACCCGTGCGATAAAGATACCGACAAAAGGACTCCAGCTCAGCCACCATGCCCAGTAGTAAATAGTCCATGACTGGAGCCAGTCGTTTTTCTGATTGTTTAAAGGTGCTGCATCGAGCGTCCTTGCTATAAATGTATTAATGTACTCGCCGGCAGCTGTCGGCAGCATATTCAAGATAAGGAGTGTTGGCCCCAGTATAAGAATAGCCAGCAGCAGTATAGCAGCGAGGAGCGTATTCAAATTGCTCAGGTATTTAATTCCTTTACTTAAACCGCTCCAAGCACTGCCGAGAAATAATACAGTGACGACAGCGATAATAAGCCCCTGGATGCCGATGTTAATCGGGACACCAAACAGGTAATTCAGGCCGCCGTTGATTTGAGTCGTGCCGATACCTAAAGACACTGCGACTCCGACTACTGTTGCAAATACAGTCAGAACATCGATAAGGATGCCAATCGGCCCGTCTACTCTATTACCAAGTATAGGACGTAAAGTTTTTGACAGGAGACCTGACTCACCTTTTCTGAACTGAAAGTAAGCCAGAGCAAGTGCAACAGCACCATACATTCCCCAAGCATGTGCACCCCAGTGAAATATGGTTGCTCTGATTGCTTCCAGCGTTGCCTCCTCTGTTTCGGGATCGGCAGTTGCCGGTGCGAAAAAGTGGGCGATCGGTTCTGATGTACTGTAGAATATCATCCCGATACCCATGCCTGCGCTGAACAGCATCATCAGCCATGAACGTGTACTGAATTCAGGCTTGTGGTGCGGTTTTCCGAGCTTTAATTTGCCAATCGGACTGAAAATAAGAAAAATACAAAAGAATAGAGTAACGGAGGTGATTATCATGTAATACCATCCGAAGTAATTACTAACCCAATCTGCTATGAACCCTGCGACTGACCCGAATCCATTTGGATTTATGGCGCCGATAACTACAAGTGTACCGACTATCAGCACAGAATATATAAATACTTTCGATAATTTTTTACTGGCTGGATCTGAAGAATCCTTCATTAATGTGCTCCTTAATATTTTTAGGATGCGGGATTATTCATCCGCGATTCCTTTTCTTTTAAATAAATAGCCTATTGATAATACCAAACTTACACATCGAGTGCAATTTGAATATGAAAACAGCCGCATTTTCTTTAATGCGGCTGTTATAGAATTTAATTATTAGTTTCTTTTTGATTACCGATTTTAACCGGACGCCCTGCAATCAGGCCGAGTATAGCGATAATTATTGCTGCAATCATTAAAATAATCAAAGGCGGCGTCCATCCAGTGTAATCAGATAAAATTCCGAGAAATAATGGTCCTGCTGCAGCAATCAGGTAACCGATTGACTGGGCCATACCAGACAGGGAATACGAATCTTCCACCGTACGGGTCCGCACCACGAAGAACATTACAGCGAGGCTGAACGTTGTCCCTGCGCCGGGTCCTGCAAATATAAGCGCGGGAATGATGAGAAAAGTCGGCATAAATGCTATGCCAAACAAGCCGATAAAGAAAAAAAGCCCGCTCGGTCAGCGGGCTGAACTTTTAGTTTTCAAATTTGGCCATTTTATTCGCTTTTTCTTCATATTTAGGGAATTTATCTTTCAGCCATAATACTAACAATACGAGCAGATAAGCACCTGCAGCTATTGCTAGCAGGATATACATTATTGTGCTGAATTCCATGTTAAATGCCTGGCCGAAAATCGCATCTTTAAAGCTGGACACGACGAATGCCATCGGCAGGAATTCATAAAGCGTTTGATAGAAATTGTTTGCAGTTTCTATCGGGAAAGTTCCGCCGCTTGATGATAACTGTACAATCAGCAGCACGATTCCGAGGAATTTTCCGAAGTTGCCGAATATCATTACCAGCAATCCTATAATGGAAATGGAAACGAGAGACCATACAAGCATCGCAAAGTAAAATCTCCAGTGGCTGGCAATCTCAATCTGCATTACCCAGACAATTGCAGCATACAGCAGAGTTGTAATGATTACCGAGTGAGATAAAAACAGCAGACCGCGGCTGAGCCACTGGCTGAATACATTTTTCTTATTTTCGAATATTTTATTCATCGGGTATACAACATTAAATGTAATAGCTCCGATATACAGGCTGACTGCAATAATTAACGGTGCAAAACTCTGCGCATAGTTTTGTGTATCCACCATGGACTCAATATCCAGGTTAACAGGACTTGCAATCGCTTCTGCTCCCTCATCACTGAAAACAATATTCTGCTCTTCTATTTCCGCAAGCAGCTCGTTAAATCTGGTATCAACCTCTGTAAGTGCTTCTGCCAATTCGCTGGAGCCTGCTTTCAACTCGCTGATACCGCCGTTCATTTGCCCAATACCTGAATTCAATTCAGAAGCCCCGCCAGCAAGCTGTGTGCCGGCTTCATTTAACTGGCCTGCTCCATTTTCAAGTTCTGACTGTGCACCTTGAACCGGCTGTGCGTAATTTCCAAGCATTGGTGCCAGCTGAGTGATCTGTCCTGTAAATTGCTGTTCACCATTATACAGTGTTCCTGCTCCCTCGCTGACTTGTGAAGCGCCGCTTTCAAGGTTGTCTGCGCCTTCTTTTAACTGCGCTGAGCTGTCCTCGAGCTGGCCAAGTCCATCGTCAAGTGTGACTGCACCGTTCTTCAGCTCAGCAATGGCATCTTGTGCTTCATCACTCTGGTCGGACAAACTGTCGAGTTCGCTAATCAATGTTTTGGTATATGTTTCTGTAATTTCTTTTTGAACTGTTTCGACTAAGACTGAACCGACTTGTTCAGACATAATTGAACCGATGAAATTGAATCCCGGATTTGTCTTTAGTTTAAGGTTTACATTTTCCGGTGATTCGCTTAAGAAGGTCATGGCATTATCAGAAGCATCTGCGGGGATTTCCAGATATCCGTATGATTCTCCGCTTTTAATTGCTTCTTCTGCTTTTTCCAGAGTGGAAAATTGCCAGTCCAGCTGGTCGTTATCTTTCAGCTCAGCTTCGATTTCTTTTCCGAGCTCTATATCCTCATTGCCTGCATCTTCATTTACTATATGGAACTGCATATCGCCTGTGCGGTCATACGGGTCCCACATTGCACCGAGAAATGTCAATGCATATATAACCGGAAATAATGAAATGACTGCAAGAGATACTAATAACAACGGTTTTTTAAATACAAATTTAAAATCCTGTAACATTTAATCATCCTTCATTTTTTTGTGTTAAAGTTATCGTACACGATGTACAATAAACCATTATAAGGCGATTAAATTATTCTTCAATGGTTGATATATCCATGTTTGTAGGATAACCGACACATTTAAAAGAAAGGTTGTTTATTTTTGAAAAAAGATTTAAGAGTACAGAAAACATTAAACGCAATTGACAGTGCCATCATTACCCTGCTTGAGAAAAAGCCGTTCGAAAGCATTACTATCCAGGACATCAGTTCAGAAGCTATGATTAACCGCGGAACATTTTATACTTATTATAAAGATAAATACGAACTGATAGAGAGTTATCAAAATTCGATGATGACGGATATTGAACAGCTGCTCTACAAAAATATTACAGGCAGCAGTTTTAAAGATGTGGATGAGAATAATCTTAACAATACTATTTTGAAGATGTTCCAGTATCTTAAAGATAACCGCAGACGCGTGCTTGTTATTGCCAACAGTCTTGGCAGTGCAGAACTTGCGAAATATTTTTCGCAGCATATGTTTGACTTTTATAAGGTAAAAAGCAGAGAGTTCGGTGTTGAACTGGATTCTGAAATATTTACAGATTACCTGATTACTTATATTACCAATGCCCATATCGGCATACTTTTAAAATGGCTCAAAGGCGGCTGTGAAGAGTCAATTGAGGAGATGGCCATGTTTATTGAAACATTTACGATAAATGGTGTATTCAAAACCGTGGGAATCTGATATGCTAATTTGAATACTTTTGCGGAAGGTAAAATGTGTAAGTATTGAAACCAAGGGAATATTAATAAATGAAGCGTAAAAATTGATATAAAACATAATTAATATTAAAGGATGTGTAAGCATGTATAAAAAGATATTACTGCCCTATGATTTTGGGAATTCGTTTGAAAATGTACCAGGCCAGCTGGCGAAAATGACGGAGAACAGTGAAGGTGCGATTATAACGATTTTTAACGTTATAACTGAAAATGAGATGTCCAGTGATGTAAAATTCAACGGCAAGCGGTTCAATCAAATAAAAGAAGATAAAATTAAAGAAATGAAGCCTTTTACAGACGAATTGGAAAAACGCGATCTGGAATATGAAGTCCGTTTTGAAGTTGGCCGTGTTATCAACGAACTGTTAACTGAAATTAACAACCATGATTATGAAGTGGTAGTAATGAGCAACAAACGTTCTAAAAGGGATATTAAACATGTCCTTGGTCATGTAACTCATAAGGTCGCAAAACGCGTCAATACACCTGTGATGATTATCAAATAACATAAAATGCCTGCTTACCGGTCGAGTAAGCAGGCATTTTTTAATTATCTGTAATTCTTTCTCCTGTATCGAAATCAAAGAAATGTCCTTTATCCATATCAAAGGCAAAGGTCATTGTGTCGCCGGGTTTATTTTGGTTATGCGCATCTACCCTTGCTACAATCGCTTCTCCTTCAAGTTCGGAGTAAATCATGAATTCCGAACCAAGCAGTTCATTTACCCTGACTTTTATATCGAACGGTGATGCTTCTTCCGGCTTAGAAAGCTGCTGATACTCCTGAACATTCTCAGGACGGATGCCAAATTTAATTTTCTTATCTGTATACCTAAGTTCGTTCAGCATACGTTTGTCAGCTTCCGAAATTTTAATACTTATGCTGCCGATTTTTAAACGTTCTCCGTCGAATATACCATCGAATATATTCATAGAAGGTGAACCGATAAATTGAGCAACAAATAAGTTGTCTGGCGTATTGTAAACTTCCTGGGGCGAGCCCACCTGCATAATTTCACCATTATTAAGAATAACAATTCTCGTTGCCATGGTCAGCGCTTCGGTCTGATCGTGGGTCACGTAGACAGTCGTCGTTTTAAGGCGCTGGTGCAGCTTCATAATCTCCGCTCTCATCTGCACGCGCAATTTTGCATCCAGGTTCGACAAGGGTTCATCCATTAAGAAAACATCCGCTTCTCTGACGATAGCCCGTCCGAGAGCAACACGCTGTCTCTGTCCTCCCGATAGTGCTTTCGGTTTTCTGTGCAGATATTCTGTCAGTCCGAGTATATCCGCTGCTTCTTCGACCTTTTGTTTGATTTCCTGTTTCGGCCATTTTTTAATCTTCAGACCAAAGGCTATATTATCGTATACGGTCATATGCGGGTATAAAGCATAATTTTGAAAAACCATTGCAATGTCGCGGTTCTTAGGTGCTATCCCGTTCATTTTTTTATCATTGATATAAAATTCACCGTCAGTAATCTCTTCCAGCCCTGCCATCATTCGGAGAGTAGTAGATTTTCCGCAGCCTGAAGGACCGACAAAGACGATAAACTCCCCTTCTTCTATGTCCAGATTAAAATCTTTGACGACGACAGGTCCAGAACTGTCATATTGTTTTTTAATATTTTTCAAATGTAATTGAGCCATAATTTTTCTCCTTAAATGTATTTATTTTTCTTCTCTGTCTCCGAGAATATTAGAGCCTTGTATAAAGTATTTCTGGAAAAAGAAGAATAATATGATGACTGGTGCCAGGATCAGCAGTGATCCGACCATGAGGTAATTCCATTGTGTCGTTGACTGTTCATGGGACACCTGCAGACCGAGCTGTAAAGTATATAATGACTCGTCGTTTAAGTATAACAGCGGACCGAGGAAGTCATTCCAGACGCCGTTGAATGAAAATATTGCGACTGTAAACAACGCAGGTTTAACCATCGGCAGAGCGATTTTAAAGAAGATCTGGAAATGGTTGGCACCTTCCAGTTTTGCTGCTTCGATATAAGTATCCGGCACACCTTTAAAAAACTGTCTTAAAAGGAAGATGTTAAAAGCACTTCCGAGCAAGTGTGGAATGATTAACGGATAAATTGTTGAATGAAAATGAAATGCTGCTTCATTTTTTATGTATTATATTTTGGAAAACATCTTCTTATAATGAAAATTTCCTTCAATTACTTTACTGATTATAGTATCACTTTTATAGAAGTTTAAACTTCTAATATTCTCAAAAAAATAACTGTTCAGAAATATAATTGGCGACAATAATATTTATCATCAACAGGTAAATAGTTTTCATGATATTATAAGTGAATTAAGGGTATAATATTGCAAAAGTATAACGTTTGGCTTTAATATTAAACTAAATGAGGAATGTAACAGAGTTGTTTTTAATATTAGAAAGGATGTGTTTTTTTGTATAAAAAGATTTTACTTCCATATGATTTTGGAAACTCATTTGCGAATGTGCCGAAACAGCTGGAGAAACTGACGAATAACAGCAAGGAGTCCATCATTACAATATTTAATGTAATAACAGAAAGTGAGATGGCGGATAATGTGAAGTATCAGGGCAAACACTTCGATGATATTGCAAAAGAAAGAGTCGAAGACCTTAAACCATTTACAGACAAGCTCGATGAGTGCGGTTTAAATTATAAAATTCATTTCGCCACTGGACGTATTCTTGCAGAACTAAAAAAAGAAATTGAAACAAATGATTATGAAGTTGTAGTAATGAGCAATAAACGTTCTAAAAAGGACATCAAGCATGTTCTCGGCCATGTTACGCATAAGGTGGCAAAACGTGCAAATATACCGGTTATGATTATAAAATAACTTTTGATTAATAAAGAAGAAAGCTGGCTAAACATGGATAATAACTCATCTAAAAGCATCATATTAATCGGGGCGGGAATTATGAGTACAACACTCGGTTCCTTTCTCAGAGATTTAGAGCCCGGATGGAATATTAAACTGTTTGAACGGCTGGATGCTCCCGGGAATGAAAGTTCTCATGAAACAAATAACGCAGGAACGGGACATGCTGCATTATGTGAATTAAATTATACTGTTGAGCAAAAAGACGGTTCTATTGATATCGGGAAAGCGAAAGCAATTAATGAACAATTTGAGATTTCCAAACAGTTCTGGTCTTATTTAATTAAGAACAATTATATAAGGAACCCGAAAGAATTCATTCGCCCGCTGCCTCATATCAGTTTTGTCATGGGCAAAGGTAATGTAGATTTTCTAAAACGGCGCTATGAAGCCCTCATGACGCATCATATGTTCCGTAATATGGAATATACAGAAGATAATAATAAGCTGAAACAGTGGATACCGTTGATGATGAATGGCCGGGAATCAGGAGAGCCTGTAGCTGCAAGTAAAATCGATGACGGTACCGATGTTAATTTTGGGGAATTAACGCGTAAAATGGCACGCAATATTAATGAACATGATAATGCTGCTGTTTATTACCGTCATGAAGTTTTAGATTTTAGACAGCTGGAAAATAAGAGATGGGAAGTTAAAATCCGCAATCTTGAGGAAGATAAAATTGAATACCACACTGCAGACTATATTTTCATCGGGGCGGGCGGACATGCAATTCCTCTGCTGCAGAAAACAAAAATACCTGAAAGCAGACATCTGGGCGGATTCCCAATCAGCGGTGCTTTTTTAGTCTGCAACAATCCTGAGGTGGTCGGCCGTCATAATGCTAAAGTTTATGGTAAAGAACCATACGGAACACCCCCAATGACAGTACCTCACTTAGACAGACGCTATATCCAGGGACAGGAGAGTCTGCTGTTCGGACCCTTTGCGGCCATAGGACCGAAGTTTTTAAAATATGGTTCGAATCTGGATCTCTTTAAATCCATCAATGCGGATAATCTTCTGACGATGGCAGCGGCAGGTGCTAAAAATATTCCGCTGGTGAAATATTCAATCCAGCAGGTGTTGATGCGTAAAGCCGATAGAATGAAAGAACTCAGAAGATTTGTTCCTGAGGCGAAAGACGAGGACTGGGATATTCATATCGCGGGTAAACGGGTACAGGTTATTAAAGATACAAAAGAGCATGGTAAAGGTTTCATTCAGTTTGGCACAGAAGTGGTCAGTTCAGAAGATAACTCTGTGATAGCTCTTCTGGGTGAATCACCAGGCGCATCAGTGTCAGTTTCAGTTGTGCTCGAAGTATTTAGACAGAGTTTCCCGGAATACACTGAAAAATGGGAAACAAAATTAAAAGAAATGATACCCTCTTACGGACAGTCACTAATTGAAGACAGCGACTTGCTTGAGAAAGTCAGAAAAATGTCATCAGAAGAGCTTGAACTTAAATAAAAGCGAGCCGGGACAATTTTGTCCCGGTTTTTTAGTGCTTGCAGGAATTTGCCAGTCAAAGAGCGGTGTTCATTGTCTCAGTAACGAGTTTAGCCGGTCACAGAACATAATTCCTTCAATTCAGAACTGCCTTTATAAGATTTAACTGAGTCCTCTTAAAATATAAATAGCATTTATAACTTTTTCATTATATAATTTTAAATATTCAAACTATTTTAAAGGGATATAAAATTTAATAATATTAGGGGGTACTGCTATGTTTAAAAAGCTGTTTTTACTGTTTGCACTTGTGTTCTTATCGCTCGCTGCGGCATGTTCTAATGATGAAGCTGCTGAGATAGACGGAGACGAAGCTGCTGAAGAAGCTAAAACTGGCGATATCGTTGTTGGATTTGACCAGGATTTATCGACTATAGATCCTCATGGAACTAACGATGTTAATGCGATACAAATCAGACGCTATTTGTATCAGACGCTTGTCGCGCGGGAACTTGATATGTCCCGGAAGCCCGGCCTTGCTGCAGAATGGGAGCAGACAGACGAAACTACATGGAATTTTAAATTAGCTGAAGGTGTAACGTTTCATAACGGTTCTGAGTTTACTGCAGAAGATGTAAAAGCATCGCTCGAACGTGTGCAGGATCCGAGCATCAGTGCTCCTACTGTGTTCCTTTTTGAAATGATTGAGGATATTGAGATTGTGAATGATTATGAGCTGAATATTACTACCTCATATCCTTTTGCCCCGCTGCCTGATAATTTAGCGCATACAGCGGCGAGTATTATGAGTAAAGAAAGTATTGATGCCGATTATCAAAATGCTATCGACAAGGCGGGATTAGAAATAACGGCGGAAGAGTATTACGAAATGCGCGACGCAGGCGGTCAAGAATTTACAGAGCTTTCCGACCAGATTGCCGAGCATACCGGCACTTATATTTCAGAAAATCCGGATGGAACCAACTATGTTAAGTTTAAAACGAGAGCGCCTGGACAGAATATAGAATTTGAAAGATTCGAAGATTTTGCAGGAGAAAGCAATATTGATAATCTGACATTTGTTATTATTCCTGAGTCAGGTTCGATGATGGCAGAATTGGAATCCGGCGGGATAAATATTACCACACCTGTAGATATGGCCATGATGGACAGGGTTCAAAGCAGTGACAGCACAGAGTTTGTTGAAGCGGAGTCCTTGAGAACAAACTATCTTGGATTCAATACAGAAAAGGAACCTTTCGATGATGTGAAGGTGCGTCAGGCTATTGATTTTGCAATCGACAGAGAGGAATTAAAAGAAGGTATATATGATGGGCAGGCTGCCATTCCGAACAGTATGGTCTCTTCAAGTGTTTTTGGTTACGACGAGGAGTTGCCCGAAATTAGCCAGGATATAGACGAGGCACAGGCTGCACTTCGCGAGTCGAATCATGCTGACGGCTTCGATGCAACTATCTGGGTCAACGACAGCCAGGATTTAATCGATTCAGCAGTATATATCCAGGAACAGCTTAAAGAGCTGAATATCAATATTACAATTGAACAATTTGAAATGGCAACATTTATGGAACGCTTGGGACAGGGGCAGCATGATATGTTCCTGCTCAGTTTCACAGCGTCTACCGGCGATGCGGATTATCTGTTATCTGCGCTGACACTCAGCACTAATAGAGGTTTTGGCGGCAACAGAGCATTCTATACGAACGAAGATGTTGATGCTGCACTGGAAAATGCACGCAGTGCAACAGAAGATGCGGACAGACTGGCAGAGTATACAAATATCCATAATATGCTTCGTGAAGATGTGCCGTATGCACCTTTAGTTCATCCAAATATGACTTTGGCGTATAATACAGCTCAGCTTGACAATGTCGAGCTTGATGCAGCGGGTTATATCAGACTTGAAAATCTTACTTTTAAATGACAAAACGGCACTGCAGCTAACTGGCGGCAGTGCCGTTTTTCTTAAGTTATGATTTACCTTTCAATAAGGCATACCAGTACATAATCGGCAGCATATTCTTTTTGAACTGATAAAAAATCATTTTATCATCAGCCTGATTCAGGAAAGTCGTTTCTTTCGGCTTCCGGTCATAACCGAATTCCGCAAGAATCAGTTCACCGTATTCAGTGGCGATAGGACAAGCTGTTCTGCCGTCGTATTTATGAGTGGGTTCCTGATCATTCATACGCTCAATCAGATTATCGACCAGCACCGGCAGCTGTTTTCTGACAGCAGCGCCCATTTTTACTGTCGGCAGGCTGGATGAATCGCCAAGAGAAAATACAGTAGTATATTTTTTGTGCATCATCGTGTGTTTATCAACGTCTACCCAGCCTTCTTGATTCAGCAGACCGGACTTTTTTAAAACTGAAGGACCATGCATCGGCGGTGTAATAACGAGCATTTCAAAAGGTATAGTATGTGTTTCGCCAGTATGCGTATTTTTGAATACAGCCTGTTTCTGTTTGCCTTTAACTTCAATCAGTTCTTCGTTCAGTTTGTAATCGATGTGTTTTTCTTCCATTTGACTAATTAAACTGTCGTTATATTTCTTTACTTCAAACAGTTCTTCCCGCCCGCTTCTGAACATTATATCGACGTTACGATCCTGCTGTTTGATAAAATCATCCATTGTAAACAGCGAGTTTTCCGCAGAAACACCGCCTTTAATTTTTGCTTCTGGCTTGGTTACGATGATGTTGCCAGATTTTGTATTTTTAAGTGATTCGTAGGTGTATTCGACGAGATTATATAAATAGTTAGTACATACACTATTGTGTCCGAGTGATTCCCGTGCGCCTTTAATGGCATCGTAGTTAAGTTCGATACCGAGAGCGACGATTAAAAAATCATAACTGATGAGGGTATCATCAGCCGTTACTTCACGTTTAACAGGGTCTACATTTTTTACTGCTGCCTGAAGCCAGCATGCTCCCTTCGGTATAACTTTTTTCATCGGTTTCCAGGTTGAATCCAGCTTTTCATCACCGCTGCCGACGAGCGGCCATGCAGGCTGGAAATAATGATAGTCATCCGGTTCTATAATTAAAACATCATCTTTTAAATCTTTCTTTTTAGAGAGTATGCGGCTTGCGGTTGAAATGCCGCCGGTCCCTCCGCCGAGAATAACTAATTTATAGTGCTTCCTCATGAGAACACCTCCGTGTTATTGGAAATATTCCCGTTTACACAGAGGTTACTCATAATATAATTTATTCTTATGATTTATATTTCCGACAATGCCCATTCTAAATCTTCCGTTAAATCTTTTACATTTTCAAGACCGATTGATAAGCGCAGCAAATTAGCCGGTGCTTTCGTCAGTTCCTGTTCTACTGAGGCCCTATGCTCTATATAGCTGTGTGTGCCGCCGAGACTGGTGGCCTGTGTGAAGATTTTAACTGTATTGGCTATTTGAAGTGCATCGGAATCATTTCCTTTGACCTGAAATGACATCAAGCCGCCGAAATCGCTCATTTGTTCTGCTGCGATGCTGTGCCCCGGATGACTCGGGAGGCCGGGGTAATGTACAGCTTCAACTTTTTTGTGCTGGCTTAAAAATTCAGCGATTACTTTAGCATTTGAACAGTGTACAGACATTCTTGCAGATAAAGACTGTACCCCGCGCAGTGCCAGCCAGCAGTCAAATGATGACGGTACTGCACCTTTCGCGTGCTGCCATGTTCTAAGACGGTTAAGCATCGGACTGTCTTCTTTTGCGACAACAGCGCCGAGTAATAAGTCGCTGTGTCCGCCGATATACTTGGTGACCGAATGAAGTGAAAAATCTGCACCCAGAAGAAGCGGGTTTTGAAGCACAGGTGTTGCGGTTGTATTGTCCACAACAGTCACTGCTCCTGCTTTTTCAGCTATTTTTACGACTTCAGCAATGTCAGTAACTTTAATTTGCGGATTTGACGGTGTTTCAATCCAGACTATACCCGTTGCTTTGCTTTCCACTGCCTGCCTCAGCTGGTCAAGATTTGTCATATCCACTGCAGTAATATCAAAGCTTTTGCCTAGATCAGTTTCTTCAAGTAAAGTGAGCACACCGAAATACATATCATCCGGCAGAATAATTCTCCGGGGTTTATCTTCAGGCAGAACTTCCATGATTGCTGAAATTGCAGCCATCCCGGATGAAAAAGTTACGCAATCATGTCCTTGTTCAAGCGCGGTCAGACATTCTTCTAAAGAACGGCGGTTCGGGTTATCGCCGCGGCTGTACATAAAACCGTCAGTATAAGAACCGTCAGCAGACCGTTCGTATGTAGTAGACAAGTGGATTGGTGTTGTCACTGCCCCCGTGACCGGGTCGACTTGTCTGCCGGCATGGATTGCTTTCGTTTCAAAACGCATATATATCCCTCATTTTTAAGTTTATATAAATCAGTATACAGATGACTTTTATAATTATCTATAAATTCAGACATATTTACTATGAAAACAGAGGATTGTTTCCCGTGAAAAAGGGTAAAAGAATAAAAATACCGGGAGGAGTTTTTTGATGGAAATTAAAAATATCGAACCGGAAGCAATACCGGACTTTGAACAGCAGCTGCAGCTTGAAAACGTAAAGTATTTAACACTGTGCACAGAAGAAGGCATCATCGCCTATCTTGCCGGTACAATCAGTCCAAACGATAATGAAATCGATGTGCATTATAATTTTACGGAAGACTTCAATGAACCTGTGGCAAAACAGATGTACGATTCATTTATGAAACAGAATATCAGTGAAGATATAACGTTTAATCCTCAAAGTGAAACGGAAGAAGTCTTTATCGAATCAATGTAAATTAAAAGCTCCCAATTAAGGGAGCTTATTTGTTTTACCAGCCGATGTCATTTAATTCAAGTACTGTCGGGATTAAAGCACCGTCATATTCTTCTTCAATAAATTCAGCAGTATCTTCTTCCTGATAAAGTTCAGCAATTCTGTTATATGTTTCATTTTCCGCATCTTCATTATTAGCAGCGATGATATTTACATAATCAGTTGCTGTGTCATCTTCGCGGTAAATAGAGTCGTTAATCGGGTGCAGATTTGCATCTTTGGCAATTCCGTTATTAATAACACCGAGATCTACATCTCCTAAGGCACGTGGAATTTGTGCCGGTGCGACTTCTTCAAACTGATAATCATTCGGATTGTCAACGATTGCATTTTCAATTGAATCGAGGCCGTTATAATCTTCGACGAGCGTAATTAAACCAGCATCCTCAAGCAGCATCAGAGCACGTCCCTGGTTAGATACATCATTCGGCAGTGCGATTGTGCCGCCGTCCGGAATGTCATTAACGTCTGTCAGTGAGTCAGAGTAAATGCCCATCGGGGCAAGATTCGTTGTGGCAATCGGAACTAAATCCAGATTTCTTTCTTCGATAAATTCATCAAAATACGCGACAGTCTGAAATGAGTTTAAGTCTATTTCGCCGTCAGCAAGTGCAGTATTAGGCTGTACATAATCATTAAATGAGACAATCTCGATTTCAATATCCTCTTCTGCAGCTTTCTCTGCTACATAATCCCATACTGCTGTGTCTGTTCCACTGATGCCGATAGTGACTTTTTCTTTACCGCCGTCACCGCAGGCTGAAAGCACAATCCCTATTAAAAGCAAACTGGTAAATAAAATGACTTTTTTCATAATTTATATCCTCCTGTTATTATCTTCTTCTTACAACTCTCGCGAGTTTGTTGCCTGCTGACTGCAGACCCTGCACCATAATAATTAATATGATGACTGTAATCAGCATTGTGATCGTATCGAATCTCTGATAACCGTATGTGATTGCCAGGTCGCCGATGCCGCCGCCTCCAACCGTACCGGCCATGGCAGATGCACCGACTAATCCGATAATGGAAATAGTGAAATTTACAATGAGAGAACCGAGAGCTTCCGGAAGAACGAATTTTATAATTGTCTGCATCGGTGTTGCTCCCATAGCGTCGGCCGCTTCCAGTACTCCTTCGTCGACTTCAAGCAGAGAACTCTCCACGAGCCTTGAGATATAAGGTCCGGCAAAGAAAACCATCGGTACAATCGCAGCTTCGGTTCCGATAGAAGTTCCTACGATAAATTTCGTAACCGGAATTATTGCCACAAGCAGGATGATGAACGGCAGTGATCTGAAGACATTAATCACTGCATTCAGCACTGTAAAGACAGCTTTATTTTCTAAAATCTGGCCGGGTCTAGTGACGTATAACAGAATGCCGAGCGGCAGCCCGAGTATAATCGAGAAAATAAACGAAATACTGACCATCTGCACGGTTTCTAAAAATGCCCCCAGTATTGTATTCCAGCTAACCAGCATATGTATTCACCTCACTGTAATGAATATTGTTTTCTTCTAAATAAAGTAATGCTTTTTCGAGTTCAGGGGCTGAACCGTCGAACTGAACGATTAAATTGCCAAACGGTATACCCTGAAGCTCGGTAATATTGCCGAACAGCACATTCACATCTAAATCGTAAAGCTTGCTGATTTGTGATAGGTACGGTTTCACTGCGAGCTGATTAATGAAATTGATTCTGTAAATATGCTGACCGTCGCTTTCCTGCACCAGATCCTGCACGTAATTCGGCAGCTCTGTCTGCATCACTGTATTAACAAACCGTCTGCCGGTTTCTGTTTCAGGGTTAGAAAAAACATCGAAGACAGAGCCGCGTTCAATAATTTTACCGTTCTCCATTACTGCAACTTTATGGCAGACATCCCGGATAACGGACATTTCGTGAGTAATCAGCAAGATTGTAATATTGTATTCCTTATTAATCTTTCTAAGGAGTTCGAGGATGGACTCTGTTGTCTGCGGATCCAGTGCAGACGTTGCTTCATCACACAGCAGAATTGACGGGTTGGTTGCAAGTGCCCGCGCAATACCGACACGCTGTTTTTGTCCTCCGGACAGCTGGTCAGGATACTGTGACGCTTTATCCGACAGGCCGACAAAATCAAGCAGTTCACTAACACGCGCTTTGATTTCATTTTTCGGTGTCTTATTTAAAATTAGCGGCATAGCAACATTCGTATATATCGTTTTTGAATTTAAAAGATTAAAATGCTGAAAAATCATACCGATTCGTTTTTTTGTTACTCTCAGTTCTGACGGTGTGAGTGCAGTTAAATCTTTACCGTCGACAATAACTTTCCCTTCTGAAACACTTTCCAGCTGGTTGACACAACGGATCAAAGTACTTTTGCCTGCGCCGCTGTATCCGACGACACCGTATATTTCTCCGGCATCGACTTTGAAATTAATATTATCCAGAGCATGAACCGGTGTTTCGCTGCCTGGATACGTTTTATCTACATCGATAAACTCAATCATTAAAAACGCTCCTTAAACATAGTTAAATAGTAGGAATTAAAAAATGTAATAAAAATACACCAGTATATAACCGGTGTTTTTTAAAAAAACCAGATATACATTCCTGAAAAAGAAAATAACCTCTTCTTAAAATATAAGAAGAGGCCGATGTATATTCGCTCTTCTCATCTTTTAGCATGATGCTACAGGATTTGGCACAGTACATTAAGTCTGTTGCCGAGATTTCACAGGGCCAGTCCCTCCATCTCTCTTGATAAGAAAATAAGTTATTTGATTATTTAATTTAAACTAACTATAGGGCACAGCAGAATTAATGTCAACACGGAATCTGAAATTAATTTTAAATGAATTACAGAGCATACTGTTTGATACTATTCATAACAAAGTTTATATAGCTGTTTTCATGCGGAACAAAATTATCTCTGTTAATCATTTTACCGTTAATATTAATCGAGTATATTTCTTCAGTTCACAGTTTTTCAAACACAGGCAATTCAATTTTGAAAATATCAGATACTTCGTCATCCATAAATACATAATCAGGTGTGGTATTTTCCGGAATTTTATATATAAATACATGGCATAGTTCTCTGTCGATAAAATCATCAATAATAATTTCATCCTGTACTGAACCTGTATAAATTAAATCGTTTAGTGTAAGACTAATACCTAGTTCTTCTTTAATTTCCCGGACACCATCTTTAACGCTTTCGTCAGAACTTAAATGACCCGCTGCTGTAATATCTAACATATTTGCAAAGTTTTTCTTGTCAGGACTTCGAAGCTGAAAGTGGATGAAGATTCTGCCATCTTCTTTACTCAGGAACCAGCAATGAAATGTTTCATGCCAAAGACCTCTTTTGTGTACTTCAGCCCTTGAAGCTGTCCCTTTTAATGTCCCTTCTGAATCAAATACCTTAAGCAGTTCGTTTTCCATAGTGCGCCACTCCCATAGACTAAAACATCTGTACAAAGAACAAACTGATTGTTTCCCAGTAATACTGAATGACTACGAACAGTACTGCAAATAATATCGCAGGCAGCATATTCGCAACTCTTATATTCATCAGACCGAGCAGTCTGATTCCAATCGCAATAATCATTACACCGCCGGTGCCTGTAATCGCGATAATAATATCATCCATCAAATCAGGCTGGATGAAGCGGTTGATTTGAGAGGCTGACAAGGCGATGGCTCCCTGAAACAGAAAGACAGAGATGGCTGAGAACATAATGCCGATACCCATCGTGGATGTCAGGAAAATAGCGAGCACACCGTCGATTAAAGCTTTTGTCAGCAGTACGGTGTGATCATTTCTGAGCCCGCTGTCGAGAGCACCGATAATGCTGACTGCTCCGACGACATACACTAATGTGGCGGTAACAAAGGCAGCAGCAGCTCCGCCTTCTGTTGCTCCGGTTTTTGTTTCGAGCCAGATGCCGAAGTGATTCATTTTATCTTCAATTTCCCATTTTTCACCCAGCATGGAACCAAGAGCCAAGCTCGCAACAACGATAATAAGTATACTGTTGGCTTCTAAGGCCATATCAATTCCGATGACGAGTACGGTAATAGACAATGCCTGGAGAATGGTTGATTTCATATTTTCATTAATGTTTCTCCAAAACAAACCGATGAAGCTGCCTAAAATAATAGCCAGAGCATCTACGATAGTTCCAAACAGCGCCATGTCCAATTCCTCCTCGTCCATAAATATCTAACCTAATATATCACAAGGAACACGGCGGTTATATATAAAATCAACTATCCGGAATAGTTGGACAGTTTATAAATATCTTATTTGATTTATAACTTTGCAGTAATAATTTCGTATATATTTATATTAATGATAAAATTATTAATATCTAATCAGAGATCTGAGAGAAAGGTGATTATTATTCAACTGCTCTATCTTTTTATCACTGTAATGATTTTAATTATAATTATTTCCCTGGTAATAAAAACATATGAGTTCTTTAAACTGAAGAAAGCTGTTAAGACGCTGTGGTACAGGCAGGAAAGACTGAAGACAACTGCAGAATATTATATTCATTATCATAACTATTTCGTTAATATTATGGAAAATGAAAATACTGCTGACAGAAATGTTGTGGATGATGAAACTTGGAATGATCTCGATATCAGCGAATTGATGACGAAGATAAATTATACATTTACAACGATAGGAACGGAGCTTCTCTATGCAGTGCTGCGCAATTCAACAGAAAAGAATGTTATAAATGAAGACTTATTGTATAAAATAAAACACGATGCTGGCTTTCGTGAAAAGATATCATACCGCTTAGCCAAGCTTGGGAAATCGGGAAATTCTAACACGAGTAAGTTTATGTATGAATTTGTGCCGGTGAAACAATATCATCCGATATTTATACTGTTTTCATTTATGCCGGTTATCGGCGTGTTTTTATTTTTTATCAATCCTTACATATCTTTACTGACTATCCTTTCAGGATTTGTAATTAATGCTTACTTATCTCATAAACATAAAGGCGGAACCGGGTTTGATTACACAGATATTTTTTATGCTATTAATATTATTGTTACTGCGGGTAAATTAGATTCGAAATTCAACAGTAAAGGTCTGAAGCGGCTGTCGTTAATGAGTCCTCTTTTTGTTAACGACGACAGCGCAGGAGAAATGAATATGGCTGTTCAAGCTTTCTCTGCCTTTAAATTAATGTTCTTAGTAGATTATCATTTGTATCATCTGGTCAATCGTACGATTAAGAAAAACCATGAGCTTTATAAAGAAGGATGGCATTACACAGCTGAGCTCGATCTCCATTACAGCCTGGCAATGTGGAGAGAAACATTGCCGTATTACTCTCTTCCGGAAAGAGAAGAAGCTTCGTATTTGCAGACTGAAGGGCTATATCACCCGCTTGTAGTGGCTGCTGTAGATAATGATTTGAAGTTTGCGAATGATATTCTGCTGACGGGCTCAAACGCAGCGGGCAAATCAACATTTATGAAAGCGCTCGGCGTGAATGTTATAACGAGTAACGGACTGAACACTTCCACCAGTGCATTATTTAAATATACACCAGGCAAAGTAATATCTTCGATGGAAATCACAGACAGTGTTATCGAAGGAGACAGCTATTTTATCAGTGAAGTGAAAGCATTGAAGAGGATTGTTGATGAGATTGAGGATTTTGAAGGAAAGGTTTACTGTATTATCGATGAAATATTTAAAGGAACTAATACGGTAGAAAGACTAGCTGCGGGTGAAGCTCTTTTAAGATATCTGCATGAGAAAGAGAACGTTTATCTGATTGCTGCAACACATGATATGGAACTAACAGATTTACTGAATGGCGAGTTTGATTTCTATCATTTCAGTGAGGAACTTTTTGATGACGATATCGAATTTGATTACAAACTTAAAGACGGGATTGCAACAAGTTCCAATGCTATTGAATTACTAAGGTTATACGGATTTCCAGAAAAAGTGTATAAAGAATCGAGGAATAAAGTAGATAACACATAGCGTTACAAAATAACGCTATGTGTTATAAAAGCTCTATGATGGGGTTTTAACCTTATTTTATCCTGAAATCCTAACGCAAAGTATAAAAAGAGTTTTAAATATAAAACATCCCAGACTTTTATGTCCGGGATGTTTTTGTGTCTTATTTTATTTCTTCGGCATCGGGTAAAACCCTTTGTCGAGCTGCCCCCATAATAATTCAGGAAGGCCGTATTTATCTTCTCTGTCCCGGTCAAAGTATTCAAAGATTTCATCTTCTCTGCCTTCTTCAATTTTACTGATAAAATTGTAATCCAGCAGTAAAACTCTGCCGAGCGCAATTATTTCCATATTCCCTTCTTCTATTGCACGGAGTGCCTGGTCTGCAGTAAAGACTGAACCGATTCCAATGAGTGGCATCTGGCCGTCGATCCACTGATGAAGTAATTCTATACGTTCAATATCCTTATATTTTCCTTCACGTGTCTTAGAATGAACTTCGCTTAGTGAAGCGTGTAAATAATCAATCGGTTTTTCAATCAATTTGCCGATCAGCTCTTTTGTAGTTTCCATGCGGATGCCGGGAGTTTCTTTTTCTTCAGGTGAGAAACGGTAACCGATGATGAAATCATCTTCAGCATATTTCTCTTTGGCTTTTGTTACCGCGTCGACAATCTTCATTGCGAACAGAAAAGGGTCTTCGCCCCACTTGTCAGTACGTTTATTAAAATACGGAGAAACGAACTGATGAATAATATAATGGTTGGCACCGTGTATTTCAACGCCGTCAAATCCTGCTTCAGCGGCTCTTCGTGTGGCTTCGCCAAAGGCTTTTATAGTTTCAATGATTTCCTCTTCTGTAATTTCGCGTACCTCATGCGGTTCTGTTTCATCAAAACTCTGCATCGTAATGGGACTCGGTCCCGCAGAATCAGAGTTCGGTGTTAACCGCGGAATCGCCTGAGCACCGCCGTGGTGGATTTGAAGAATAGCTTTCGCGCCGTTTTCTTTCATGGCATCTGCAAGACGTGTTAATCCTTCTATATCCGAGTCGCGGACCACTGACGGCTGGCCGGGGAATGCTTTCCCAAGGTCCGTTACGTTTGATGCAGCGGAAATAGACAGACCGACGTCTTTAGAACGCAGGCGCATATATTCAATCTCAGCATCAGAAATTGTACCGTTATCATGTGAAGAAATGTGTGTCATAGGTCCGAGCGCAAATTTATTCTTTAATTCGACTCCATTTTTAAGTGTCACTTTCTCAAATAAAGTCTTGTATTTATCGTTCATATAGATAAAATCCTCCAGTAAGCATTAGTGAGATACTGTTACAGTTTTAAATCTTAACTAAATTAAAACTCTTATACTAAGTTTCTGCTCAAAAAGATGAATTTTTAATATATCTTTTAAGATGTTCTCTAGTAACTGAATTCTCTACATTTAATAAACCTTCAGGTTCCCCGCTGTATAGTACTTTACCGCCTCTTAAGCCTGGACCGGGACCAACATCGATAATCCAGTCGGCATGGGTCATCATCGTCAGATTATGTTCAATCAGAATGACGGTATTCTGCTGATTTATTAATTGTTCAAAACACGACAGCAAGGCTGGAATATCATCTTCATGAAGACCGGTAGTCGGTTCATCGAAAATGAATATTTTATCTTGTGCATCACTGTCTAGATAACGGCTGAGTTTCAAACGCTGAATTTCGCCGCCGGACAATGTGTCGAGCGACTGCCCGAGCGTCATGTATTGAAGACCTGTTGCTTCTAAATTTTGCAGACGCGATACAACTTTTTCATTATTTTTAAACAAGGAAACAGCTTCTTCCACCGTCAGTGCCAGTACATCGGCAATGGAGTAGCCGTTTACTGTAGCTTCAAGAACTTCTTTTTTATAACGCGTACCGTTACATACCTCACATATTTGTGAAAAGTCCGCCATAAAGGCCAGTTCTGTTTTAATAACACCCTTACCGTTGCATTCAGGACATGCACCTTCAGAATTATAGCTGAACATGCTTTTCCTTAAGCCGGTCTGTTTACTGAAAAAGGTGCGCACTTCGTCAAATAAATCCATATAAGTGAGTAAGTTGGAACGGCTGGTTGCCTGTACTGCTTTTTGATCTATAAATATCGCGTCTTCCGATTTGCCAAGGCCTGTTTTAATCAGAGTGCTTTTACCTGAACCCGCTACACCGGTTACAACGGACAAGAGATCTGCCGGAATATCGACAGAAACATCTTTTAAATTATTTTTAGTGATATTTTTCAGTTTTATAAACGATTCTGCCTGCCGCGGATTTTCTTTCAGCTGATGAGTTCTATTAAGCGCGAGAATGGTCGGCGTATCCGTCTGCATCAGCTCTTCATACGTGCCGTTAAAGATAATCTCCCCGCCATGCTGACCGGCGCCGGGTCCGATGTCGATAACATGGTCAGCGATATGAATCACATCGGGATCATGTTCGACAATCAGCACCGTATTTCCTTTATCACGGATAGAGCGCATAATTTCATTAATTTTTTCAATATCTTCCGGATGCAGCCCGACACTCGGTTCATCAATAATATAAACGAGATCAGTCAACGGACTGTTTAAGTGACGGATCAGCTTGATACGCTGGGACTCTCCGCCTGACAGCGTCGGGGTCTCCCGATTGAGTGTCAGATAATTTAAACCGATATAAGAGAGAGCTTCCATTTGTTCGAGCAGCGGTTTAACGATAAACTTCGCTTTTTCATCATCTAAATTTTTCAGGAAAAGAATCGCGTCATCGATTGATAATGCAGTAAAGTCGGCAATACTCGCCCCGTTAATTTTACAGCTCAGCACCTTGTCATTAAGACGCTGACCGTGGCAGTCAGGACATTTCTGACTGGTCACGACACGTTCCACATCCGTTAAGAAACGTTTCTTTTCAAAGTTATCATTCAAAAGAAACGAACGTCTGAAGCGGTGAATCAGCCCTTCAAATTTGGCAGTCCGCGGCCAGTTATCCGGCGGGTTTTTAATTTTTCTCGGTTTTGTATAAAGAAATGTATTCATTTCTTCTTCTGTATAATCTTTCAGTTTTTTATCATTATCGAACAGGCCGCTGTATAAATAACGCTTGCCCCTCCAGCTGTCCGGTCTGAATGACGGAAATTTAATCGCATCCTCATTCAGTGACTTGTCGAAATCGAGCAGCTCATTTAAATCAATGTCTTCGACATAACCAAGCCCTTGGCACCGTTCGCACATCCCGCTCGGATTATTGAATGAAAAAACGTTAGAATACCCCACAAATGGTGTACCGACACGAGACCATAATAAACGGACGGATGAATATATATCGGAAATTGTTCCGACAGTAGACCGCGAGTTGCCGCCGAGTTTTTTCTGATTAATGACCATAGCCACCGGAAGATTCTCGATTCTGTCTACATTCGGCTTTTCATACTGGGTCAGCTGATGCTGGATGTAGCTCGAATATGTTTCATTCAGGAGACGCTCTGACTCTGCGGCCAGGACGCTGAAAACGAGTGAAGATTTTCCTGAACCTGAACGTCCAGTAAAGACGGTCAGTTTATGTTTTGGAATATCTACGCTCACATTTTTTAAATTATTCTGGTTTGCACCATGTACGCGTATATACGACATGAAATCCACCTCTGTCTATAAATTTATCTGTAAGTAAGTACAGTTTAAACAATACCCTGTTCTCCAGGTATGAAATCAGTAAGCCGGTTTTTGTGTTTATTAAATGTTTCCGGCAGGAGTAATCTGGGAAAGTAATTGTTAAGACAATAACAGGGGGCACATAAAATGAGAAATATTATTTATATTATCGGACTGATTGTAGTTATTTTAGCTGTATTATCATTCCTTGGATTAAGATAAGCAATATAAAACAAAAGCCGCGCATAATTCTCATCTTCATTTGAGATTATGCGCGGTTTTAATTTTTTAACACCTGCCGTTCATACTGTGTTCATATTGAAATTTTAGAATATGAGTAAATAGTCATTGAAAGGAAGTTTTTATGAATAATCCGGTTAAACTATTACTTGTATTCGCAGGGCTCTTTGGACTAATCGGTTCTGTCATGGGCGCACATATGGCAGGATCAGGATCATATGCATTGAGACCAATTCATGCCCATGTTTTAGTTGTGGGGTGGCTCAGTTTATTCTCGTGGTCTATTTTTTATAAAGTATTTGAAGTTAAGTATAATGCACTCTCGAAATTTCACGTCTGGTCTGCAATTATCGGTACGACGGGACTGGTTTTAGGAATGTTCCTGACAAACGTCGTTTCCTTTAATCTCCCCGAAGCAGTTACACTTATCGTTTATATCGGCGGCGGTGTAACCTTGCTTCTGAGTTTTACAGCATTTTTCGTACAAACAATACTTTATCAGCCTAAAAAATAAAGAAGCGGTTCAAAGTCCTTAAGACAGGATTTTGAACCGCCTTTTTGTTTATACAAATTTAATTCTGTTTGAATCAATACTCTTTTAATGAGCATGTCTCAGATAAACTTTACAGGGCGTCACATTATAGACATATTTTATGGTAAAATGTGTACTAAATATAATATTAGAGTAAATTAACGCAGTATAAAGGAGAAGTTACTATGGGGAAAAAAGGTTTAACAATTTTAGGAGTATCCGTTGGCATTATTGCGGTTTTAGCAATCGGGGCATACATATTGTTCCAAACAATGATCAATGACCCGAAGAACAATTATTTAATGGCTGAAATGGACGAAATAGAGAATACTTTCGGGCTGTTTGAAGAACGTTTTGAGAGCGAGCTTGAATGGTACGAGTATGCTCAGAAAAATGCGATTGACTCTAATATAAGTATTACAGCGGAAACAAATGACCCTTCTTTTCGGGAGATGGGTTTAGATCAGATGATTAATAACTCTAATATTGATTTGAACGTGGGCCAGGATATCGCGAATGAAGTCAGCACGATGGGACTGAATGCTGATGTCGCAGGTTTTAGTATTTCAGATGTGAACACCTATATTACAGGTGAAAAAGCAGGCCTCACTCTGCCATTCATTGAAGAGTATATGGTAGTGAATGAAGCGGATGCAGCATCATTCCTGAACACTCTTGATCCTGAAAGCTTTGACGGTTCAGAAGAAATTGATTACTCAATGTTTTTTGAAAGCAGCGCTATGACTGAGGCTCAGCGCGAATACTTTAAAGATGAGTATTCAACTTTCGTCCGGGAGAATTTGCCTGATGAAGCCTTCGAATCAGCAAGCGAAGAAATTACTGTCGGAGAGAACACGATTAAAGCTGATAAACTGACGATGACTTTAACAGAGGAACAGATTCATACATTCTTAAGAGACTTGTTTAATAAAATGGCTGAAGATGAGGAGCTCGCAAATATTATTGAAACTCAAATGATGGCTGCAAACTTCGGAAATCCCGAAGCTCCATCCGCAGAAGATACAGCTTCAGAGTTTAACGATTCATTGAAAGAAGCGGCAGAGAATATTGAAGATGTGGGATTCCCGGATGGTTTAACTTCTATTGTCTGGACTGATGGCGATGACAACATTATTCAGCGGGACCTGGATACAGCAGTAACAGTTGATGATTCTACAGGACAAATTGCAGTTGATGGTACTGCGGACATTTCAGAAGACAGCAAAGTAATAAACTATGATATGACCTTCACTGATGACACTATGGAGTCGATCCTTGGCTATACAGCTGACTTAAATGAAACTGAGTCAGGCTACGAAGATACAATTACTTTGAGAGCAGATTCTGAAGATTTATTTGTTATCAATTCTGTTAAAACAGAAGAAGAAGACAGCGAAGTCTGGAATGCGGATATCAACTTCAACGAAGAGATGTTCGGATCACCGCTGACATTATTTATGGAAAGCAGCTCCGTGTACAATGAGGATCAGGCGACTGGAGATATGACTCTTTATGCTGACGATGGAATAAATGTAACAAGAGATACTTTTGTGCTTAACTTAACAAGTGATAGCCAGACGGTAAATGAAATTGAACTGCCGGCTGCAGATAACGAGAAGAATATCGGCCAGATGAATATGGACGAACTTAATGCATACTTTAACGATGAAGTTGGTCCGAAGTTCGAAGAATGGATGAATGAAAACTTTGGTGCACCGACAGGATTTTAAGAAATAGAAAGGATGCGTCTGCGATGAGAATAATGAGGCATATATTTGTATTCATCGCTAACGACATCAGCAGACTGAGGAGGAAGTGGCTGACACTTCCTCTTATTTTACTTTCACCAGTAATTTTTGCAGCTCTTTTAATTTGGATGCTCAGTTCATTTCTGGAATTTGATGAAGAGAATAATATATCAGTGGGACTGGTGAATCTGGATAACAGTGAGGCAACAAGCATGATTGTTGCTGCCCTTGCTGATTCGGCTGAAGTGGCAGAAGGTCTTGAAATTATAGAAGTAACCGAAGCGGATGCCGAACAGAGAATTCTTAAAAATACACTGGCTGCTTATATAATATTTCCCGAGAAATTTACCGAAA
Source organism: Jeotgalicoccus nanhaiensis (assembly GCF_015235105.1). NCBI lineage: Bacteria > Bacillati > Bacillota > Bacilli > Caryophanales > Staphylococcaceae > Jeotgalicoccus > Jeotgalicoccus nanhaiensis. Next base: position 204,481 of record NZ_JADGLW010000003.1, read on the forward strand.
AGATGATGCAGGGAGAGTCAAGTGAGCTTGAAGTAGTCGGCAATCCGGATATGCAGCTGGAAAGTTCTGTGATCAGCAGTGTGATTGATACAGTCGTCAGACACATCAGAAATTCACAGGCAAATATATTAACGATAAATCATTATGCCCGGGAATTTGGCATGGATGAGGAAGCCCGTGAGGAATTGATTTTTCAAGAATTTGTCAGCCAGTTTATACAAGTTCTTTCAAGTGATACCTTAATGAATGAACATCAGACAGTGCAGAATTTCAGTACGGGAAATATGTATTTCATTATTAACGGGCTGTTCGTTATTATGTCTGTCTGGATATACATGCTCTACATCGCACTGATGCGCGATATCAGCAGTAATCTTGAAGACCGGATGAGAGTCTTCGGGGTCACCTTTCTCTCCCAGGGTATAGCCAAAATTTTGACCATTGGAACGATTGTTACGGCTGCTGCCGCTCTTACAACTTTTGGAACATTAAAACTCGGCGGTATTGAGCTCCCGGCTGAAAATCTGCTGCGTTTGCTGATTCTGCTGGCATTATATATATTTACTACAGCAATAATTATGATTATTATCGATTGGCTGATTCCTTCATTTAAAATCAGTGTGATTATTCAGCTCACAGTACTGTTGCTGATTGTCTTATTCGCAGGCAGTATTATTCCGAGGATATACTTTCCGCTTTATCTTGATTCATTATTTGAGTATATGTACAGTCATCAGGCATTATCGTGGATGGAAGAAATTATTTTAAACGGCAGATTTACGATGGAAATTGATATTATGACAGCGACGCTTGCAGCAGCGGCAATCTTGTTCCTTATAGTGAGCAGCCTGAAGGAGCGGCGATTATTATGATGGATATGATATATGCGAGGTGGCTGCTTTTAAAACGGCAGCTGCCGAAAATACTATTGTGGCTCATCTTCCCTTTAGTGGCAACCATCATTGTTACAGCAGTCTATAACAGTACAAGCGATGATTTTAGAGTGCCTGCAGCAGTCGTTGTGAATGAGCAGAGTGCTGAAGCGGAAATCTTTACAGAAGAACTCGCCAGCAGTAAATTTATGAACGTCGAAGTATTTGAGGCAGAGAACAGTGCTGCAGCTATAAGACAGCTTGAACAGTACAGCTTTGACAGTGTATTTATTTTGCCGGAAGATTTTGATGAAAGAATACAAGCAGGACAGCGCAGAAACTTAATTGAAACCTATTATACAGATCGCTCGATTTATTACGAACCAGCCAAAGAACTTGCTGCTGCCATTATTCAGGAAAGAATGGGAGAATATGCGGCTGTTAATTATGTGCTGGAACTTCAGAATAACATGCTGTTTGAAACTGCAGTGAGCGCTGAAGATATCGCTTCTGAACGTCAGCGTATTGAAAATGAAACGAATCTCGTAGAACAGTCGTTTTATTTCTTTGGAGAGACAGAGAATAATGAACAGACGACGAATTTAAATCCATGGATGGTATGGGCTTATATCGCTCTCGCAGTAACTATTTTTACATTCGACTTTGTTACACGTGAAACTGTCAGCAGTGCCAGAATCAGATTTAATTTTATGAAGCATTCTTATAAGCAGTTTATGATACTGACATTTATCATCATGACCGCAGTAATGCTGATAATAGACCTTATTACTTACATGTTGATAAATGAAATGCTGGCGGCGGATATTGATTTGCTGTCACTCGTTTTATATAGATTTATTATAAACGGAGCTGCATTTCTGCTTGCTTCTTTAATGAAATCACCAATGAAACTGTATCAGTCAGCAGTTGCATTGACGTTTTTGCTGCTTGCTCTGCAACTCGCTATGCCGATTATAGTGTCGGTAACAGGAAAGCCTGTCATAACGAAGCTGCACCCGGTGGAGATGCTGATAGAGAATCAGCTTAATATTCCATGGGTCATTTTACTTATAATTTTAACGCTCATCTGGGTCTGGAGGGGTAACAATGCTGGAAGTTAAATCAATTAGTAAGCGCTACGGCAAACGTCATGTACTGGATAATTTCAGCATGACTGCTGAACGGGGAGAAATAGTCGGTCTTGTCGGTGAAAATGGTGCAGGAAAATCAACATTGCTGAAGATTTTGGCCAGTTTATCAAAACCTGATAAAGGAGAACTCTGTTTAAACGGTAAAACATACAAAAAACATTTTAAAGAACACCGTAGGACTATCGGATACGTTCCCCAGGATATCGCAGTATGGGAGGATTTAACCGTCCTTGAAAATATGAAATTCTTTGCCAGATTGTCACCGGTTAAAAAGTCTGTATCTGAATTGAAAGATTTGCTTGATAATATACAGCTCGGCAGAGATGGCACTAAAGTCAATAAATTATCCGGCGGAATGAAACGGAAATTGAATCTCGCAATCAGCTTAATAAATGAACCTGAATTTCTGCTGCTGGACGAACCGACAGCAGGTATAGATTTGAAATCCAGAATAGAAATTGGACAGTTCTTAAAAAATCTGGCGGTAAACAAAGAGACATTAATAATATATACTTCTCATGATATGAATGAAATTAAAGATGTGTGCGACCGTGTTATTGTTATCGGTAAAGATTCATTCTACAGAGATTTGCTAGCGGATTATATAAAATAATGTCTAGCGTCATTTTGTAATGCATAGCGTTACAGGTATTGTCCTTAAGGTTTTCTTAAAGAATGAGTGAATCACAAGCAATTAGGGTATGCCAATGATAGTAAATATTTTAGTTTCGAAGGAGAGATGGATATGCTTGCTTTTGTTTGGGCTGAAGATGAAAACAGGCTGATTGGCAAAGGAGATACATTACCCTGGCGTCTGCCGGCCGACGTTGCTTTTTTTAAAAAGATAACGATGCGCGGTGATATGGTGACCGGTCGTAAAACTTATGAATCTATTCCGAATAGACCGCTTCCCGGCCGCCAGAATATCGTGCTGACAACTCAGCGGGACTACGAAGCTCCGGGAGCGATAGTCGTGCATTCTAAAGAAGAAATACTCGAACTGGAGAGGACCGGTGACAAAGATCTTTATATTATCGGCGGGGCTGTGCTCTTCAAAATGTTTGAAAATGAAGTTGACGAATTATACCGTACAGTTATTCACAGTGCTTTTGAAGGTGACACTTATTTCGATGAAGATTTTGACTATAAAAAATTTGAACTGGTTAAAACAGAAAAAGGCATTGTAGATGAGAAGAATTTATATGAACACACTTTTGAGCTGTGGAGAAGAAAGAAACAGGATTGATCCGGCGGCGATAATGAGTATAAAACTAGAAATTTTTTAGTTCTTATTATTCAGCATAGAAGTCATAATTGTTGTGACACCCTGATTAGAAACTTCTTCTACAAAATCAGCGAGTACGTTTTCATCCATGCTTTCATTTTTTTCAAGCCACAGCTGAAACATGCCGATTAAGGCGGACAGCTGGTATTCAATAATATACTCGATTTTCTCAGGTTCTTTTACTTTAAGTTCATATACGTAGTCCATAATTATCATACGGATTCTCATTTTAAATTCATGAACGAAACTCGGATCTCCTTCCGGCCCGATTAACACAGCGATTTTTTCGCTGTGTTCTTTAACATAATCGTTTGTCCGGTCCAGCGTTTCAAATATATTACCGCTGTTTTTATCGAGCATCATGAGCGGCCCGAGAATCATATCTTTAGTAGGTATCAGGTTTTCCTTCAGCAGCTGCTGTATTTCATTTATATCTTTAAAGTATGTATAAAATGTTCCGCGGTTGTAACCTGCTTTATCCGTAATTTCCTTCACTGTAATTTTTGACAGCGGCTTTTCTTTATAAATATCCCAAAATGCTTCGATGAGATTATTTTTAGTAATTTCTTTCTGACTCATTTTAGACACTTCTTTCCTATTTTCAACACATTCATGGTTATTGTTTATTGATAGTATTCAACTGCTTTATTATGATTATAAGGGATTATACAACACGTTGTCGGCTTTCACAAATAAATAATATATACAAGGAGAGTACTTAATTTGAAATTATCGGATTTTTCCATAAGACGTCCTAAATTTACAATCGTCGTTATGATTATACTTATGCTGCTTGGAATTGTCTCTTTAACAAGACTTCCGCTCCAGCTTATGCCGAATATCGAACCGCCTATTGCGGCAGTGGCTACTACTTATCAGGGCGCCGGTCCTGAGGAGGTTATGGAAGATGTAACCAAACCGATAGAGTCGGAATTGTCATCCATTAACGGATTGACAAACATATCTTCCCAGTCACAAGAAAGTTCTTCAGTTGTTATTTTAGAATTCGGTTATGATATGACAATTGATGAAGTAGAAAGTGATATTACAAGAGCGCTTGACAGTGTTCAGCTGCCTGATCAGGCAGGAGAACCTTCTTTCCTTAAATTTGATATTTCGATGATGCCGAGTATTCAGATGGCTGTCACATCAAGCGGTGAAAACGTCGCAGAATATCAAGGTCAAGTTGATGATTTAATCACTGAACTTGAAAATATAGAAGGTGTCGCTTCGATTTCACAAAATGGTTCTGTAACCGAAGAAATTCAAGTTAATCTTGATGTCGATGCTTTATCGGAAATCAATATGAGCCAGAGTGATGTTGCAGGACTGATAGAAGCAAATAATATATCAATTCCAAACGCAACTATAGTTGATACAGAAAATCGCAATGCAATTTCTACACGGACGGTAAGCGACATCGATGGTGTTGAAACGCTTCGCGAACTGGTGATTGCAGATCTGCCTGACGGCGAAACCTTAACACTCGATGATATTTCTGATGTATCAATTGAAGAACAGGACAGCAATTCAATTACGAGACTAAACCAGGATAATGCACTCTCTATCGATGTTATGCTGGCTTCTGATGCTAATGCATCTACTGTAAATACCGAGTTCAATCAAGTGCTCGACGAGAAACTCGGTGAAGATGAATTCAGCAATCTGACAGTGGAGACCTTGTACGATGAAGGAGAATACATCGATCTTGCGATAAACAGTGTATACACTTCACTGATCAGCGGTGCGATACTGGCAATGATTATACTGTTTGCCTTCCTTCGCAATCTTAAAGCGCCATTAATTATCGGCCTGTCGATACCGTTTTCGGTAATTACAACATTTGCCTTGTTATTCTTTACGAATATCAGTATTAACTTAATGACACTCGGCGGCCTTGCCCTCGGTATCGGGATGCTGGTGGATAACTCGGTCGTTGTAATAGAAAATATATACCGTCATTTATCAATGGGGAAAGATTCTAAAAAAGCAGCAAGTGATGGAACTAAGGAAGTAGCTTCGGCGATTATTGCATCAACGCTGACAACAGCCGCAGTTTTCTCACCGGTCGTCTTTGTCAGCGGCTTAGTCGGCCAGCTGTTTACGCCGCTTGCAATTACAGTCGTATTCAGTCTATTTGCTTCGCTCTTTGTCGCTTTAACTGTTGTACCGATGATTTCCAGCCGTATTTTAGAAGCGCCGAAAGAAAATATTGAAAAAGCACGAAGCGAAAGACCTTACATGAAGGCACTCACAAGATTTACCCGCTGGACTTTACAGCACCGCTTCCTGGTGATAATTATTACATTGTTACTTATGGCAGCAGGAATTCTCGGTATCGTCAATCAGGGTATGACCTTAATGCCGGAAAGTGACGAAGGTGCCATTACAATTGAAATAGAGAAAGAACAGGGTACAATTTATGATGATACTTTTGAAACAGTTCAAAGTATTGAGCAACAGCTTGAAGATTACTCAGAAATAGAGATGTATTTAAGTAACGTCGGCTCACTTCAGCCGATGATGTCCATGTCGGAGGAAACTAATAAGGCGAGTATTACGGCAACACTGGTGAGCCAGGATGACCGCAGCGTTTCAACCAATGAATTTATAAGCAATATTGAAGATGAAATTACAGCGCTGGATGAATCAGCTGAAATTAATGTAATTCCTATGTCACAGTCAGGCATGAGTTCTGAGCCAAACACGATGATGTTGAGTATTTCAGATGACAATGCTGAGCGTCTTAAAGAATCCGAAGAAATTATTATTGATGAACTGGAAGCAGACGATGAAATTGAAAGTGTCGCTTCGAGCCGTGAAGATATGGTCGAAGAAATGCAGATTAGAGTCGACAGAGATTCAGCCCGTGAAAACGGCCTGCAGCCCGCCCAAATTGGCCAAGCTTTGTATGAAGCTTCAAATGGAGTAGAAGCATCTACTGTTGAAGCAAACAATGACTATCTTTCAATCAATGTAAAATATCCGGATGAGTATCTCGACAGTGTATCAAACTTTGAATCTATCGAGATTCCGAATGCAGAAGGAGATTATATTGCAATCAGTGAAGTTGCTGAACTTGAAGAAGCTGAAATGCTGCCGTTAATTACACGGGACAGCCAGGAAGAAACAAGTGAATTAACCGTTACTTACTCTTCGAATATGTCTCTTAATGAAGCAGGCACACATGTTGAAGATATCATTGAGGGAGCAGACTTTAGTGAAGATACTCACTATTCTGTGGGCGGAGACCTTGAAATGCTGGAGGATGCGATTCCTCAGCTGGCACTCGCAATCGGTTTAGGTATAGTGTTTATCTACCTTGTAATGGTTGCACAGTTTGAATCGTTCAGACATCCATTTATCGTTATTATGGCAATGCCGCTCAGCATCGTCGGTGTTATGGCTGCGCTAGTCATTACCGACAACCCTTTAAGCGTAGTATCGTTTGTCGGCATTATCATGCTGCTCGGTATAGTGGTTAACAACTCCATACTGCTTGTTGACTATACGAACCAGCAGAAAGAAAAAGGAATACCGACAATTGAAGCACTTGAACTCAGCGTTCAGCATCGTTTCCGTCCAATCGTTATTACAGCACTCACGACGGCGCTTGGGATGCTGCCGCTGGCAATCGGTCTCGGCGAAGGCGGAGAGATGATTGCCCCTATGGGTACAGTCGTTATCGGCGGCCTCGTCAGCAGTACTTTCTTTACGCTGTTCGTTATTCCGATATTCTACAGCTATATCGATAAAGAAACGCGCAACATGCATAAGAAGTACATGACACCGGAAGGTGAAGTAATTACGCAAAAAGAAATTGATGAAAACAAACGCCAGGAAGAACAGGCGGAACAGATGAGCGTTGATGAAGTCGATGAAGAAGAACAAAAACGCAGCTACATCGACGAGATGCAAAGATTAATCGATAAAATGAAAGATCTTAACAACAGAAAATAGTAAATAAAAAATGCCCCTCCGGAATTATTCCGGAGGGGCATTATATTATTACAGAAGTTCCCGTATAAGGCTGTTCATCTTTTCTGGTTCGTCCTTAGGACCAAATCTTTTTACGACTTCACCATCCCTGTCTATCACAAATTTAGTGAAGTTCCATTTAATTTTACTGCCGAGCAAGCCGCCTTGCTGTTCTTTTAAATGAGTGTACAGAGGATGTTCATTTTCGCCATTAACATTAATTTTTTCATGAATAGGGAAAGTAACACCGTAATTGATTTTACAAGCTTCAGCAGCCTCTTCCCCGCTCCCTGGTTCCTGATTGGCAAACTGGTTGCATGGGAAACCGAGAATAATAAAATTCTGATCTTTATATTGCTGATACAGCTTTTCAAGTCCGTCAAACTGTCCGCTTAAACCGCATTTTGTTGCCGTATTAACGATGACTATTACATAATCTTTGTACTTCTCAAGCTTATAAGTGCTGTGATCCTTATTTTCAACTTCTATATCATAAATACTGTTCATTGATTATCCCGCCTTTTAATTTATATACCCGTCTGAAAGTAAAAAATAACAACTTTATAAGCTTCTCAAGCGTTCCATATACATGTCATGCATAATTTTTAATTGAATGTCTGTGCCTGGGTGTTTTTCCAATACCATAATATTTTTCATCAGTGCAAGCTTCCGGGCGAAAAGACTGTAGTTATTAATCATCGTCATAATTTCATCTGTGACACCTGCGCCTGAAGGCAGTGATTTATCAGCTTGGCCATCGCTTACTATCCGGCTGACAATATTGGAAATGTCATTACGTATTTTAAAATACTCTTCAGCTTCTGTTACGAAGTTTTCAAGCTCGCCAATATTAGATTCGAATATATCAATAAATTTTGATTTTTTCAGTGCTTCCGGATTGTCCAGTCTATTGACTCTGGTGAAAATTGCTTCGACTTTCTCAATGCCTGTTGCATCCAGCAGGTTGACACTGCGATAGAAACCGAACTCTTCTGATAATATCTGATTGGCAACTGCGATAATAAGCATCTGTTTTTTCGGGAAGTATCTGAAAAGTGTTGCGACTCCGACTCCCGCTTCATTTGCAATATCCTGCATCTGTACGCTGTCCCAGGTGCTTTCAATCAGCAGTTTTTCGGCAGCATCGATGATTGCCTGTGTACGGCGTTCTTTGTTTTCCAGCTGTTTTGACATAGGATTTTCCCCTTTCATTTAATAATTATAATACATGTCTAAATATTAGCCTATCAGATAAATTAGCGTTATAATAATATTGAGAGTCAGACTATCAATATATGGAGGTAATCAATATGGAAAGATTATCAGGCAAGGTTGCAATTATTACAGGCGGAGCCAGAGGTATGGGGGAATCACACGTACGCCGTTTCGTTGAAGAAGGCGCTAAAGTCGTATTTACTGATATAAACGAAGAGGTCGGAGAAAAATTGGCTTCGGAACTTGGTGATAATACCTTATTTGTAAAACACGATGTGACTGATGAAGCGGGATGGCAGGAAGTTATTGAAAAAGCAGAAGCGGCTTTTGGACCGGTTAACGTACTGGTGAATAATGCAGGAATCAGTATGAGCAAGAGTATTTTTGATATGTCAGTTGAAGACTATAAAAAAATTATCGATATTAATCAAGTATCTGTATTTCTTGGAATTAAAGCGGTACTGCCTTCAATGCAAAAAGCTGAAGGCGGTTCAATCGTGAATATTTCATCAATGAACGGTATTGTCGGTGGTGCAGTCGGCTATACAGACTCTAAATTTGCTGTCAGAGGGATGACAAAAGCTGCGGCATTGCAAGTTGGACACCTTGGTATCAGAGTGAACTCAGTACATCCCGGTGTGATTGAAACACCAATGGTTACTGAAGGTGATGCAGTAGAACAGATTAAAGAATTTGCAAAACAAATTCCGATGCGCCGCATGGCTCAGTCGGAAGAAGTAACAAATATGGTGCTGTTCCTTGCATCAAGTGAGTCGAGCTACTCTACAGGGTCGGAATTCATCATTGACGGCGGCTTAACAGCAATGTAATTTAATTTTAACGATTTGGAGGAAAAAGTATGAAATTAAAAGACAAAGCAGTCATTATTACAGGCGGTGCCGGCGGTATAGGGAGCGGCATGGCAAGAGCAATGGCAAAAGAAGGCGCCAAAGTTGCCATTGTCGACTTAAATGAAGAAGAAGGTAACGCGGTGGCAGCAGAACTGCAGGAAGTATCACCGGATTCAATATTTATCAAAGCAGATTTAACAGAACGTGAAAGGCTGCATGAAATTGTCGATACTGTTGTGGAAAAATACGGTAAACTTGAGGTGCTTGTAAACAATGCACACGCGTCAAGACAGGTGAATTTTGAAGATACGACACAGGAAGATATGGACTTTTCATTTAACACTGGATTTTATCCGACCTTCTACCTGATGCAGAGTGCTTTTCCGTACCTTAAAGAGTCAAAAGGAAGCGTAATAAACTTTGCTTCAGGTGCAGGACTGGAAGGCCAGAAAACACAAACAGCATATGCCGCTGCAAAAGAAGCTATTCGCGCAATCTCGAAAGTTGCAGCAAACGAATGGGGAGAATATGGTATTAATGTGAATATCATCAGCCCTATCGCAATGACACCAGGCGTTGAGGCGTGGTCGAAAGAACACCCTGAAACATTCGAAGCGATTGTTTCAAAGGTACCGATGAAGAGATGGGGAGACCCCGAAAAAGATATAGGTCCAATTGCAGTCTTCCTGGCATCGGAAGATTCTAACTATATGACCGGTCAGACATTAATGGCTGATGGCGGTTCAATACAAATTCGCTAATTCAAAGTGAGATTAAGAGATCTTGGAAGCATCTGCTCCAGGATCTTTTAATTTTTTCAAAAAAGTAGAAAAAATAGTATTTTTACTGGATATATGATTTGATGATTGAAAGAATTATATTTTTCTTAAGCAGGAATAATATTTTTGAAGGAGGTTTTAATGATGAGTACTGCTATTGTATGCGAAAAAAGAATCTATAATGAAGTGGTCACATCTCACCATCACACACATGGACAATTTCTGTTCCCGCTGCATGGATCTATGGATTTAAAAACAGATAATCACAAAATTAATCTGACTCCGGAGCATTGTTTCTATCTTGCCCCATATACAGATCATGTATTCCATTCTGCTGATCAGAATGAATTTCTCGTACTGGATATTCCTTTGCGTATGCTCCCGGGTAATACCAGGGATATGTATGAAAATATGGATGAAAGCTGGTCTGCTGTAAAGTATCTTCTGATGGAAGAAGTAAAGAATGCCGAGAATCCTGCGGCACTTGGTAATTTAACGAACTATATTGCAAATAAAATTAGAACAGTAACGCCTCCTTCAATTGAATATATTAATAAAAATTTTAGACATCAGCTGAATCTTGAAACCCTTGCTCAAATAGAAAACTATCATCCGTCATATTATTCAAAATGGTTTAAAAAGCAAACCGGTAAAAGCGTAAAAGAATATATAAATAAGCTTCGCCGGGAAGAAGCCGAATATATGCTGACGGTGACAGACTGGTCGGTTACAAGAATAGCAGGAGAGATGGATTTTGAGAATATATCTTCATTTACCCGCTGGTTTGTGAAAAATACCGGGGTCTCGCCGCATATATTCAGAGAGCTTAAGAAATGGTAAATAACATGTTGCAGGCAGTAAAGTAAAACCTCGTACAATTGTATAAAATATTTGTAACATACTTTATACTGAGGTGATTTTATTTGAAACAGCAAATTGCTCCACTTTTAATTCTTTTAGCTGCGGTGCTTTGGGGAACAACAGGAACAGTCCAGGCACTGGCGCCGGCTTCTGCACACCCGGTAGCGATTGGTGCTACCAGGCTTTTTATCGGCGGTTTATTTTTACTCATAGTCGTGCTGGCAGCAGGTAAACTAAATTTGAAAAGCCTGCCGTTAAAACCAACACTCATCGCATCCGTATGTATTGGTATTTATCAGCCTTTATTCTTTTCTGCGGTAGCCATTACCGGTGTGGCAATCGGGACAGTTGTTGCGATCGGCAGCGCACCGATGCTGGCAGGAATTATAGAAATGCTGTTTCTGAGAAAAAAACCTGCAGCTGTATGGTGGGTATCGACTACGCTTTCAATAGCAGGAGTTATTTTGCTGTTTTCAAATCAGGGATCGGTGCAGGCAGACCCGTTTGGAATACTGTTAGCACTTGGAGCGGGATTTTCTTTTGCCTGCTATACAATCGTTAATAAAGACGTGGTAGAGAAGATGTCACCCCTGCCATCAGTAGCTGTCGTATTTACTTTGAGCGGACTGCTGCTGTCTCCTTTTCTTTTCGTCTTCGATATGTCTTGGATCTTCAGCCGGGAAGGAATCATAGCCGGCCTCCATCTGGGAGTTGTAGCAACTGGCCTTGCCTATTATCTATTTGCGATCGGCTTGTTTAATGTCTCCTCTTCCACAGCTGTAACACTGTCGCTCGGAGAACCGCTAACAGCTACTTTACTCGGTGTTTTCTTTCTCGGAGAATATATGAGCAGTACATCATGGTTCGGTCTGATACTCGTCCTGCTTGGAATCGGTGTGCTGATTATGACAGCAAGAAAACCGCGTACTGCGCAAATTGCAGAAAATTAAAAAAGGAAGACAGATAATTTTGTCTTCCTTTTATCTTTAGTAAGATTTGCTGTAACCAATTGTAACTTGTGTTACATAGCTGTCCTCTACTTTAAATGCTATTATATTTTTATCGGTATCCTTTTTCTGATCGCCGAGTTTAAATACATATGTTTCGAATTTTCCTTTTTTGTTTTCTTCAATTTCGTAATCGTCTCCGTAAGCTTCCGTTATTTCATCAATTGATAGCATTTCTTCCTGAATCGGGAAAACAACTTTAGTTGCTGTTCCGTCATATAAGGTGAATTTCTGATCGTGTTCTTTTGTAGTTTCATACTCTGTATCGGCACGCTTTTCATAATCAGCCTCTGAAGCCTCGATAGTATGACCATTGAATGCTAAATCGCCATCTTCTTCCAATGTTTTGATAAGAGCATCATTGAGAAGGAAATTTCCATCTCCATATCCTGTATCGCCTTCATATTTATAATTTGAACTTTTAGATTCTGCTGCTTCGACTGTATTCATGCCGTCATTGCTGTCTGCAATCTGCGTGCTTGTAACGACAGTAGCTGCAATTCCCGCTGATGCCAGCACCTTCACTAACTTGTGCATGTTCATTTGGAATCATCTCCTAAAGGTTGTTTGCTAAGTTTCAATTGTTGCATAATTTCTTTTGAACTGCAATTGATGTCCAAAAACTTAGGAGTAACGCATAGCGTTATTTTATAATGCTATGCGTTACTATCTTGATACCAACGCATATAGAAGTAAAAGGGAAGAAAATATTATGTTTCACATTAAACATTTTCAGAGATTCCTTAGATTTCCTGATCTTTCTGCTTCATCGTTTTATTATATGCTTCCAGATAAACTTTCTCTGATTCTGAAGCCATATTCATCGTATTCATTGCGCGGTGCCAATGAGGATAAACGGGTTCTAAAGCAGTGAAGTCCGTAATTTGTGAAACGTCATCGTCGGTCAATTGCAACGTGTAGGATGCGACGTCTTCATACAATTGTTCTTTATTACGTGCTGCAATAATGACCGAATCTACATTTGGTCTGTCACGGAGCCAGGCAAGCACAACTTGCGGTACTGTTACCTTATGTTTCGATGCAACATCCTGCAGCATCTCAACGAGATTATAAAAGAATTCCTTGTCTTTAAGATAAGGTTCTGCCCATCCGTTGCCTTGGCGTGTTCCCGGCTGTGCTTTTTGATTTCTCGTAATTTTACCGTTCAGCATGCCTTCGCCTAAAGGAGACCATATTGTGTTTCCTATCCCAAGCTCTGTTCCTGCCGGAAGCAGTTCGTACTCCGCCTCCCGTGATTCGGGTGTGTAATAGATTTGATGAGCTGCAGGCGGAATCATATTATTTTCCACTGCAAAAGTATGTGTTTTGGCAAGTGACCAGCCGCTGTAATTGGATACACCCCAGTAGCGGATTTTACCTTTCTTAATCAAATCGTTCATCACCTGGACAGTTTCTGAAACAGGAACACGGCCGTCCCATATATGAATATAGTATAAATCCAAGTAATCTGTACCGAGACGTTTCAGTGTCTCATCAATAGTCGTTTCAATATTGGCGCGTGTTGCACCGCCGTCGTTAGGACCACCTTGGATCGGGGTACCTGTTTTACTGGCGATTGTCATATCATGGCGTTTATCGCGAATTGCTTTGCCAAGGACTTTTTCGGCATCGCCTTTAGCGTAAAGATTGGCTGTGTCAAAATGATTAATCCCTTTATCTAGTGCATAATCGACAAAATAGTTCGCTGTTTCCTGATTCATATCTCCTGTTGCCTCAAAATCTTTTGTGCCGCTGAATGGTATGGTCCCAAGAGAATATTTAGAAATATTAAGACCTGAATCTCCTAATAATGTGTAATCCATTCTTATCCCTCCAAATTTCATTATCAATTAATATATTCCCTGCATCTTGTTTATAAAACAGACTTTTCAACTCTTTGTCCGATTGAGAGAAATATGACAGGGTATAGATTCTAAAGAAGCAAATTTATAGGAGGATTTTTAATGACTCAGACAGTACTTATTACAGGTGCAGGAACAGGATTCGGTAAAAATATTGCATTCGCACTGGCGGAAAAAGGTCATCCAGTTATCGCAACGGTGGAAGTGATGTCACAGGTATCTGCTTTAGAACAGGAAGCACGCGAACGCGGTGTTAAAATGAAGATCGAAAAACTTGATGTAACAAACCCTAAAGACCGTGAAAAAGCTTGGGCATGGGATATTGATGTGCTGGTCAATAATGCAGCTGTCAAAGAAGGCGGCTCATTAGTTGATATACCTGAAGCAAACTTGCGTCATCAATTCGAAGCCAATGTCTTTGGACCGATATTATTAACTAAAGGATTTGCCCGTAAAATGGTGGAAAATAAACAAGGTCGCATTGTTTTCGTATCCTCAGTATCCGGTATTACAACGAACCCGCTGTCCGGACCGTACTCAGGCTCAAAACATACTGTAGAAGCGTTCGCGATGGCTTTGAGCAAGGAGCTGCAGGAATTTAATGTGGAGGTATCGACGATTAATCCGGGTCCTTATTTAACAGGATTCAATGACCGTGAGTTTGAAACGTGGAAAAACTGGGAGATTGATTTAGATGACACAGTATTTGACTACAGAAAAACAGCTTTTCCTAGTGAACAATTTGACCCTGAAGAAGTAACAGAGCCAGCAATCAAAGTAATCCTCGGTGAAACAGATCAGTATCGCAATGTGATACCTGAAAAAATGGTTTCTCAGCTGCAGGACACACAAAAATCTGTCTGGAATAAAACAACAACTGCAGATCTTGGGAAACGTCACGAATCGGTACAAAAATCTTATGATATTGAACCGGGAACGCCGGCAGAATAATAACTGGAAGAGCAAAAAAGCATTGGGAGCTCCCAATGCTTTTTTATCTTGCGTCGGTGCTTGTGAAAGGAGAAATGACAGTACCGAACTCGAGAGCAGCGAAAACAGCAGCTCCAATAAGCGCGATTAAATACAAATCATATTTTGAGAATGATGTTCTATGATAGTATGTGCGGACACCGTCACTGAATCCTTTGGATTCCATTGCAATCCCAAGTCTGTAAGCTCTTCTTATGCTTTGACTGAGCAAGGTCACAATTGTTGATTTCAATCCTCTAAATCCTGAAATGTATTTTTTATGAATCAATGCTTTTCTGACCTTTCTAGCCTGCCTCAGCTGGAAATATTCTGCAACAATAATTGGAACCATGCGGATAGCTGCCATAAAGGAATAAGCATACTTAGGTTTTATTTTCAGCTGAATCATGAGCGCGTAAAACACATCTGTTATTTTCGTTGTAAATATCACTAGGGCGCCAAATAACGACAATATAGCGCCGCGCATTGAAATATGAATACCTCTGACAAAGCTTTCTTCAGTAATATGAATAATGCCGTAGCGAAACAGCGTCTGTGTCCCTTCACCGTAGAATATCATATAGAGGCTTGATATAAATCCTGAAATTAAAATAAATATTAACAAGATTGTCAGGTATTTTATTTTAACTCCGCTTAAAAGGAGCAGCATGATGAGCATAATAATTGTCAGATGGAAAAGAACATTTGGATTATGAATGAAAATTACAGTAACAAAAAGTATTGCTGCCAGCAGTATTTTTGTCAGCGGATTTGTCCTGTCTATAAAAGTGCTGTAATTCTTCACCGCGTCAAGCATCGTGTATCCTCTTCTCATGAAGCATTCCGTCTTCAATAATCAAGCGTCTCGACGGATAGCGTGTCTTAATATTTTCATCGTGCGTAATCATGATGATTGCAGTCCCTGCTTCAGTCAGTTCTTGAAATATTTCCAGCATTCGAAAGGCGTGTTTCTGATCGAGACCGAATGTCGGCTCATCGAGCAGCAGGATGTTCGGCACACCGCCGAAAGACGTGGCTACACTTAGCCGGCGCTTCTGTCCTGTAGAAATTTCCAATGGATGCAGGTGTGCTGTATTACTAAGCCCCATCTGCTGCAAAATGACTTCGGTCTGTCTCACTGCTTCAGAATATTCAAAGCGGGATTCCATATTGATGAAAACTTCATCAAAAACTTTGTGCGTAATAAACTGGAGTTCCGGATTTTGAAATACCGGATATACTTCTCCGGCAATTTGTTTTGTTTTTGCAACTTTCTTATTCCGGTAGTAAATATTGCCAGCAGAAGGAATCAATTTCATTATCGCAAGAAGCAGACTGGACTTTCCAGTACCGTTTTTTCCTTCGAGCGTAATCCATTCTCCTCCGGCAACAGTTAAGTTATCGATATGCAAAATCTCCATCCCCTGCCGTTCAAGATGGAGGTTTTTTATTTCGAGCAGTACCTCTTCCGCTGGCGGTAACGGATTGAACACTGGAGCTTCCTGCCATGAATCCGGATGCCAAACACCATATTCATTCAAAAGGTGTTTATAATTTTTTAAAACATCGTCCGGAGTACCGTCATGAGTAATCTGAGCCTGATTATTCATCAGAATAACCCGGTCGACTTTGTCCCATATATAATCGACACGATGTTCGACTATAATAACTGTGCGGTTGTGCCAAATGTTTTCAATGACATCCCATAGAGAAGATGCAGACTCGTCATCAAGCATGCTCGTTGGTTCATCGAGAAACAAAGTATCCGGATCTTGCAGCAGGGCTGAAGCGATCGCAAGCTTCTGCTTCATTCCCCCTGATAAATTATTAATATTTAAGTTAAGTGGTATATTAAGTCCCGTCTGACTGAGTGCTTCCAGCATTGCCGTTTCCATATTTTCCTTCGGAATATTTCTATTTTCCAAAATAAAAGCAAGCTCTTCTGCTACTGTAGGCATCGTAAACTGGGAATCAGGATCCTGAAACACATAGGCGTTATTATCAGGAATTTCGATTGATTCGGTTTTCATGGGTGTATGGATTGCCCGCGGGATTAACCCGCCCATGACGTTTAATAACGTGCTTTTACCTGAACCGCTCGGTCCGAGCAGCAGTACTTTCTCGCCGGCTTCAACTTCAATATTTAAATCGGTAAATAATTTTACCGGTGCTTCTGGAAATTTTAAATTTAAGTTCTGTATATTAATTGCCGGCATATTATAATCCTTCATGTGAATTATCGTGTCTTTGTCCTACAAACTTTAATACGCCGGTTTCTTTAAGTGCTTTGTAGAGCAGATGGCCGAGCCAGCCGGCAACAAGCGCGCCGCTGAGTATCCGAAAACTGAACATCAGGACAAGATTCCATGTCTCGAGCATCCCGAGATAACCATAATACCAGTCGAGCGGCAAAGTAGATAAAGCTGCCGCGATGCCGGCCAAGGCTGCCACCATCAGACTCGTACTCTTATATTTAAAGAACATAAAAATAAGTTCGCAGACCAGTCCCTGTATTAAGCCGTACATAATCAGTGAAATATCAAACTGAAGGAGTACAATCGTTTCGCCCGAAGCTGCTGCAAATTCTGCAATCAGAGCAACACCAGGCTTCCTGATAACTAAATAAGCGACAATCGCAGCGATAAACCACATTCCGTATATCAGTTCATTTAAATGCAGACCAAAGGGTTGGAGAATCGTATAAATCCCATCCCATAGAGAATAAATAACAGCGAAAACCAGTGCGATAACGACAGTAATTAAAATATCAGTGAGTGTTAAACCATTTCTTTGTGCCATTTTGAAGCCTCCGTTATAAATTTCAAACAAAAAAACACACCACTAACGGAATGGTGTGCATATAAAAATATGCCACTTCCCTACGCTAGTATAATCTAGATCAGGTGATAAGGGTCAGTCTCAGTCCGATGCGGACACCCCCAGTGGTGGTGAATTTATTATTTGATTATCACTATCATAGTCCACTTGCACGGATTTGTGAAGCTGGAATTATTTAGTTACGGAAATCCCCTGTTTATCGTTTTCATAGAGCGTTACTTTAAGCAGTGTATCTTCCTTTGGCAGATGACTACTAAACTGTTCAAAAATCCAGTACGCAATATTTTCAGCGGTTGTATTCATAGCAGGCAGAGTTTCATTGAGCACGCAATTATCGAGTTTTAAAGCAATGTGCTCTCTATAGATCTGATCAATTAAATGAAAATCTGTGGCAAGGCCCAATTCATTTACCATTGATAATATTTCTAACTGAAATGTGTAGCGATGGTTTTTTAAATCTTTAAAGGCTGTACTGGAAAAAAATATACGGTTATGACAAGTGAATTCGAAATGCTTATTAATAACTATCTGATGATTAAAATATTGAAATTGCTCCGGCGGTTTAACATTTTCTAAAGACATAATTTTACACCTCAATATATAGGTATTTTCTAAATTATACTATACAAAAGATATGAATTTAATTGTGTCAAATTATTGACTGCATGTTCTGATATGGTAACCTTGAGGGAAGTAATTCATAATTTTTAGAATTTTACATCTTTATTTAGAGAGGAGAGACAAAGCGCATCAGCAATTAAAAACAAGGGGGAGTAACATGAAGAATTTTCTAAAACGCTTAGCAGCAGTTATCAGTTTATCATTGCTAATCTTTTCAGCAGGAATTCCCATCGTATCTGCCGAAGCTTTTGATCCGGACTACAGTGAAGATAATGATGTAGCAGCAGCTGATGAAGGGATGGTTGTATCGGCGCACCCGCTTGCTTCTGAAACGGGTTATGATATCCTTGCCAACGGCGGTAACGCCATGGACGCAGCTATTGCTATGCAATATGTATTGACCGTTGCAGAGCCCATGATGTCGGGTATTGGCGGCGGAGGTTTTATGATGGTATATGATGGAGAAACAGGAGAAACATCTGTGATAAACAGCAGGGAACGTGCGCCTGCAGGTGCAGATACGGAAATGTTCCTCGATGAAGACGGGGAAGCATTACCATTTGAAGAACGTGTCAGAAGCGGTAAGTCAGTAGGAGTTCCGGGAACATTGAGGGGCTTGGAGGCAGCCCACGAAACTTGGGGAACAGTTGATATGTCGGCTTTGATTGCTCCAGCAATTTCAATTGCCGAGGAAGGTTTTATGATAGATGACTTCCTGTCTGCACAAATTTCTGATAACGCCGAAAAATTACAGGCTACAGCAGCAGCTGAAGTATTTTTTAACGATGCTGAACCCTTAGCAGAAGGCGATGTACTCGTTCAGGAAGATTTGGCGAAAACTTTAAACCTTATTAAAGATAATGGCATCGATTACTTTTATAACAGTGAAATTTCAAAAGCGGCTGCTGACGCAGTTCAGGAATTCGGCGGCTCAATGACACCAGAAGATTTATCGAATTATGAAATTACATTAGATGAACCGATTTGGGGAGAGTTTAACGGCTATGATATTGCTACCATGCCTCCGCCAAGCTCAGGCGGCATATTCATGCTTCAAATGCTTGGAATGCTCGATGGTTTTGATTTATCCCAGTATGATATAAACTCGCCGGAGAAATATCATTTAATGGCAGAAGCAATGCATCTGGCATATGCCGACCGTGCTGAATATGCAGGAGATCCGGAATTTGTGCACGTGCCTGCAGAAGGGCTCCTCCATCCTGATTATATTGCAGAGAGAAGCACACTAATCAGCATGGACAGTGTGAATGAAGAGCCGGAAGCGGGAGATCCGTGGGAGTATCAGACAGGGACAGATGAAGTGAATAATGTTGCACAGCCGAACGATAAAGTTGATGGACAGACGACCCATTTTTCAGTAGCGGATAAATACGGCAATGTCGTTTCATACACTACGACGATTGAGCAGGTATTCGGTTCTGGTATTATGGTGCCTGAATATGGATTCATGCTGAACAACGAACTGACAGATTTTGATGCTGAACCAGGCGGAGCAAATGAAGTACAGCCGAATAAGCGTCCGCTCAGCAGTATGACACCGACTATTGTATTTGATAATGGCAAACCGGTAATGACTGCAGGTTCGCCGGGCGGGCAGACCATTATTACATCAGTTCTGCAGACAATTATCAATGCTTATGAGTACGAGCTCGATGTGCATTCAGCAGTAACAGAACCAAGAATCTTTACTAATGACTTGGAATCTTACAGATTTGAAGAAGGTATTCCTGAAGAAGTTATTAGCCAGCTTAATGAAATGGGACATAATTTTGAAGATGAATCCGAAGCCATAGGAAATGTCAGCAGTATCCAGATTGATCCTGTGACGGGAGAATTTACAGGGGCTACTGATAAAAATAGAAACGGTGCCGCCTACGGCCTGCAATCCCAGCAGTAAAAATAAAATAGAGCAGCCGAAACCGGCTGCTCTATTTTATTTAATTGAAAAGGTTTATAAAGAACACTATAACGGGAATATTAATAATATCTATTAAGAATGCCCCGACAATCGGTACAATCAGGTAAGCAGTTTTAGAGTCGCCAAATTTAGATGTGATTGCATCCATATTAGCCATAGCTGTAGGCGTTGCCCCCAAGCCGCTGCCGATTAAACCGTTAATCATTACTACAGCGTCATAATTCTTGCCAAGCAGTCTGTAAACAACAAACATCGTATACAGAATAATGACGATAACGTGCACGGAAACAATCAGCAGAATCGGCAGTGCTAAGTCTGCGAGCTCCCAAAGTTTGATGCTCATCAGTGCAAATGACAGGAATAAGCCTAAAGAAACTGCACCGATTTTATCATTTACAGTTGTATCAAAATCAAACGGCACCTTGTCTTGTGAAGCGTCTAATAATGTTCTGACAACAATTGCAACGAACATTGCACCGACATAGTCGGGAAGAATTACTCCGGATAAATCCGAGAAGATACCGCCAATGTATGTGCCGAGCGCCATTGTGAATGTAATGATTGCCAAATAAATAAAGAACTGGTCGATAGTCAGTTTGCTTTCCTTTTTAACGTCCTGAACTTCATATTCGCCGGCATCAAAAGCAGGTTCATTGCTCTTGAGATTATGTCTATTAATCATATAACGTGCAACCGGTCCGCCGAAAACTCCGCCGGCAATAAGTCCGAGAGTCGCTGCAGCAATGCCGACAGTAGTGGCTCCCTGCACTCCTAATCCATCGATTGTTTCACCGAATGCTGCAGCACCGCCGTGTCCGCCAATCATAGCAGGAGACGAAGCCATAAGTCCGAGCAGAGGATCGATTCCAAGCAGACTAGCAAGAGAGACTCCTAAAGTATTTTGCAAGACTGATAAAAAACTTGCTGCAAGTAAATAGATAATAAGTAATTTACCGCCAAGTTTAATTAACTTAAAACTGGCACCCAATCCGACTGTGGTAAAAAATATAATCATAAATAAAGACTGTAAGGACGTATCTATAGTTATCGTCACTAAGTCAGAAGTGTGCATTATTAATGTAAACACTGCGAAAAGCAAACCGCCAACAACAGGTGCCGGTATAGAGTATCTATCTAAAAAGTATATTTTTTTAACTAAGTAAGCACCGATGAGGTAAACCATCACTGCTAAAAATAATGATGTTACTAAATTTAATTCCATATCCCATCCTCCATCATTTAAAAAATACATCAGAAAATCCATTCTAATCTAAAACCCAGAAATAACCAATGATAACTTTTACATATTTAAAGAAATTTAATTATGTTTAATTATTAGATGTTCTTGAAAACTATATTGAAAGGGGTGATATTGTATGCGCAAACGGACGAAACTCCTTATTGGAGCGGGGCTGGCAGCGGGGGTACTGTATGCAACGAAGTCACAGAACAGACAGATGATTTTAGGACAGCTGGAAAATGCAGTTAATAAATGGACGGACGATGATTACATTATTAATCTTGGAAAACCGGATGAATTGCGTGATGCAAACATGGTCGATGAAGGCGCGATGACTAGCGTACTTTATTATTACGAGTTAAGGGATAAAGCGTCAGAAAAATAATGAAAAACAATCACAGTCTTAAGGCTGTGATTGTTTTTCATTATATCGTTATAACGTATTATGTAATGAACGTTACAAAATATCGATATGCGGTACAAATCTGTCCTGTCAAGGGTTATGGCGCTCTTGTCACTGACTAAGCTCTGTACATGCGGAATGATATATATCGATTTAGTAAGTACTGAATCACGGTCGCAAACATTGTCGCACTTATTTTAACAATAATGGCGTTCCATCCAAGCTGTTGAACGAAAATGAAAACAGCAATGGAAACGACTAAAAACCCTGCTGTACCAATAGTTAGAAATGAAAAGTAGCGTCTGAAAAATTTGCTGTGCGCCTTAAAGTTAAAATGATAATTCAATATGAAATTTGTTGTGACACCGGTAAACATGCTAACCAGATTCACGATTTGAATATGAATACCGGTATAAGTGTGCAGCATGATAAACAACAGTAAATCAATGATACCGCCGACTGCTGCAATCATGCAGTATTTAATAAATTCTTTAAACTTGCTCATATAAATTCAACTTTCTACTGGCATTTTACGTTGCATTATATCACAAAAAATGCGTCTCCCCGTTCGGAAGACGCATACTGTCTATTCAAACATTGATTTAGAGATATTCAATGCTCTCAGCATCGCAGTTTTCTTATAATTATGTCCTTCGCTCTTACTTAAAATATCATCCACAGTTTTCACACCATCAACAATATAGTCGCCTTTATTCAGCATAATACATTCAGCACGGGATCCTGCAACGACATCTGATATTTCGGAACGTGTCGGAATTCCGGTTTTAATCAATGATTCCAGCACCTGAGTAGCCCAGATTACCGGCACATGAGCAGCTTCACAAATCCAAAGCAGCTCTTCTTGTATCTCACTGAGCCGTTCATAACCGATTTCTACTGCCAGATCTCCCCGCGCTACCATGATTCCAAAAGGTCTGACTGCGGCAGCTGCAGCAATAATATTCGGTATCTCCCCGATAGCCTCAGTCGTTTCTATTTTGGCGATAACCGGCATTTGCTGTTTACCGGCCGTCAATTTTTCTCTTAGAGTATCTTCAATATATCTCATATCATCTGCACTTTTGATAAAAGAAAAAGCGAGAATATCTGCGTGTTCCGCTGCAAAATCGAGATCGTTCATATCTTTCTCTGTCAGTACATTTAAATTGATATCAAGGTCCGGAAAGTTAATGCCTTTTTCTGTTTTAATTCTGACGCCTTTTGCTTTAGATGTTTTAGTGACTCGGCAGATTAAACCATCATCCTGAACTTCTGTTACTATTGCTTCTACCTGCCCATCATCAATTTTAATCAGCTGATCAATATCTACATTTTTCAACACCTCGGGAACCGAAGTATTAACCGCTATATTCACTTTGGAAGGCAGTATCATTGCTTCCTGATTAGAGAGAAGAAAGTATTCTCCAGTTTTCAGTTTTGGGTTTCTTTTGGAAGTCAAAAGAGTCTTGATTCGGACTTTCGGACCGCTTATGTCCATTAATATTCTGCATGAGTCTCCGGTCTCATCAGCTGCTGTTCTTATATTTTCAATCATCTGTTTCCAGGTATCCTCATCATCATGTGCACAATTAATCCGTGCAGAATTCATCCCCGACTCAATCAGGGATTTAACCAGTTTATAATCTTTTGCTGCTTCAGGCGGCATCGTTACCATAATTTGCGTGTATCGGTGCTCTTTACTCTCGCCGAGCAGCATATTTGTATTGTTCGCAAGCGGACTGTTTCGATCTTCCGAAGCCGGATATTTAAAGTATTCAGTATCCTGTTGAATATCACCGGTAATATATCCGAGAGTTTTAATAACAGCATCGAGGTTGCCGGCAACGTTTGGTTCCAGACGGCCGAGGGATGATACTCCCCATGGGATTAATGAATTTTGCAGTTCGCGACGGTCGTAACGGCGAAAAGCCATATAGTAAGCGAGATTTCTCAAACTTTGGATATATTCTTCCCGTACTTCTCCTCCCTGCCAGGATTCCAGTATGTGTTCACCGTCTTTTGCAACCTGTCTGCGTATCTGTTTTATATCTTCTAATAACGGCAATGCTTCTTTATTCATAACGACCACCTCTATAGTCTTAAATACCTTTTTTATGAAGTATAAACATCAGGATGAAATACACCAGATGAATATACGTCCAGACGATAAAACCCGTGAAGCCGTGCAGCACGATAGTTATAACACTTAAATATTCGAGCAGATAAAACAGCATACTTGTGACGACCCAGCTGAAAATCAAAGCAGCTATGTAAACTCTCGGAAATTTATTAAATATAAATTTAAGTAAAACAGCAATCGCAATGGACACCGCGAGATGCAGTGCGATTTCTATACTGATATGCAGATCTCTTTCAGTTAAAAAGTCAACATTCAGAAGCAGTGACATAAGTTCCAGAGGGGTCAGGTATTCCACAATCGCACAGACAATAAGAAGAAACATACCGGTAATCCCCCCGGCAATTATTCCTGAACGCAAATATTTCATATATTCATTCCTTAAGTTTATAAACGGGGCTGCCGGTTTTTTTACAAACCGAGCAGCCCGTTAATTTAACCGTAAATTTTGTCAGTGGCTTTAGCACCTTCGATATCCCGTTCTTTCAGCTCATGCGTTGAGAAAGTTGTCCAGACTACCGTAACGGTTGTGTAATTAATTCTGATACCGGGATGATGCTGCTCTTTTTCAGCATGCTGTGCAAGCATATTTACAAATTCAATGCCGTCTAAAAAACGTTCGAATTTAAACTTCTTAATCAGTTTCTCGTCTTTTAATTCCCAGCCATCCAGTTTTTCTGCTTCTGCTTTAACATCCATTATTAATTACCTCCTGCTCATTTTATATACAGTAATTTATACCCTTTATGAATAAAAGAAATCATGCAGATGATTGAAGATAGTAAGAATGTGGTACTTATATAAAATAAAACAATTATAAGGGACAGGTGATATTGTGGAACAATCTAAAGCTATTGAACGTATCGAAGAGATATTAAACGAGTCGAAAATAGGTGTTTTATCCACAGCAAAAGACAATGTGCCTAATGCACGGTATATGTGGTTTTATAATGACGGATTAACGCTGTATGCCAAAACCAATGACCAGTCTCCTAAATACGATGAACTCGGAGAGAACCCGCAGGCTCATGTGCTGCTGGGATTTAATGATACTAAAAACCATGCTTTCGTAGAAATCAGCGGCGAAGTTGAAAGAATCAATGACCAGAAAACAATCGACTGGCTGTGGGAAAAGCAGGACCAGAGTTTCTTTGACTCTAAAGAAAATCCGCATTTGAAAGTGCTGAAAATTACACCGAAAGAAATAAAAATTATGAATGACGACGAGGAACCCGTTGAAGTCAAACTATAAGGAAAAGCGAGGGAAAACCCTCGCTTTTATTATGACTGATAACAGGAAGGGGATTTGATGAACACTCAGAAAAAATGGGCAGCGGGTTATCTGGCTGCTTTTTTAGTAATGATAGTGATGAACTACTTTATAGGAACAAACGTTGGAAGTGTTGCAGATAATAATCAGCCTATTATTCAGCCGGCAGGATTTGCTTTTTCTATATGGGGTTTGATATATGCTTTGGTATTTATTTGGATAATTAAGCAGTTCTTTCAGAAAACATGGGAAGATTCTCCAGCATACAAATTAAAATACTGGCCAATTGTTAACTTTTTACTCAACAGTGCCTGGATTTTAGTGTTTACTCAGCAAATGATACTCGCTTCAGTAATTGTAATTTTTTCATTGCTGATCACCTTATTTATTATGCACATTCTAATCACTGGAGGGCATTATAATTGGTTTGACCGTTTACCTTATTCTATTTATTTTGCCTGGGTGACAGTTGCATCTATCGTTAATGTTTTTCAATTAACGAATGATAATAATATAGATTCTCTAATCGGCTTGGATGAATTAACATGGACAATTATTATGCTGGCAGCAGCCGGAGCTATCGGTGTCATAATAGCGTTGTATTTTAAAGACTGGTTATATCCCCTTGTCATTATCTGGCCCTTATTTGCTATCTATACGGAGAATGACAGTGAATATACAAGTTTAAATATTACGTTGCTGATTGTAAGCATCGTACTCGCAGTTTCTTCCATTGTTGTTATGGTGATGAAAATTAAAATTAAGGAGAGGGTTTAAAGATACAGTTAATCGGGTTTATAAAAGAAGAGAAGATTTATGTGTTAAATATATTTAGGAGTGGTCATTTTAATGAGTAAAATATCTAAGGAAGATATTTTAAAGATTGCAGAACAAGAAAATATTGGTTATGTAAAACTTCAGTTTACTGATATATTAGGTGCGCTTAAAAACGTGGAAATTCCAGTTGAACAGCTGGAAGAAGCTTTGGATGGCGAAACTATGTTCGACGGCTCTTCTATCGAAGGCTTTGTGCGTGTTGAAGAATCGGACATGTTTTTAAAACCTGATTATAATACATGGGCTATTTTCCCATGGTCGGATGAAGACTGCAGAGTAGCACGTCTGATTTGCGACGTGTACAATTTTAATAATGAACCGTTCGAGGGAGACCCGAGAAGTAATTTAAAACGCATCATCAAAGAAATGGAAGATATGGGTTATGATGCTTTTAATTTAGGGCCCGAACCAGAGTTCTATTTATTCAAACTGGATGCCGACAGTAATCCAACGACAATTGTAAATGATACAAGCGGATATTTCGATTTATCGATTACGGATTCAAGTGAAACATGCCGCCGTGAAATAGCTAGAACATTGAAAGAAATGGATTTTGAAGTGGAAATGTTTCACCATGAAGCGGGGCCGAGCCAGCATGAAATCAGTTTTAAGTACAGTGATGCTGTGACTTCGAGCGATAATATCCAGACATTTAAGCTAGTAGCGAAAACAGTTGCGAGAAAATATGGACTGCATGTTACATTCATGCCTAAACCGCTGTACAATGAAGCTGGAAGCGGCATGCATTATAATGTATCGTTATTTAAAGATGGTAAAAACACTTTTTATGATGAAAATGATGAGTACGGACTGAGTGAAGAAATGAAATACTTCATGGCCGGTCTTTTAGATCATGCGAGAGGATATACAGCCGTCTGCAACCCGCTCGTAAACTCGTATAAGCGTCTGAGTTCGGGATTTGAAGCTCCCCGTTATATTGCATGGAGCGGGAGTAATCGTACGCCGCTGCTCAGAATTCCATCAACCCGCGGTGCAGGTACACGTGCAGAAGTGAGATCGCTGGACCCTTCAGCTAATCCTTATCTCGCAACCGCTGTAATCCTGAAAGCAGGACTAAGCGGTATCCAGCATCAGAAGGATTTAACAACACCGGTAGATGAAAATATTTTCGAAATGACAAATAAAGAGCGTAAAGCAGAAGATGTGGAAGACCTGCCGACGACATTGTATACAGCTCTGAAGGCACTAAAGGCTGATGAAGTTATTCAGGACGCATTGGGTAAACATATCTGCGACCACTTTATAGAAAATAAAACCTATGAATGGAAGATGTACAGCGCACAGATTACAGCGTGGGAAAAAGAAGAATATTTAACGCAGTATTAATATAAAAGAGGAGTAACGCTATGCGTTACTCCTCTTTTTTTAGATATAGTCTTTAACATCATAGCTTTCTTTACTGCCGAAGTCTTCCAAGGTTACCACTTTATATAATGCTGCTGCAACGTCTTCTGCTTTCGCCAGTTTGTTTGTTTCCTTGTATTCTTTAAAACGGTCGAGATTAGGGAACTCTTCAATATCCGATGCTCGGATTACTTCCTGCATTCCTGTATCGATAACGCCCGGGTAAAATACGGCGCTCTTGATGTTGTTGCCCTGATGGATATTTTCTTTATCCAGCACGCTGTGAATCATATTTACAGCAGCCTTTGAACTGCAGTACACACTCCAGCCTTCTACGGGGCTGCGTGCAGCACCGCTTGTCACAGTAACGATACGCTTTTCTCCTCCGAACTCTTTGAAGCGGTTTACAAACCCTTGAATAAGCAGCGTTGGTGCAACGACGTTCACTTTATAGTTGGTAAGCATTTCCTCTGCGGATAAGTTGCTTACAGCTTTTACAGGATCAACGATTCCCGCAACATTCAGTAAATATACTTCATCATTTTCGTCAGGGTCGACAGAGTTAAAGATTTCCGGAACAAACTGCTCCATAGCATCAGTATCATTGAAATCCATTGTGAATGCTTTATAGATATTATCTGTATTTTCTACGCTGCTTCTTGTAATACTGATAATTCTGCTGTCTGTGAATGCTTTAGCGGCAGCTTCACCGAGCCCTCTGTTAGTACCTGTTAAAAATACATATTTCATTTAATATTTCCCCCTTGTTTTTATGTTACAACAATTCCATTATACTCTTTTATCAGCTTTCGCTAAATGTTCTTCGCATATTTTTATAATTGTTCTGAGAGCAGTAATACGGGCATAGCGTTTATCGTTTGCAGGGATGACTTTCCAGGGGGCATGTGCAGTATCTGTTTTACGAATCATATCTTCTGAAGCTTCTAAATATAAATCCCATTTCTCACGGTTGCGCCAGTCTTCATCTGTAATTTTCCAGCGTTTTTCAGGATTGTTTTCACGTTCTTTAAAACGTTCAAGCTGTTCATTCTTATCGAGAGACAGGAAAAATTTTATAATAATTGCACCGGAATTATAAAGCGATTTTTCAAAATTATTAATTTCGTCATAGGCCCGCTGCCATGCGCTCGCCGGCGTGAATCCTTCAATGCGTTCAACAAGCACCCGGCCATACCAGCTGCGGTCAAAAAAACCGATATGACCGCTTCTCGGCGTCCGTTTGGCGAACCGCCACAAGTAATGGTGAGCGAGTTCAATATCAGCCGGCGCACCAATCGCGTTGTTCTTATAGCCTGTTGGATCGAGGAGCGCCCTTGTACGTTTAATATTGCCGCCTTTGCCGGCAGCGTCCATTCCTTCGTAAACAAGTACAAGAGGAATTTTTGCCTGATAGAGCTGGAATTGTATTTCACGCATTCTTGACTGCAGAGCGGGCAGCATGTCCTTGTATTCATTTTTTCCAATACTTTCTTTGTCAAAATCGAAGGTAAACAAGCCGGTTTTAAAGTCACGCTGGAACATACCGTCTATTTGCGGTTTATTTTCCTGTTCCCTCTTAATTCTGATTTTTAACTGTTTAATAATCGAGGAGTACAAAGTATTCGCAGCTTCTTCTTTGTTATGGAAATCAATGCGGGTCCATGGACAAACCGTTTCATCCATAAGAAAATGCTCCATCTCAAGGTCATAGTCATGATGCTGCAGACGACTCTGAAATTCTTCAGCTTTCCATTTCAAGACAGGATTATTTTTAAGTTTTTGAAGATGACGCTCCCGAACTTCTTTATCAGTATTAATATAGAACTTTAAAATCTCATAGCCGTTATCAGTTAAAGTCTTTTCAAAGTTTCTCATATCATCTTCGATTTGTTTAAAATCAGCGTTAATATTGCGCTTGATCCTATAATCCTTATATTCTATTAACTGTGAGTACCAGCTCCTGAAATGAATGTTGATATCGCCGTCTTTTGGTAAATGGTACCAGTAGCGGTGCAGAAAAGGATATCTTAAATCAGCTTCCCTCGGCGGTCGTGTAGCGATAAAATCCGTATATTTTGCATCGAGCGACATATACAGTGCATTTGACAGCCTGGATTTTCCCGAGGCAGGCGCACCTTCAATAATAATCATGACAGGAATATTTAAATCATGCGTTCGGCGTGTGATCTCTCCAAGTTCAAATTCCAGCTCTTTATCAATTGAAATCATGTACAACCATCCCTTATATGAAGATATGTCATTAATTTTAAAATCTTTGTTAATTTCAGTATAACTTTGTGCAGGATAAACTGCATTTTTAAAATATAAAACCGTCAGATAAGATTATCTGACGGTGCCTTAATTCAACGTCTGTTTGTTCTTGTCTTCAGATGACTTTGTCTCTGATATTCCAGAATAATTCTTTTGGAACATAGACATAGCCTTCCATCAGTCTTCTAGATGTACGGGCGACAGCTGTCTTATTAAAAATGACATTGGTGCCATCATCTTCAATATCAATGACGAACTCCATGGTGCCGCTTGGATGTCCGATGACAACCTCTTTAATATTAGCTGTATCCTGCGAGCAGTTGTACACCACTGTACCTTTCAGCTGTGATGCTGCAGCTGTGCACAGTCCGCCTGTTACAGGAAAAGCTTTGTGCATTTTCTGCATGGACATCGCTCTGCTTGTTAAATTAATGCTGCTGTCTTCAATCTTCGTTCCGGATTCGGTTATATAGGTTTCGGCGTCTGATACGATAATTGCTTTCGGAGTGGAAGGTGTTGTATATTTTGCTTCACTGTAATGCTCCACAAAACCGATACGTTCTGCAGCCATTCCGCGGATAGTTTCAAGTAAATCAGACTGCTCTTCAGTCAGTTCGCTGCTAAGTTCTGTTCCTTTTAAACCGATGCTTGATGCTTTGACGAAGACAACTGGCGCTGTAATATCAATAATACTGACTTCAACAGTTTTATATCCGGGAATTTCAAAGGTGTCGGTTCTGTTGCCTGTCGGAAAAAGACTATTTGTTTTAGATCCTGCCGCATCGAGGAAATCGAGAACAATTTTCGCGCCTCTACCCGGTACGCCATCGATGGAGTAATTACCATCAGACTTTGCTCTGCCGTATTGTACAGGAACTTCAGCAATGCTGATTTTATTCGTGTTTGTATTGTATATCCGGACAGAGGTTACAGGTTCTGTCACGCTGACCAGCCCTTCATCGATGGCATATGGACCAATGCCGCTTAAGATATTGCCGCAGTTTGAATTATAGTCAATCCGGCCGGTGGTGATGTCGACCTGTCCGAAAGTATAATCGATATCCGCGTCGTCTCTGTTTGAGACGCTGACGATTGCCACTTTGCTGGTTAATGAATTCGCCCCTCCAAGACCGTCAATCTGGCGTTCATCAGCCCCTCCAAAGATAGAAGAAATCACTTCATCACGGACAGTTTCATCGTTAGGGAGTTCCTTTTTCATGATATAAACACCTTTGCTCGTACCGCCTCTGATTATAGACGAACGAATCTTTTCAAATTCATGCATACTTCATTCTCCTTCTTTAATTAAAATCCTAATAAACTGGTCGGCCATGCGATATTAATCGCTGCACTTAAGTAAGTAATAAGCACCAGCATTACAGCAACTGAAAGAATCGACGGGAGTATTTTCATTTTGGATTCCCATATTAAGAAAACGAATAAGAACACTGTCGTAGCAATAAGCATGCCGAATACATAAATCAGCAATAAATATGCAAGAACCCACACGATGTATCTGAATGGTTTTAGTATCTGAAGCTGTTCATAGCGCTCTTCAGGTGAAGTTTCTTTAATGTGTTCGATAATTATTTTTATTAAGTAAATCAAAGCTAAAACTGATCCGGCTATTGAAATATACAGCGGGAAAAATTGCGCCAGCCGTGAAAAGGTTAATGCTTCGAAGGCTGCCGCCGTAAATAATATAAAGATAAATGCCGTAAATAATATATTAGCCAAACTTTTGTTCATATTAGTTACCACCTTTAGTTTCGACTTGCTTGCTGAATTTTTTCATAATTGCACCGCCGGATAAGAGGCCGACAATTAATAATGCGAGAACGATAACAAGAGGATTTGAAATCCAGTCCCATCCGTATCTTTCTATTGAAATCCAGTAGTAACGTTCAGCAGACATAGCTAAAACAAACCCGATTAGTAAAGGCGGTCTTGGCCAGTCGAGAACTGTCATAACATAACCAAGCAATCCGATAATTACAAAGATAACGAGGTCTCCCCATGACATAGTGCTCTGATATGCGCCGATAACCAGCAGTACTAATAAGAAAGGAACGATTTTTTCACCAGGTATCAGACTCAGTTTCGAAATTGGTTTAATCAGAATAATACAAAGAGCTGCTCCGAATACGTTGGCGAGGACGAGTGTCCAGACGATAGAAAGCGTGATATCAAGATCTGATGTAATCATCTGGGGTCCAGCCTGCAGCCCCATCAGAGTTAAACCACCAAGAAGTATTGCTGTTGTACCGCTCCCCGGAATACCGAATAAGAGTGTAGGGACTAACGAGCCGCCTTCTTTTGCATTGTTGGCACTCTCCGGAGCGATAACGCCTCGAATATCACCTTCACCGAAGTGGTTGTTTTTAACTGTCTTCTTGCCGAAACCGTAAGCGAGCCAGTCAACTACGCTGCCCCCGAGACCTGGAATGAAACCTATTAAGACACCGACAACGGCGCTTCTGATTACTAGGAATTTATTCTTAATAGAATCTTTTATTCCGCGGAGCACACCATTTTGAAGTTCTCCTGTTTTTGATACTGTAGTACGGTCTGTCAGCATTGTAATAATAATTGGAAAAGCAAAAATTGCAATTGCGACAACAGGCAGTGAGATGCCTTGAGTTAAATATAAAGTGTCAAATGTGTATCTGTACTCTGGAACTGCCGGCGCACTGCCGACTGATCCAATTAACAGGCCAAGCAATCCGGCCATAACTCCTTTGAATACTGACTTTCCTGCTAGCATTCCTGCCATGCTCAGTCCGAGCATCGTCAGCATAAACAGTTCAGGCGAACTAAATGATGTAATTAGAGGTTCTGCTATTGGAATTGTCAGAAATAAGGCAATACCTCCAATCACACCTCCGACCATGGAGCAGAAGAAGGCTGCTCCCATGGCTCGGGAGGCTTGTCCCCGCTGAGCGAGCGGGAAGCCATCCATTATCGTTGCCTGTGATCCCGAAGTTCCCGGGATTCCTAGTAAAATAGAAGGAAATGTATCTCCGGTATGAATAACTGCAATCATACCGATGAGCAACGCCATTCCTATATACGGATCCAAACCGAACACAAATGGTAAAAGCAAGGCCATACCGACAGTGCCGCTTAATCCTGGTAAAAGTCCTACTACTATTCCGATTGAGATGCCGAGGAACATATATCCGAGCCTCGCGGGATCAAGGACGATAAAGAGAGCATCTATTGCACTTTGAATCATACTACCCCTCCTATAATTTCGTGATGTCTACTTCATAATTTTCGTATAGGTAATTTTGTATCCATGCTTTGTTTTCATCTGAAATATTAAAAGCATTATTAATGCGCTGCTGCAAATCATCGCCTGTATAAACATCGTATCCTTCTAGTATTTTCAATGAAGCTTCTTTGAATTCGGAATCCTGTGCAATAGTTTCGGCGCTTGCCTGTAATTTATCAATTTCTTCCTGAGGCGCATCCTTATGCACCCAGATAACTTTGTTCATTGTGTATGACGCATTAATCAATTGTGTATAAGCTTCCCATGCCTCCCCTGAAGGTTCTTCACCATACTGTTCCATGTAAACTTCTTTGACAGTTGGTATGTCAGGGAATTGAGGGTCACGTACTAATTCTCCTTTTTCATCAATTTGGCCAAGTGAATACAACGGCACTGCTTTGCCATTTTCTATCATAGGCTGAACGTTGTTATTGTATGCAGTTGTTGTTTGAAAATCGATATTACTTTCACCCTGTTCAAAAGCTACGCGCGATGGACCGCGGCCTTCATATCCTAAGACAGCTTTAACATCCATACCTAATACTTCATAAGAAAGTAAGGTGGAAAGATCTAAGCCAGTTGGAGAGATTCCGGCATGGAATAAAGTACTTTCCATATCTCCGATACCGTTGTGAATTTTTTCTGCATTTTCAGGTGTTGTATAAACAACACCTCCTGAAGGTGATCCAATAATAGGCTTGAACTCAGTTAAATCGTAGTCAACGGAAGACTGTTCAAGCATAAATGGAACGTGTGAAGATGCACTTGAAGTCAGCAGATTTGCGCCGTCCGGAGCAACCGAATTCGCGTAATGATTCGTTCCTGTAATACTGGCACCGCCCGGAATATTCTCAACTTGTACTTTTGGATTATTTGGAGTGTGCTCTGAGAAGTAAGGTGTCATAAATCTTCCGTAAATATCCGTACCGCCTCCAGCTTCGAAAGGTACGGTGAATTTAAGTAAATCATGTCCGCTTTCTTCTCCTTTTTCATCTGTATCTGAAGAGCTCCCTTTTGTTATTGGACTTAAGGCCATTAAGCCCCCGCAAAAAATTATAATGGCAATCATTGTAATTATTTTTTTCATACTCTTATCCCCTTTTGTATGACTTTACATAAGAGTAAGCGGTTTCATTTCATAAGTAAAAGATTGAATTTCTATCTAACTTCATAAAAAAAATTGATAACATTAAGTATAAGCATCATAATACTATTTAAATACTAAATATTTAGAAATTTTTAAAGGGGGATAAAAATGGACCAGAAGGATTGGAAAATATTAAAGATTCTACACGAAGAGAAAAATATTACGAAAACTGCTGAGAAATTATTTGTTTCACAGCCTTCATTAAGCTATCGCTTAAAGAATTTGGAAAGAGAGATGGAAACGGATATAATTTTCAAAACTAAGACAGGTATTGAATTCACTTCCGAAGGTGAATATCTGGTGAATTATGCTAAAGAAATGCTTCAGAGACTGCAGGTTTTAAAAGATAATATTAATGATATGAGCGAAGAAATATCAGGAACTTTAAAAATTGGAGTATCTAGTAACTTTGCCCAGTATATTTTACCTAATTTACTCAAATCTTTTTCAAATAAATATCCTAAAGTACATTTTAATGTCAGTACGGGCGTGAGTTCAGATGTTTATCGCATGCTGAATGACTCATCGATTCACATTGGTATTTTAAGAAGAGATTACCAGTGGCATGGCGGCAGAAAACATTTGTTGAACAGAGAATCTCTGTATATAATTTCTCAGAGCGAGATTGACGTTATGAAACTGCCTGAATATAAACAGATAGATTATAAGACGGATTCGTCACTTAAAGGAATTATTAATCATTGGTGGCTGGCTGAATTTGCCTCGCCAGCAAATATAGAGATGGAAGTGGATCGTCTCGAGACATGCAAAGAATTAGTGAAAAGCGGACTGGGTTACGCAATCGTTCCTGAAATTTGTTTAAAAGAAGAGGATAAATTGTATAAAAAAGAAGTGGAATCTAAAGATGATTTAACTGTAAAAAGAGATACGTGGTTAATGTATAATGCGGATTATGAAAATCTGGTTATAGTAAATAAGTTTATTGAGCACATGAAATCATGGGGGAATATAAAGTGAAAAAGAAAGCATCGGGAGATGCTTTCTTTTTTATGTTTTAAACTTCAAGCTGTTTCTTTGATTTTAAATAAGTTTTAACTGAGTCTCCTGCAGTTTTACCGAAAACCGACCCTGACATTAACCCGGAACCGCCCGGATAATTGTGATAGAAAAGGTCTCCAACCATTTCACCTGCAGCGTACAGACCCTCAATTGGATGTTCGTTTTCATCCAGCACTTCGGAATTGCTATTTACTTTTATTGCACCGAAAGTAAATGTGATGCCGCAGGTAACGGGGTAAGCGTAAAATGGACCTTTGTTAAACTTAAGCGCCCAGTTTGTTTTGTTTGGTGATAACCCCGAGGTTCCTTTACCGTCTTTCACACTCGGGTTGTAATCGCCGTCCTGTACTGCATCGTTGTAGCTGTTAATTGTTTCTAAGAAATTCTCTTTATCGACGCCCATTTTCACTGCAAGTTCGTCGATGGTATCAGCTTTTAGCATGGTTGCCTCTTCAAGGTTGTACTCTACTCTTAACATGTCTCTTACTTGGCTATCGTAAATCTGGAATGCTTTTTGCTGAGTCTGCTTCAGTGTTTCCTTGCCGTACTTGGCATATGTGTAGTTTCTGAAGTCAGCGCCTTCATCGACGAAACGTTCGCCTTCGACATTAACGATTAATCCTAATGGATATGATGATTTCTTATAGATGTCACCAGGTTTGCTGTAGTCGCCTGTCTTAGGTGAGTTATAGTCTGTAGTATGTGCATGACAGCCGTCATACTGGCCTGCTTTTACTGCGCCGGCTTCAAGTGCCATTGAGATACCGTCGCCTGTATTGTACTCACTGCCGCGGACAATCGCATTTTCCCACTGCTTGCCGAGATATTCCATACGTTTCTTTTTATCTGCTTCAAATCCGCCGCTTGCTAAAACAACTGATTTAGTCTTAACGAGAACTTTTCCGTGCTCTTCACTGTTTACGTAAACACCTGTAATTTTACCATCTGTTTTCTCAAGTTTTTCGGCAGGTGATGCATACCAGAAGTCTACACCATTTTCTTCAGCTTTTTTGAATAATGATTTTACAAGTCCTATACCTTTATCGACTGTTTTAACCGGCAGCCCGCCCCAGAATGCTTTCTTCCCGTCTTTTTCAAAGAACTGGTTTTCATTCAGCTGGAACTGAACACCCTGCTCTTTCATCCACAGAATAGTTTCATATGATTTTCCTGTCAAATGCTCAGCCAGGCTCGGATTACTCTTATTTTTAGTAACGTTCATTAAGTCGCCGTGGTAATCTTTTGCAGTATATTCGGGTAATTCAATCGCTTTCAAGTCATCTTCGGACAGATTGTCTACAACTTTGCTTAATCCGTTGAGATCATTATAGGCAAAACGTATTGCACCGTCGGTAAAAAATGAGTTGCCCCCGCGCTTGTGCTGCGGCCCTTTTTCGACAACCAAAACTTTTAGATTATCTTCACTCGCAGACACTGCAGCGCTTAAAGCAGCATTACCTGACCCTACTACAACTAAATCATATTCATAATTTGTCATTTTATAATTCCCCCTGTTATGGATGTATGACTTAAGAGTAGAGTATTTAATATGATAAATGAAATATCAGTTTTATATTAAATGCAATAAAAATATTCTATAACACAGAGAGGTAAAGCTCTAACACTTTAAAACTACCGTTAAAATAAGCTAATTAATATTCTGACAAATCAATACATTGCCTTTTTCCTACCAGTGTACTATATTTTATATAGAGTTTTTCAACTGAATACTATTCTTTCGGGGCAGGGTGTAATTCCCAACCGGCGGTAATCTTTTTAGAAAGCCCGCGACCCGTACGGTATTTATTATCGTATGGCTGATTCAGTTAAAGTCTGAAGCCGACAGTTAGAGTCTGGATGGGAGAGAGAATAATGCAGCAGCGTAGAAATGTTTTTAAGCATTTTAATACGTTTATTTAACATTGTATAAAATACTGTGTTACTTTAGCATACATTTTTTAACGCCTTCGAATGTTTTTATTCGAGGGCGTTATTTTTATTCAGGAGGTAAAAACTTGAACAGATATATGGATATGGCTGTAAACCTGGCCAGGATGTCAGCGGGTCAAACGTCAGTGAACCCGCCGGTCGGCGCTGTCGTCGTCAAAAACGGCAGATTCATCGGCTACGGTGCACATTTAAAAGCGGGAGAACTGCATGCAGAACGAGCCGCATTAAACAGCTGCATTGAATCTGCAGCAGGAGCGGATATATATGTCACGCTTGAGCCATGCTCGCATCATGGAAAAACACCGCCGTGTACGGATGCTGTAATCGAAGCCGGCATTAAACGTGTATATTATGCGGCCCGGGATGTGAATGACAAGGTCGATGGCTTAAAGGTATTAAACGATCAGGGTATAGAAACGATTTACCTGAAACACTCTGATGTCGAAGAACTTTATCGTCCGTTTAA
Source organism: Jeotgalicoccus nanhaiensis (assembly GCF_015235105.1). Classification (NCBI taxonomy): domain Bacteria; kingdom Bacillati; phylum Bacillota; class Bacilli; order Caryophanales; family Staphylococcaceae; genus Jeotgalicoccus; species Jeotgalicoccus nanhaiensis. The sequence continues at coordinate 242,089 of NZ_JADGLW010000003.1, forward strand.
TACCGGCATACTGAATCAGCGGCCATTTATTACACTAAAAGGTGCTATGAGTCTTGACGGTAAAATTGCACACCAAAACGGTGACAGTCACTGGGTCAGTAATGAATATTCACGCCTGGATGTGCATCACCTCAGACAGCAGCATGACGGTATACTAATTGGCGGCCATACTTTGTTAAACGATAATCCGAGTCTGACCACCCGTTTATCAGATAACGATTCACATCCTGTACCAGTTATTCTGCTGGGCTCTCAAACACTGAAGGCGGATATGAATATTTTCAAACATCCGCATAAGCCAATCATCTTTACCAGCAATAAAGAGAACGCAGCATTTGAAGATCGTGCAGAACTATACTTTGGATCTTACGATTTAAGCGAAGTACTTTATATATTATATGAACGGAATATAGCTTCACTTTTGGTGGAGGGCGGCTCGTCTATCCACACACAATTTTTAAACGAAAACTTATTCGATGACCTCATCATTTACATTGCCCCGAAAATATTTGGTTATTCTGAGTATCAGCTTCATCAAGGCGACCCAGACGGTCAGCTGAATCTGATATTGCATCATGTTGAAAAGCTCGAGTCGGACATCAAACTTACTTACAGGAGGACTCAAGCATGTTTACAGGATTAATCGAACAAACTTCACCCGTACTTTCTATTAATAAAACATCCGCATTAACTGAATTGGAAATACAGAACACCACTTTTGATGATTTAAATATTGGTGATTCTATCGCAGTGAACGGTGTCTGCCTGACCGTTACAAAACTTGAAGAACAGTCATTCTTTGTTGAGATTATTAATGAAACGAACAAAATAACGTCGTTATCGGAACTGAGGAATGGAGATCTGCTTAACCTTGAACGCGCGATGAGACTGGACCAGCGGCTTGGCGGCCATATCGTATCCGGCCATGTTGACGGCACAGGAGTTATTGCCGGTATTTATAACGACGGTGATGCTTTAGTAATCACTGTGGAATGCCCTCGAGAATTAATGAAATACATGACCTTAAAAGGATCTGTAACAATTGACGGTATCAGCTTGACGCTGTTCGATATTAACCTTGAGAATAATACATTTATTTTAAATATCATTCCTGAAACACAAAGCAAAACGACGCTCGGACAAAAGAAACAAGGGGATGTTGTCAATATAGAGGCGGATATGATGATTAAACATATCAATCATCTGCTTAATTTTGAGAAAGCGGGTGGTACTCATGTTTGATTCAATACACAGTGCACTGGAAGATTTAAAAGTAGGAAAATTAATCATCGTTGTGGATGATGAAAACAGGGAAAATGAAGGAGATCTCGTTGGTATATCAGAGTTTATCGATGCGTCAGCGATTAACTTTATGGCCGCACATGCCAGAGGACTGATTTGTACACCTGTTTCAGCTGATATTGCCGAGCAGGCAGGACTGGCTCCGATGACTGAACATAACAGTGACGAATACCAGACTGCTTTTACAATTTCTATAGATCACGTCAACTCGACAACAGGTATCAGTGCCTTCGAACGATTCGATACGGTAAAAGCACTTCTTGATATAAATGTTTCACCTGAAACATTTAACCGCCCGGGACACGTATTTCCGCTAATTGCCAAGGATGGCGGTGTGCTGGAACGTCAAGGTCACACAGAAGCTGCGGTGGACCTTGCAAGACTTACAGGAGCAAAACCTGCAGGTGTAATTTGTGAAATTATGAATGAAGACGGGACGATGGCACGTGTTGATAATTTGAAAGTCTATAAAGAAAAACACGGCTTAAAAATGATTACTATCGAAAATTTGAAAAAATATATAATGCAGCAGCACGCTGTAACGCTGGCAAGCACTATTTCTATGCCGACGAAATTTGGACAGTTTATAATGTATGACTTTATCGACCGTGAAGGCAAGGAGCATCTTGCTCTTGTCCATGGAGAAATTACTCCGCATATGAATGTACGTATTCATTCTGAATGTCTGACCGGAGACGTCTTTAAAAGTGCGCGCTGTGATTGCGGGGATCAGTTGGATAAAGCGATGCAGATTATCAGTGAGGAAGACGGTATCATCCTGTATATGCGCCAGGAAGGACGCGGTATCGGGCTGACAAATAAACTAAAAGCATACGAACTCATAGAACAGGGTTACGATACAGTGACTGCTAATGAACATCTCGGTTTTGATGCGGATCTGCGCACATATGAAGAAGCAGCAGCTATGCTGAAACACTTAAAAGTGGATGAGGTAACGCTGCTGAGCAATAACCCGAAGAAAATTGAAGGACTGCAAAAAGAAGGTATTACAGTACATTCGAGAGAACACATCGTGACTGCAAATATATATAACGAAGATTATTTAAATACAAAAAAAGAAAAAATGGGACATCTGTTATAGGAGGAAAAAATAATGAATGAATTACAGAAAACGATGAACGGTGAAAATTTGAAGATAGCAATAGTTACGGCAGAGTTTAACGATTTTATTACCGATCGCCTGCTGGATGGTGCACATAAAACATTACTCAAGCACGGTGTGAAAGATGAGAATATCGATTTAGTATATGTACCGGGAGCCTTTGAACTGCCGCTGACAGCAAAAACACTGGCAGAAACGAAGAAGTACGACAGTGTTATCACGCTCGGCTGCGTAATCCGGGGCAGTACAACTCATTATAATTATGTTTGTAACGAAGCAGCAAAAGGTATAAGCCATGCAGGATTATCAACAGGCGTGCCCGTTATATTTGGCGTTATAACTACTGAGAACATCGAGCAGGCAATCGATCGTGCTGGCGCGAAAGTGGGCAACAAAGGCTCTGAAGCGGCTGTAACGGCAATAGAAATGGCGGGAGTCATCCAAAGTATTAAAAAATAATACAAGGAGGTTCTTGAATGATAACTGAATCAGATAAAGCATACTTAAAACGCAGTGTGGAACTCGCTGAAGAGGCATTAAAAACAGGTAATTCACCCTTTGGATCGCTGCTCGTGTCAAAAGACGGTAGTGTGTTGTTTGAAGACCACAACCGCGACAAAGACGGAGACCAAACGAAACATCCGGAATATGCAATCGCGAAATGGGCAGTAGAAAATTTAAGTCCATCAGATCGTAAAAATGCAGTAGTTTACACATCTGGTGAACATTGTTCGATGTGTTCTTCAGCACATGCACTGGCAGGGCTTGGCCGGATTGTCTACGTAAGCTCATCAGCACAGCTGAAAGACTGGCAGAAAGAACTTGGCGTTACAAAACGCGGTGCACTAAAAGGTCTGAGTATTGAGGAAGTTATTAATGATACAGAAGTTGATGGGCCTGATGAGGAACTGTCGCAGCAGGTTAAACAGCTGCAAATAGAATATTATAGAAAATGATAAAAAGGACTCCCCGATCGGGAAGTCCTTTTTACTTTATATTATTTCTTTTTTTCGTATCTGAACTTGTAGTAGAAGTAATACAAGGCAGGCGTTGCAACCATCGACAGGAGTGTCGAGAAGGCAAGTCCGGCAATTACTGTTACAGCAAGAGGTTCAAAAAGAACATCACCGCTGAAAGCAACAGGAATTAATGCGAGTATACTCGTTACAGTAGTTAAAATAATCGGTTTGAATCTTGCGCGTCCGCTTTCATAGATTGCAGTGTATATATCGTCTACACTGCCGTCTTTTCTGCGCATTTCGATAAAGTCTATAAGGACAATTGCATTTCTGACGACGATACCGGTCAGTGAAACCATCCCCATTATACCGAGGAAGCTGATTGGTGTCTGTGTCACAAACAGTCCGATAATTCCTCCGCTTATTGCGAGGAAGATGCTGAAGACAATAATCAGCGGCAGAACGAGCGAATTAAATTCAAATGCGATAACAAGATAGACAAGTATCAGTATAACTGAGAACAAAATACCAATTTCAACAAAGAAGTCTGTCTGGTCGGAAGATTCTCCGCCGACAATTAATTCAGTGCTGCCGTCAAGTCCATCACTGAATTCATTAATCAGTGATTCAGTCGCTGCTTCATCAGCTGCATATACTTGAAGTTCGGCTGTTCTTTCACCGTTCTTGTGCTGAATCGCAGGTGTATCTTCAGTTTCCGATACTGTAACAAAGTCGCTTAGCGGATACATTTCAGGACGGCCGTCTTCGATATTTACAATATCGACGTTATCGAGATTAAACTCATCTGCATATTTCAGAGACAGCTCTTTACTGCTGCCGTCTTCAATGATTTCCTGCATTGGAATGCCTTCTGAAATCATGTTCAGTTCATTTTTAACTTGTGATATGGAAATACCGTTCTCTTCCAGTGCATCGTAATCGATACTGTACTGGAGTGTTTCTACAGGGCTGCCGATGCTTGAAGTAACGATGTCGCCTGATTCTTCGAGCTGTTCAGTGAGTGCTGCTGTTTCCTCACGGAGCGTTTCAAGGTCGTCTTCAAAGAACTCGACTGTAATCGGCGCACTCGCCGGCGGACCCTGGATAATTGTACTCATAAATATTTTTGCATCCGGGAAGGCATCTCTTAATGGTTCTTCGTACTCATCAATTGTTGCTGAAGCACTCATTTTTTCTTTATCTATTTGAAGTGCGATTTGGGCGGTGTTTTCACCTGACTGATCTAACGATGCACCGAATAAGTTCGGCAGCCCATCGCCGGTAAAGATTGATGAACCTTTAACATGGTCCATTTCAGAGAGCAGATGATCGAGTATTTCCTGAGTATCTTCGTGCGTTTTCTCAATCGTCTGTCCTTCATCAAAAATCAGATCGATTGTCACTTCCGAGCGATCCGCTTCAGGGAAAAATTCGAACGGTGTGAATCTGACAAGACCTACTGACAGCAGAGTTACAATAAGTATTGCAAGGAACGTCAGCAATGGACGCTTTAATACTTTAGGCAGTACTTTATCGGCATAAATTCTACTGCCCCATGTAAATACTTTACCCAGTAATCCCGGATGCTTAGGTACTTTCCTGACCGGAATAACCTGACGCATCGCAGGAATAAATGTCAATGCCAGTACTGTTGAAACAATCATTGTAGAGATTAAAATACTCGGCAGTGCTTTAATAAAGTCGCCGTTTGCACCGGATAAGAACAGGAGCGGCGAGAATGTAAAGACAATTGCAGCTGTTGATGCGATAACTGATGGCGCGACTTCTTTCACACCGTTATAAATCGCATCTCCTTTACTCTCTCCGAGTGTAAACCTGCGTTCGATATTATCATTGACGACAATCGAGTCATCGACGAGTATACCGAGTGCAATAATTAAACCAATCACAGAAATCTGGTTTAAATCAACACCGATTAACGGTATAGGGATAAATCCGATAAATATTGAAATCAGTACCGTTACCATCACTGTAATCGAACCGAACAGTGACAGTCCGATTGAAGTACCGATAATTACCGCAATAACTGCAATCAGCAGTGATGTGTATAAACCGACAAATATATCTTCGACGTTTTCTCTTTCCGATGAAATATTATCGACAGTTACATTGTCAGGCATACTGTCAAAGCCGTCATTTATCACGGCCTCTATATTTTCAGATACCGAGGGTACATCCTCCCCGCTTGATAAGAACACGGTGAATGATATTGCATCGCTGCCGTTGTACTGAACGATATCATCCGGTGTACTTTCAACCGATTCGATGCTGGCAATATCCAGAAGCGGTACTTTGTTTTCACCAACACGCACTTGTTCCAGTGTTTCAAGAGCGGTTTCATCTTCAAAAGCAAGACGTATTATCTCTTCATCTTCAACATCCTGGCCAAGTATGACAGGACTGAGCGATAAATCAATTTCATTCATAATTTCATTTGGATTCAGCTGTTCTTCTGCCAAAGCATCCCAGTCCAGCTGAATTTCGTATGCCGACTCGCGGTAACCTTTGATTGTTACGCTGTCGACACCGTTCATTTGTATAATTTCCTGTTTTAAGCTTTCAACGTCTCCTCTGACTGCTTCCAGATTTTCGAAGGAATCACTATGTATCTGATAGCTTAAGAGCGGAAAGGCATTTGTGATGGATTCAACTTCCGGCTGGGCAGCATTTTCCGGCAGATCACCGCTGATGCTCTGCACCAGGTTGTTAACATCATTAAGCACATTATCCGGAGTGCTGCCGTCACTGAGAGAAAGCGTAAGTACTGAAACATTATCTTCCGATACGGACGATACATCTTCAATATCTGAGATACTGAACATTTCCGTTTCAATAATGTTTGTAACGTTCTCTTCAATGTCATCTTTATCTGCCCCCGGCCAGGCAGTGATAACATTAATTAAATTCACTTCTGTTTCCGGAATTTCACGCTGATCGATAGTTAAAAAAGTATACACGCCGACAACCGACACTGTAAAAATTAAAACTATGAACAGCAGGCTTCGTTTTAATAATATATCAGCCAGTTTTTTCATATGCATCCTCCATTAAGATAACAAAAAAGTTATGTTCTACTGTCATTATATAGTAAAATTACCCGCCAATAACATTGGCGGGTAATTTTTATCTAAGTAATTGTCTGAGGTGTTCAGGCAGCATGACTACTTCTGCCTGCATATCTGCAGGGCGGAAAGTTTTATCAATGCATTCATCCATATATTCAAGATGTTTTTCATCCAGGTGGGTATCGTCAATTTTCTCGCCGTTTTCATCACTCTGGATGCTGTACCAGTATAAGTATTCAACATCCATAAAGACTTCCCGGAAAATTGTTTCGACGTACATCTTTTCACCTTCAAGGTTTAAAAGAACATCGTCCATATTATCACGCATGTATTCAATCCATTCATCAACTACAGCGCTCTTACCCTCTTTTACTTTGAACTTTGTCAGTTCTGCTCTCATTTCATCCCTCCTGGTATTTTTAATTTAAACAGCATTCTCATATACATTTTATATGAAACTTAACCCGTATGCTATTTTATAAGGTTATTTTATAAAGAAATTTATTGATTTCATCTGCTATACTTTATATAAGTAATAAATTTTAGGAGACAAAAATATATGATAGAAAAGTTTAAAAGAGAATGGCTGACCTCGCCCGGGACGAATATTATGGCGGGAATTGTCGTCGCGCTGGCACTCATTCCGGAAGCTATAGCGTTCTCTATAATTGCTGGAGTAGATCCAATGGTCGGGCTTTATGCTTCGTTTCTCATCGCGGTAATTATTTCTTTAGTCGGAGGAAGGCCGGCGATGATTTCAGCTGCAACGGGTGCAGTTGCATTATTAGTCGTACCGCTTGTCAGAGAATACGGTGTGGAATATTTATTTGCCGCAACGATACTGATGGGAATAATACAGATCATTCTCGGGATTTTTAAAGTAGGAAAGCTCTTAAAATTCATTCCGAATTCGGTTATGATCGGCTTCGTCAATGCACTGGCTATAATGATTTTCATGGCGCAGCTGCAGCATATTTTCGGCATTTCATTTGATACATATATCTATGTAGCGATAACAATTGCGATTCTTTACCTACTGCCGAAATTTCTCAAAAAAATACCCGCTCCGCTGGTTGCGCTGGTTGTATTAACAGCATGTTATATATTTTTCGGGGCTGAAGTACGCACAGTCGGTGATTTGGGAGCGATAGAAAAATCATTGCCGAGCTTCATTATACCTGATGTGCCTCTCACTCTCGAAACATTAAAAATTATCTTCCCTTATTCATTATCGATGGCTATTGTAGGTCTGGTTGAAAGTCTTCTGACAGCACGCATTGTTGATAATGCAACAGATACGTACAGCAGTAAGAACAAAGAATCACGCGGCCAGGGTATTGCAAACTTTGTGACTGGTTTTTTTGGCGGCATGGGCGGCTGTGCGATGATTGGACAGTCAGTGATTAACGTTAAATCAGGAGCTACGACGCGTTTATCCACATTTACAGCAGGTGTTGTCTTAATGCTGCTCATCATTGTCTTCGGGGATCTGGTCGTGCAAATACCTATGCCGATACTCGCAGGAATTATGGTGGTCGTTACTATCAGCACATTTGACTGGAAAACATTTAAGTATATGAAAGCTGCTCCGCGCACGGATGTATTTGTTATGCTGCTTACTGTAGGGATTATTTTAGTTACTGACAATCTGGCAGTCGGTGTTATTGCAGGAGTATTCTTCAGCGCAATTTTCTTTGCAACAAAGATATCAAAAGTAAAAGTGACTTCTAAATTAACAGAAAACCATTACATTTTTCTGTTCGAAGGACAAATATTTTTCGCTTCGATAGATACGATGATTGAACAAATTGAATTTAAGCAATACGATAAGGACATCCGTCTGGATTTCTCACAGGCGCACCTCTGGGATGATTCCGCAGTAGATGCAATAGATACAATGGTCAGGAAGTTTGAAGATAAAGGAAACACGGTATACGTGGATAAATTAAATGCAGACAGCCGAAAAATCGTTAAAGAACTCAGTCAGCTGAATGAACAGCATTTAACTTAGAGAACGGGGGGATTTAAATGTATAAATCGATACTGCTTGCAGCGGACGGATCGAATAACAGTTTCAGGGCCGCAGAAGAAACACTGAATTTCATTAATGAAACTGCAAAGGTTACAATACTGAATGTAATCCAAATAGAAAAGTCAAAAGATGCAATCCTTCATGGTGAAAATACCATCCAGGAACAAAAAGTGAAACTGTCGGATATTATTGAGTTATACGAAGAAAATAACGTTGATTATAACGTTATTTTTGAAAGAGGTATACCTGATGAAACTGTGGTTAAAGTCTCTAACAGCGGAGATTATGGCATTGTAATACTAGGCAATAGAGGATTAAATGCTTTGCAGGGAATGATGATGGGCAGTGTGAGCTATAAAGTAGCAAAACGGGCCAATATACCGGTGCTTATAGTTAAATAAAGAGAGACGGATGCATAGAAGCATCCGTCTTTTTTAAAACTTAAAATAGAATTATCTGTAAATTGAAAGCCTTTACATTAAGTGCTCTTATTAGGTAGAATGAAAGTATCAAAAACATAATAAGGGGGAAAAGAAATGGTATTTGAATTTCCAAATAAAGAAGGCGCCAAGTATAAGATTAAAACACAATACGAAAACTACATCGGCGGTGAGTGGACACCGCCTGCAGATGGCGAGTATTTTGAAAACGAGTCTCCGGTAACCGGTGAAGTCGTGTCTAAAGTGCCCCGTTCTAAACAGGAAGATGTCGATAAAGCAGTTGCTGCAGCACGCGAGGCGCAGAAGTCGTGGGGATTAACATCTGTAACGGAGCGAAGTAATATTCTTTTAAAAATAGCAGACCGTGTAGAAGAACATCTGGAAGAGCTTGCTGTATTAGAAACCTTTGAAAATGGTAAAGCTGTGCGTGAAACATTAAATGCCGATTTGCCCCTTGTTGTCGACCATTTCAGATATTTTGCAGGTGTTATCCGCGGACAGGAAGGCGGTATTTCACAAATAGACAACGATACAGTGGCATATCATTATCATGAACCGCTTGGAGTCGTCGGGCAGATTATTCCATGGAATTTCCCGCTGCTTATGGCAACGTGGAAAATCGCACCTGCTCTTGCAGCCGGCAACTCTATCGTCTTAAAACCTGCAGAACAGACGCCGACTACGATACTGCATCTGGCGGAACTGATTGGAGACCTGCTTCCTGCCGGTGTCTTAAATATCGTTAACGGTTTCGGTTCGGAAGCAGGGCAGTCACTCGCAACACACACCGGCATTAATAAGATTGCCTTTACCGGTGAAACAACGACAGGACGCATCATTATGCAGAATGCAAGTCAGAATATCATTCCTGTAACGCTGGAACTTGGCGGGAAATCACCAAATATTTTCGCAAAAGATGTTCTGGATGCAGACGATGAATATCTGGACAAAGCAATCGAAGGCCTGGTAATGTTTGCGCTTAATCAGGGAGAAGTGTGTACATGCCCGTCACGTGCGCTTGTTCATGAGGATATCTTTGATGAATTTATGGAACGTGTTATCAAGCGTGTCGAACAGATTAAAGTCGGTAATCCGCTGGATCCGGATACGATGATGGGCGCTCAGACTTCAAATGAACAGAAAGAAAAAATAGCTTCTTATCTGGATATCGGTAAAAAAGAAGGCGCAGAAATACTGACAGGCGGAAACTTAAAAGAAGTCGACGGCGATATCGAAAACGGATATTATTTCGAACCGACTATCTTTAAAGGCCATAATAAGATGCGCATCTTCCAGGAAGAAATTTTTGGGCCGGTACTTGCAGTAGCCACTTACAAAGATGACGATGAAGCAATCGAAATTGCAAACGATACACTGTACGGACTTGGCGCAGGCGTATGGACACGCAGCCAGAACAGAGCATATCGTTTAGGACGTGCAATTCAGGCGGGTCGTGTATGGGTAAACACTTACCATGACTACCCTGCTCACGCAGCATTTGGCGGTTATAAAATGAGTGGTATTGGCCGGGAAAACCATAAGATGATGCTTGGACACTATCAGCAGACTAAAAACCTGCTGGTCAGCTACAGTGAATCACCAAAAGGATTTTTCTAATTGGCAGTACTTGAACAAGTCTACGCGACTGATCAGGCCAGATCACTTATTAAAGAATTAAAAGAAGAACACGGAGACTTAATTTTTCACCAGTCAGGGGGGTGCTGCGACGGTTCCAGTCCGATGTGCCTAAAAGAAGGCATGATGATTATAGGAGATGTCGACGTGCAGCTTGGTGAAATAGAAGGTGTGCCTTTTTATATGAACCATAAGCAGTATGAATACTGGAAGCATACGCAAATTACGCTTGATGTTGTTAAAGGCATCGGCGGTATGTTCAGCGTGGAGGGGCCGAGAGGTGTCAGATTCCATATTCGCAGCGCACCGATAGAGTAAACAAAAACGGTCACTTTGGTGGCCGTTTTTTTGCTTGTCTTATAAAAAGTTAAACGCATTTCCAAACAAACCGGAGAGAAGCAATCCGGCGATTAATCCAAAGATGAATATCAATCCCCATTTAACCCATTTCATAAAAACAGCTCCTTTTTCTTACATCGTTACTGATATACCCTTTCTTTTCTAGATATACCGATAATTTTAGAACCAATACTTAGCTTTTTCAGCTGCTTCGTCTTATAATATTACATTGTGTTTTACAGTAACTAAAAATCAGCAGGTGAAGAAATGAAAAGCTCGAAAAGTGATTTTACAACCGGTCCTATATTAAAGCCGCTGATTATATTTTCAGCGCCGATTATGCTGGCAAATCTACTGCAGACCAGCTTTCAAATCGTCGACAGTCTCTGGGTTGGAAATATTCTCGGTGCAGAGGCGCTCGGTGCTGTGGCCATTGCAACAACAATACTGGTCACTATCTTGTCTTTCATCCTTGGATTAAACAATGCGGCCCTGACGATTTTATCTCAGCAGCATGGTCGTAAAGATGATGAGGGTCTGAAGCGCTATTTAAATGCTTTTATCGTTATTATGACTGTAATGTCTGTGGTTTTTGCTGTAATCGGTTATATATTTGCAGAAAGTTTGCTCGGGATTATAGGGACACCGGATGCTATTCTCGATATAGCGGCATCATACCTTCAAATAAGCCTTCTCGGCATGTTCTTCTTATTTGGCTATAACTTTATTAATACTGTGTTCAGAGCACTTGGAGACAGCAAGACGCCACTTAGAATCGTCTTCCTTGCGGTCATACTGAATGCTGTTCTGTCACCGCTCTTTATGATTGTATTTGATCTCGGTATCCAGGGTGCTGCCCTCGCTACAGTGGGTTCACAAGTAATTGCATTTCTGTACAGTGCTTATCTCGCAGTAAAACGCAATCTGGTGCCGTTTAAAATACCTTCGTTACCGGCACGTTATGAAGTCGGGCTGATTTTAAAACTGGGTATTCCAGCCGGACTGCAAATGGGAGTGATTCACGCGGGAATGGCAGCGATATTAAGTGTCGTTACACAGTTTGGTGCAGACAGTGTAGCGGGATTCAGCGCAGCACAGCGCCTCGACAGTTTAATTATGCTGCCGGCAATGGCTCTGGGTACGGCAGTGAATGCTATGGCAGGACAAAATATTGGTATTCAGCAATGGTCACGCGTAAAACAAATCGCACGTTATGCCGCTCTTTATAACTTTGGGTTAATGCTGAGTGTTGCGGCTGTCGTTATTATATTCGCAGAAGCAGGCATCAGAATGTTCATCCAGGACGAAGCAGCCGTAGAATTCGGTACGGATTACTTAAGAATTGTCGCGCTGTGCTACCCATTTTTAGGATTAAACTTTGTCTTAAACGGTATTGTTAGAGCATCAGGAGCGATGTACCAGGTGCTTATACTGAATATTATTTCGTTCTGGATACTTCGTTATCCACTATCTGTCCTGTTTGCTTCCCACTTTGGAGAAAGCGGAGTCGGGATGGGTATGGGCGTCAGCTTTATAATCAGCAGTATTTTTGCCTACCTTTACTATAAGTTTGGTAATTGGAAAGAAAGAGAACTGTTTAAAAATTAATAATTGTTACTAACCGGACTGGAGAAAATTCCAGTCCTTTTTAAATTGTATTCATAATAAATTCAGATTTCCTTCTTATACTTAACTTATAGATATGAAAGGAGATTATATATGATAGATATTCAAAAATTATCTGTGTCTTATAAAAAACAGCAAACATTAAAAGATTTAACTTACAATTTTAAAGCTGGACAAATATACGGTTTACTTGGTCCAAATGGTTCTGGGAAAACAACACTGTTTAAAGCCATTTTAAATCTTGTTCCTTACTCAGGTTCAGTTACCACATTAAAGAAAAGTACTATTGGCCATTTAATAGAATACCCTGGTTTTTACGCAAATCTTACATGTCAGGAAAATTTATGTCTTCATGCTTCTTATATAAATTTATTTGATTTAGATTTCAGTCATATGTTTAATAAGTTCAATCTGAGTGAGGAGAAAGAAAAGAAATTTAAAAATTTGTCATTAGGCATGAAGCAGCGATTAGGTTTAATACGTGCCATGATGAATAATCCTGATATTATTCTTCTGGATGAACCAACAAATGGTCTTGATCCTATAGGGATTAAAGATATGAGAGAAATAATTACCAGAGAAATTAAGTCTGCTGAAAGAACTGCTGTGATTTCCAGTCATATGCTGCATGAACTTAAAGCTTTTGCAGACACTCTTATACTCATTAAAGACGGTGTGCTCATAGGTCATCTTTTTAATTCTCGTGCCCCTTACGGATTAGTTTCTGTCAATTTTATAGAAAAAACTGATACAGAATTCAAAAAACAGTTCCAGCATCCGGTTAATATCCTTAAGACAGATATCGATTTTAAGATATATGGGAATTATGAAGAATTATCCGCATTCTATTCAAACTGCGAGAGGCATAGTCTCGAGTCTCTATATGTGACTGTGATGAATCTGAACATACAAGGAATGAAGTTACTATGATTCAATATATAAAAAATGAATTTTATAAAATCAGATATGAGAAATTTATGGTTTATATCACAATATTGAGCTTAGTACCCTTCATGATGAACGGGATAAATTTTTATATAAATGATGATAATTTAAGTTTAAAGAACGGTTTTTATTTTAGATTATACAACCAGTACTTAATGCTTTTGCCAATTATCACAAGTGTCATTGCTGCATCAATATTTTATATGGAATATACTAATCGGACTTTGTTAACATGGCTGTCATACGATAAGAATAAATTTAAACTTTTCAACTCAAAAGTGCTGGCCTTCCTGCTGATTTCACTTCAACTTATGTTAGTTAATTTATTTATAATTATAATTTTTTATGCTTTTAACAATGCAGGATTACTGACACTTGGAAGAATTTCATTATCATTTATATCACTGAATATTTTTATCATTGTAAGTGTAGGCGCCCTCACACTGTTCATTATTAATATAACAAAAAATATTATTATTTCTTTTACTGCAGGCATAGTGTTTACGATTATTTCAATGATTTTAATAGCAGCGCCATTCTCCTACCTGCTGCCCGCAACTTTAGGCTATAGAATTGGTCATTTACTTTTAGATAGCAGCTTTTATTATGATAAACCGTTGATTCATACACTAACGGGTTTTCTGATTACAGTTATAACAACTTTATCCCTTTACTTTTTAGCTTATAAAAAATTTAAAATACATGAATAGAGGTTGATAAATATGGAAACATTAATTACGATATTAGGTATTTTAATGGTGGTGTCAGCGTTAGCTTCACTGAGTTTAATAGCTCTGGAAATAATCACTAAAAGTCCTGAAAATAGAAGTTTCAGATTAGCCAATATCTCTGGTCTAACCGCTTTTTTATGTTTAATTGTATTTCTAGTTTTGATAAACTTTCTTGTATAAATGAGAGGACTGGGGATTGATGTATGAAAAATTATAATATTCTAATCGTTGAAGATGATATCAGCTCTGCCAAAAATTTAAGTAAAATTCTTGAAGCTGAAGGTGCCAATGTGTATTTAAATCCTACCGGTGAAAATGTATTAGAAGATCTTGCAAACATACACATTATCCTTCTCGATATTATGCTGCCGTTTGACGATGGACTGTCCATTAGTGAGTATATTAATCAGCACGTTGATATTCCTATCATTTTTTTGACTGCAAGAAATGATATAGACAGTAAAATAGTCGGACTGCGTTCGGGCGACGATTATGTTACTAAACCATTTCATCCCCTCGAACTCATTTCCCGAATTGAGAATATAGCAGAAAGATTTTACAAGAAAGAGCCTGTAACTCTGTTTGGACTCACAGTATCTCCGGAGCATTTCGAAATATACGACAGCAATCTAAATTTAATTACTTTAACGAGAACGGAAAATCGTTTGTTTTTTTACCTTTTTGCTAATATAAATAAGACTTTGACCAAATCGCAAATTCTTGAATATGTTTGGCCGGATGGAGATGCTTTTGATAATACGCTCAATGTATATATCAAGAAAATCAGGTATAAAATCGGAGATGAAAATAACAAGATTATTACTACAATTCATGGTATTGGATACAGGATGAATTATCATGAAAAATAGAAGCCTGCTTTATAAATTCTATTTCATGATTAGTATAAGTATTGCAGCGATTCCACTAGTTTTTATCGTTTTAGGATATATGGTGTTCTTCGGACATCGATGGATTACAGCGATATTGAATATAAATGAATCCTTTCAAGAAAGCATTATTACTTCTTATTTTTATCTGATGTTCTTTGCTATCTTATTTAGTCTTATGTTCCTGGGAGCGAGATATTTTAAGAGAGTTATTGAAAGAGTTACAGAGATGGAGAAAACCGTTAAAAAAATTGCAGAAGATGCTGATTTTCCTGACAAATTGGAAGTGATAAATGACAGTGAAGATGAACTCAATCAGCTTGCACGTTCTATTAATACACTGATTGACAGGCTGAGAGCGAAAGAGTTGGAAATTTCTCAGATGGAGGATTTAAGAAGAGAATATTTAAAACAGTTATCTCATGACATAAATACCCCCTTGAATGCCCTGAATCTGGAGATTTACTTGTATAATCAAGAACATGGTATCCCGCAGGATGAGGCCGGTGTTCTCTACAGTAAAGTTGATTATATCAGTAAGTTAGTGAACACTATTTCAAGTCAAGCATTATTTGATATTAATAATTACTATGTTTTCAAAAAGGAAGTTGAATTGAATGGATTGATAGAGAAGACAATGGAGAAATGGTTTTATCTGCTTAATAAAAATCAGATTGAGGTAAATATTGAGCGTAAAATAATTTTAAAATGGACGGCGGACGATTTATGGATTGAACGTTTGCTCGAAAATATTATATCTAATATCTTCAGGCATTCTCACACTAATAAACTGGATATTATTATAGATAATCAATTGATTATTAAAGATTATGGCAAGGGATTTGATAAGTCCGGAGCCGCTAAAAAAACAGGAATTACAGTCATAGAGAATATTTGCCAAAAGTTTGAAATTCAATTAAATATATCTTCATCACATGGCGGTACCGTCTATACGATGTATCAAAAAAGAAAATAATATAATAGACCTCAATCTATATAGATGGTAATCTATAAAAAGATTACGGAGGTATATTTATGAATTATCATGAAACAGCTTCATTATTAAAAATTATAGCGGATCCAAGCCGCCTTGAAATACTCGATTTATTATCGTGTGATGAATTGTGCGGCTATGACTTACTGGAACATTTTGAATTCTCCCAGCCGACATTGAGCCATCATATGAAAGTGCTCGTAAACAGTAATTTTGTAACAAAAAGAAAAGATGGCAATAAAGTGATGTATGAGCTTAATCACGAAGTGATGCATAATATTGAAAATCAGCTTCAGCTTATTAATTCAGCCAGCGAAGACTGTGCATGTCAAACTATGAAAAAAGGTGTTTGCTAATGACGATACTGGCGGTAAGTATATTTATTATTACTTTAATATTTGTAATTTGGCAGCCGAGAGGGCTCGATATCGGTATTACGGCAATGGTCGGCGCGGTACTTGCCGTAGTAACGGGTGTTGTATCATTCGGAGATATTATAGAAGTGACAGGGATCGTCTGGAATGCGACATTGACGTTTGTCGCTGTAATACTGATTTCATTAATACTGGATGAAATAGGATTCTTTGAATGGTCGGCACGACACATGGTTAAAGCCTCAAACGGCAGCGGTCTTAAAATGTTTATCTATATAGCGCTGCTCGGTTCTGTCGTTGCAGCATTCTTTGCAAATGACGGTGCAGCATTAATTCTGACACCGATTGTACTGGCGATGGTCCGGAATTTAAACTTTAAGGAAAAAGTGATTTTCCCATTTGTTATAGCCAGCGGTTTTATAGCGGACACGACATCGCTTCCGCTGATTGTCAGCAATCTGGTGAATATCGTGTCGGCTGACTACTTTAATATCGGATTTATAGAATATTTTCTGCATATGATTATTCCTAATATGTTTTCACTTGTCTCAAGTATTCTGGTGTTATGGCTCTTCTTCAGAAAATCGATTCCGGGTACTTTCGATGACAGTAGTTTGAAACTGCCGCATGAAGCTATTAAAGATAAAAAAATGTTTAAAATATCTTGGATAGTACTGATCATGCTCTTAGTTGGCTACCTACTGAGTGAATTTATCGCGGTGCCTGTGTCGTTTATCGCGGGAGCTATTGCGCTTGTCTTTCTGGTACTGGCACGTAAATCAGAAGCGGTCAGTGTATCACGTGTGATCAAAGGTGCACCGTGGAATATCGTTGTCTTTTCAATCGGTATGTACGTCGTTGTTTTCGGTTTGAGAAATGCAGGCCTTACGGATCTGCTTGCAGATTCTATTGTTGCAATGACTGAATACGGACTCTTAGCCACTGTTATGGGCATGGGTGCAATCGCGGCAATTCTGTCGTCGGTCATGAATAACATGCCGACAGTGATGATTAATGCGATAGCAATCAGCGAAACCGGGACTCAGGATGTTATTAAAGAAGGTCTGATCTATGCGAACATAATCGGTTCTGATTTAGGACCAAAAATAACGCCTATCGGTTCACTTGCAACGCTGCTGTGGCTGCATGTACTAGCTAAAAAAGATATGAAAATATCATGGGGAACGTATTTTAAAATCGGCATACTGATAACGCCTCCTGTGCTGATTATGACACTGCTCGGATTATACTTTACGTTATTAATATTTTAAATGAGGGATAACTATGGCTAAAAAGACAATATACTTTGTATGTACAGGCAACGCTTGCCGCAGTCAGATGGCTGAAGGACTTGGTAAGGAGATTCTCGGAGAAGAATGGAATGTGTATTCTGGCGGAATAGAAGCGCATGGTGTGAATCCGAAAGCAATTGAGGCATTGGCTGAAATCAACATTGACATCAGCAACAATACATCAGATTTAATTCAAAAAGATATTCTCAATGCATCTGACCTCGTTGTTACATTGTGCAGCGATGCGGATCAGAACTGTCCCGTGCTCCCAGCTCATGTGACTAAAGCTCATTGGGGATTTGATGACCCGGCAGGCAAAGAATGGCAGGAATTTCAAAGAGTCAGAGATGAAATTGGCGAACGAATTTTACAGTTCAAAAATACAGGAAAATAAAAATTACTGCCGCTTAAATCAAAGCGGCAGTAATTTTTTAATTTATTTATTCATTTGTTTTTCTAAGAATTTTTTTAATACATGAACGGTCGTCACGCAGTCATTTAGACTGGTCCACTCTTTAGGATTATGACTGATACCATCTTTACTGCGTGCAAAAATCATTGCGACAGGCAGCTCGAGCCCGATATTCATTGAATCATGACCTGCCCCGCTCGGCAGCTCCATTGGTTCAATATCTAAATCGGTTAATATATCGCGGAGTTCATCCTTGTAAGTTTCTTCAACCGGAACCGGTTTAACACGTGATGTACGGCTCACTGCAACGTCGATACTACGTTCTTTTGCAATGTCATATGCCCGTTCTGAGATGAGCTCAAGCAGCGTGTCTCTGGTGTTTTCGTGTATATCCCGTATATCGACAATCATTTTAACGGATTCTGGTATAACGTTGGCGCCATTTGGGAAAACGGCAAGTTTACCGACAGTTGCGACTGCGGTATCGCTTACCAGTTTCGGAATTTCTTCCAGTTCACTGACGAAGCGGCCTGCAGCAACTAGTGCGTCCTGTCTGTCGTTCATTGGAGTATTCCCTGCATGCCCGGCAAGTCCTTTAAATTCTACCTCGAGCCATGCCTGTCCTGCTATACCGTTAACTATCCCGACAGGAAGCTTGTTTTTCTCGAGCAGTTTACCCTGTTCGATATGCGCTTCAGCAAAAAAAGTCCAGTCCCGCTGCTGAATATTTTTGTAGTCTGATAAAGAAGATCCATATTGTTCGAGAACCGCTTCGAGATTTAAACCTTCACTGTCTCTGAGAGATGCTATTAACTCATCATCAACCAAGCCCATATAGGACCGGCTGCCGAATACACCGCTTGAAAATCTGGCGCCTTCTTCATCGGAAAATATCACAACTTCATATGATTTTTCGGGAATGCAGCCTGATGCTTTCCAGGCCTCTGCAACTTCCAGTGCAGCCAGCACACCGAGAACACCGTCGAAGTTCCCGCCTGCAGGCACTGTATCTATATGCGATCCGGAAGCAATGGATTGAGAATTATCTTTTCCCTTAAATCTGCCGAAAACATTGCCCGCAGCATCAGTTTCCACAGTAAGTCCGGCATCTTTCATCCAGCCTGCAACTAATTCCTTAGCCTCTTTTTCTTCCGGTGAGAACCCCTGACGGCTGACGCCGCCTGTTGGAAGTACACCAATTTTTGAGATTGCATCGAGTCTCTCAGCCAGTCTTTTGCCATCAACCCCGTCGTAATTTAACGCAGTATTATAATCTTTCACTAATTCATTTATCATGTGTGAAAAGTCCTCCCTTAAGGATTAATTGTTTTGCGGCTTCCGGAGCCATGCAGCAACAGCGAGGATAATCAGAACAAACCCAAGGTAACCCATTACTACGTAAACGCTGCCGACAAGTGTTGTGAAGCCTATAAGACTTGCAATAAAACCGAGTATGCCGATAACAATGACGGCAGGACGATAAGATTTACTTTCAGGTGCTATAAAACGCACGGTAAATGAGTACAGCATTCCAACAGCGGTATTATAAATCATACCGAGCAGTGCAACAGCTGTAAGCAGACCGATTACAGGATGTATCTGATTGGCGAGTTCCAGAGTAGGCATATCTTTTCCTGCTACGACATCAATGCGTGCAAACATACCAATATGAATCAGGATAATCAGTATACCGAGCATCAGTCCGCCGAGCACTCCGCCCATGCCGGCAGCTTTTTTGTCTTTTTCATTTCCCGTCATAATGATAAGGAGTGCTGCTCCTGCGGCTAAGTTATAAGATACATATAGAAATGCGCCTAACAGCCAGTTTGATGCTGCTGACGGCTGCTGTTTTGCCAACTCATCAGCTTCAGGAATTGATAAATCCATTGAAAAAATAGAATAAATCAAAATCACAAAAATAACAGCGATTAAATAAGGTGTAATAGTAGCGATGATGCCGATTATCTTATTGGTATTAAGAAGCAATGTCAGGATAACAGCAGCTGCCATAATAATGCTTCCAGCTACAGCAGTAATGCCGAACATCTGGTTAAATGTTGATCCTGCACCGGCAAACATCACTACCGCGACACCAAACAGGAAAAATGTAATAACGATATCAAGGATAGGGCCGATGAATTTACCGCCTATGTAGTACAGTACTGTCTTGTGGGAATTGGCTCTTAAGTTCGTACCAAGCTTAGCGAATGTGTAGCCGAGAAAAATAAACAGCAACGTTGTAACAATTCCTCCGGCTGTTCCCCATATCCCAAAACTGGTAAAGTACTGCATGACTTCCTGCCCGGAAGCAAAACCTGCACCGACGATAAGACCGACAAAGGCACTTCCTATCTGGAAACTTTTTTTCATAGTAATCGTTCCTTTGTTTTATTTATATTCTTTTTTTGCAACGGTGTAGGATTCAACAGTATCGCGATTAACTGTATAACCGATGCCTGCAGTTTCCGGGACCTCGATAGAACCATTTTCTGCGATGACTTCAGGTTCGATAATATCTTTTTCAAAGTAGCGGCTGGAACTGGCTGTATCACCCGGTAAAGTGAAGTTTTCAAGAGTGGTCAGTGCAACGTTATGTGCTCTTCCAACACCGGATTCAAGCATGCCTCCGCACCAGACAGGAATATTATTTTCCTTGCAGTAATCGTGAATTTTAACAGCTTCAGTTAAACCGCCGACACGTCCGATTTTAATATTGATAATTTTAGTACTACCGAGCTCTACAGCTTTTCTTGCATCTTCAAGGGAGTGAATACTTTCATCGAGACAGATCGGTGTTGCCAGTTCCTGTTGCAACTGAGCATGGTCGATAATGTCATCTGAAGCGAGAGGCTGTTCAATCATCATTAAATCAAAGTCGTCCAGTTGTTTTAATAACTCAGTATCTGCCAGCCTGTAAGCAGAATTAGCATCAGCCATAATTGCAACATCAGGAAAAGTTTTACGCAGCGTGCGCATCACTTCTACGTCCCAGTCCGGTTTAATTTTAACTTTGATGCGTTTATAGCCTTCCTTAACGAAACCGGCCACGATGTCCACAAGTTCTTCAATAGAATTTTGGATGCCGATACTGATGCCGACATCGATATTTTTTCTTGTGCCGCCAAGAGCATGAGCTAATGACTGGTTTGTCTGCTGAGAGTAAATATCCCAAATTGCACCTTCCAGAGCAGACTTAGCCATATTATTTTTGCGGATAGCTGAGAAAATCTCATTAACTTCACTTGGATGGATGATTTCCTTATGTAAAATAAGCGGGATTAAAAAGTCCTCCAGCATATGCCAGTTCGTCTTTACTGTTTCTTCACTGTAGAAAGGCACATTGAACGCTACCGATTCACCCCAGCCGATTGTTCCATCCGCATCAATTGCTTCAAGAAGTAAAAACTCTTTTTTGTCAAATGTTCCAAAACTGGTTGTGAATGGTGCTTTCATATCCATTTCCAAATGTCTGATAACGATATGTTCAATTTTCATTATTTATGTCCTCCAAGATTTAATGTATTCTCTTTTACAAATATGTAGGTTGCAGTATATTTCCCGGGAATTAAATGTACTGCAGCATATCCTGCTCTAAAAAGATCCTGAAATATCTTTCGGGTCAGCATTCTCCATTCCATTGCAATTTCCTGATTTTCAGATTTTATATGCTGGAAATCCTTAGGGACTTCAAAGCCGTAAATATCCTCGGACAATTGTTCCTCGTGAAACACAGTGCAGGAAGGAAGACCATTGTTAATATTTACTTCGTTGAGCGGCACTGCATTTTTGTAATTTACAGTTTCAGCTTCTCTAACATGCCCGCTTGATATATGCCAGTGAACTTCGAAACGGTCGGATGGCAGTCCTTTGTTCAAACCGTCTTTCATCTCTCCGTAAGCATTCTCCATGTAAACAGAGCATATACCCTTCAGCTTAGTTAAATTCAAATATGCATTACGTGTTTCCAGCGGATCGTATGTCCAGTGTATTTCTGAATAGCCTTTTCTAATCGCTATTTCCTGCTGCTGTCTTTTCAGCTGTTCCCCTATTTTTTTGGAACGATATTCTTCTTCTATCCCGAGCATATGGGAGCAAAGATATGTTTGACTGTCTTTAAAACCGGCAAAACCGTAACTGAAACCTATAATTTCCTTCTTGTCAAAGGCACCGATAATTATGCCGCCGTTTTTAACTGCTGTCAGCGTTTGATGTATTGGCAGCGGCGGCATATCCCAGACATTCCGTTCTATTTTTTCAAGCTGTTCAAGATCTTTTATCGTCGTTAATTCTCTCAGTGCAATCATTTCAAACCCTCTTTATATAGAAAAGTAATTTTTTCATAACATTAGCATAACTATTATTCGAATACAATAAATATTCAGATAACATATAGTATATCAGAGGTAATATATAAAGCTTGATATTTCTAAATCTAAGTATTATACTATATATAGATTAAATTTAATATACTTAAAACTGAACTAATTGAAGGAGGTGCAGACATGAATGAAAAAGAAGCACGTATAAAAGCATTTACTGTTTTTATAAAGTCCTCGCAATCCGTACAAAAACTTATTAAACAGGATTTTTTAAAGAAAGAAATTAACCTTAATGAATATGCAGTGATGGAATTGTTGTATCACAAAGGAGATCAGCCTATCCAGTCCATCGGCAAAAAAATACTGATGGGCGGCGGCAGTATTACCTACGTTATAGATAAGCTTGAAAAGAAAGGTTTTTTATACAGAAATCCCTGTCCCGAAGACAGAAGAGTAATGTTTGCATGCATTACAGGTGATGGTAAACAGTATATGGATACAAGAGTCGTAGAACAGGAGGCTCTCATCAATACGATATTTGATGAGTGGGATGACCATGAAGTAGAAGATGCAATTAATCTATTAAAAAGAATCGGGCTGCACGCTGAAAGTTTACTCAAATAAAAACCGGAGGAAGATATTATGACTAATGAAAATTTAAAAGGGATACACCATGTAACAGCAATGACAGACAATGCGATGAGGAATTATAAATTTATGACGGAAGTTGTCGGTATGCGTTTAGTTAAGAAAACAGTGAACCAGGATGATATTCAGACTTATCATACGTTTTTTGCAGATGACGAAGGATCACCGGGCACTGATATGACATTCTTTGACTTCCCTAATAATCCTAAAGGGTCGAGAGGCACAAACTCAATTTCAAGAACCGGTCTCAGAGTCCCAGACGATGCAGCTTTAGAATATTATTTAAACCGTTTTGAAGAAAATAATGTTAAACATGATGGTATTCAGGAACTGTTCGGTAAAAAGGTACTGCCTTTTGAAGAAGCAGATGGCCAGAGATATCAGCTATTCTCTGATGAAAACAACGAAGGGGTGGCACCAGGTAAACCATGGAAAAATGGTCCTGTACCTGAAGATAAAGCAGTCTACGGTCTTGGACCGATTGAAATTACCGTAAGCTATTACGATGATTTTAAAAAAATACTTCAGGATGTATACGGCATGAAACCTATTATTGAAGAAGATAACGTAACGCTGTTAAACGTCGGAGCAGGCGGCAACGGCGGCCAGGTAATCCTTCGTAGAGATGAAGGTGCTGAAGGACGTCAGGGCTACGGTGAAGTTCACCATGTATCATTCAGAGTGGAAGATCATGCGGCACTTGCAGCATGGGAAGAAAAATACCGCAAGATGGGACTTGGCAATTCAGGACTCGTAGACCGTTTTTACTTTGAAGCATTATACGCCCGTATCGGTCACATTTTGATTGAACTGTCTACAGACGGGCCGGGATTCATGGGCGACGAGCCTTATGAAACATTAGGCGAAAGTCTGGCCTTGCCTCCATTCCTGGAACCAAAACGTGCACAAATTGAAGCTGCAATCAGACCGTTTGATACGAGAAGAAATAAATAATAAAGGGGAAACCGTAAATGGAAGCAATTAAAAGAATTCATCATATTACCGCAATTGTCGGGGATCCGAATGAAAATATAAAATTTTACAGAGATGTACTCGGTTTAAGACTCGTTAAGCAGACAGTTAACTTTGATGATCCAGGAGTTTATCATTTATATTTTGGAGATTATAACGGCAGTCCGGGGACGATTATTACTTTCTTTAACTGGGTGGTCGACAGACCGGGAGTAAAAGGCAGCGGCCAGGTCGGCAGAATTGCTTTCAGAATTCCTAAAGGCAGCATGACTGAATGGAATAATCATTTGAAAGAGCAAAACATAACAACTGAAATCACTCAGCTGTTCGGACAGGATACTCTTCAGTTCGATGATGTCCACGGCTTGGAACTTGCTTTAGTTGAAGGCGAGAAAGAGGCTGACAAGAAAAATATTACCGGTTTTCATGGTGCTGTATTACTGTCGGGTAACCCGGACGGTACGAAAGAACTGCTCGTACGTACGATGGGCTTAAATGAGCTGAATATAAATGACAGAAACTACCACTTCGAAACAGCCGGCGAGGAGCAGCATCACATCATTACTGAATTGCCGCCAAGACCGATAGGCAGATTCGGAATTGGTACAGTACACCATATTGCGTGGTCTGTGCCGAATCTGAAAGTTCTGGAAGAATGGCAAACATTGCTGCAAGGCAAAAGTTTCGGTGTTACTGAAGTCAGAGACAGAAACTACTTTAAATCTATTTATACAAGTGAACGAGGCGATGTTGTTTTTGAATTCGCGACTGACGAACCGGGATTCGATGTAGATGAAGACAAGTCGGAGCTCGGATCTGCGCTGCAGCTGCCGCCTCAATACGAACATAAAAGAGAAGAGTATGAAAGAACAATGCCGAAGTTAAACCTTTAAGGGGCGATATAACATGTTCAGTTTTTCAAAAAATGATTTAACAACTAAAGAGAAAAATAAAATACTCATAGGGACTGTAGTGCCGAGACCTATAGCTTTAGTATCGACGGAATCCGAAGAGGGTGTAGTTAATATAGCCCCCTTCAGCTATTTCAATATCGTCACTTATAAGCCGGCGATACTGTCGATTGCCGTGCAAAGAACGAACGGCAAGCAGAAAGACACAGCGAGAAATATTACAGCTGGAAAAGAAGCGGTAGTTCATGTTGTCGATATATCTAATGTGGAGCTTGCTAACATTACAGCTGCAAACCTCGCACCTGAAGACAGCGAATTAAATTATGCGGACTTTACACCGGTTAAATCTGTATCGGTTCGGCCGCCAGGCTTGAAAGAAGCGAAAGCGAGATTCGAAACGAGTCTTTACGATACAAAGCTAATTTATGACGGCGATGAACCGACAGCGGATGTTTTATTTTTAAAAATTGAACATTTTCATCTGGATGAATCAGTTTATGATGAGGAAAAAGGCTATATAGACGTTGCGGAACTCGGTGCAGTCAGCAGACTGGCCGGCAATGACTATGCGGAAATCGGAAGAATGTTTACAATCGACAGACCAAAATAACTTTTAGGAGCGATATATATGGAATATATTTATAATGAGAATAAAAAGGGAGCCCCTGTATTCGTATTACTCCACGGAACGGGCGGTACTGAGACGGATTTACTGCCGCTCGCGAGTGCTTTAAACCCTGAATATAACGTTCTCAGTATACGCGGGAATGTAAAAGAAAACGGCATGAACCGTTACTTTAGACGTCTCGGAGAAGGTAATTATGATTGGGAAGATCTGGAATTCCGAGGCAAAGAACTGTATGAATTTATTGCGAAAAAAGCACATGAATACGATTTTAAATTAGAAGATGTCATCTTTGTCGGATTTTCTAACGGGTCGAATATAGCAATCCAGCTGATGCTTCAGCAGGAAGGTGAATTTAAAAAAGCAATGTTGTTTGCACCGTTATATCCAACAGACCTTGAAAGAAAACACGACTTCAGCAATGTTAAAGTATTCCTGTCATTAGGTAAAGGAGATCCTATAGTACCAGAGTCTGAGAGCGAGAGAGTAATCAAATTATTTGAAGATCGTAACGCCGATGTAACGACTGTATGGGTGAACGGACATACATTGCCTCAGGAAGCTCTGATTGCAGGAAAAGAGTGGCTGAATCAGTAATCTTAAAATATTTAGAGCGCATACCCTTAAAGGTCTGCGCTCTGTTTATATATAAAGAAATAATGTTAGAGATTTCATCTCTTTAAAATCGCAAATGATTGAAAAGCATTAAAAGCGGCTATATATAGAGAGTATGTTAAAGTTCAATAACGAAGGAGCAATAGATATGAAGCATCCAGTAATAGGAATCACAACATTTATTGGTAAGAATAATCAAGAAGTACCGAAGAATTTTATAGATGTAATCAGTGAAGAAGGGGGCATCCCTATGCTGCTCCCTGAAATTGAAAATGAAGAATTAATCAGGGAACAGGTTATGAACATCGATGCCTTACTTTTAACGGGCGGTGACGATGTTGATCCTGCACTTTACGGAGAAGATCCTCATCAGAGTCTTGCTAACGTCGAGCCTGAACGGGATAAATATGAGCTGAAACTGATTGATTATGCTTTGGAGCGCGCCATCCCGATTCTAGGTATATGCCGAGGTTCGCATATGCTGAACGTTCATGGCGGCGGTACTGTTTATCAGGATATTTACAAACAGATTGATGCCGACTTAATTAAACACCAGAGACATGATAAGCAGGAGCATTTTACACACAAAGTAAATATTCAGGAAGGAACAAAAATGCGTGAAATAGTCGGAGAGGCTGAGATTTTTACAATCAGTAATCATCACCAGGCTGTTAATAAAGTCGCAGATAACTTCAAAGTGGCTGCAAGAACTAATGACGGCATTGTCGAAGCCATAGAGAGTAAGGAACCAGGATTTTTAATCGGTCTTCAGTGGCACCCGGAGGATCGTTATCATACCGATGATGCCTCAAAAAATATAATAAACAAATTTGTAGAAGCAGCCAGAGTTTAAGGGCTGCTTCTTTTTTTAAGGGTAGAAAATTTAATATGTTCTGATAGTATCTAAGGTAAATATTAATACAGGGGGAAAGAACATATGACATCACCAATAATTGGGGTCACGACTTTTATCAGCAGTGATGGTCTCAGACTGCCGGAGACATACAGCACAGCGATAGCAGGTGAAGGCGGAGCCCCGATCATACTCGCTAAAGTAGAAAATGAAGCATTAATCAAAAGACAGATTGAAAGTATTGATGGGCTGCTGCTTTCAGGCGGAGATGATATTGAACCGGCGTTTTTCGGCGAAAGTCCACATCAGAAAATGGGTGCTATAGAACCGGGGCGGGACTTATACGAAATGAAGCTGATAGAATATGCGCTTGAAGCAGGAAAGCCTATTCTTGGTATATGCCGCGGTGCGCAAATACTGAATGTGCAGCAGGGCGGCACAATGTATCAGGATATATATTCTCAGCACGGAGACAGTACGATAAAGCATAATCAGGATGCAGCGAAAGATTATTTATCGCATAATATATCTGTTGCAGAAGGTACAAAATTGCATGCAATACTTGGGGAAATAGAAATCAGAACAAACAGTTTTCATCACCAGGCGAATAAACGTGCCGCGGATAATTTGACAGTTTCTGCTATGGCGGAAGACGGTATTATAGAAGCGGTTGAAAGCAGCGAACATAAGTTTGTGCTTGGGGTGCAATGGCATCCGGAGGGCAGTTATTTAAAAGATGAATCTTCGAAGAAAATATTCAGAGCTTTTATAAAAGCAGCAGCTGAATCATAAAAAGAATTTACAGAATTTTTAAATTATTGTTTGAAATTACGACTTCCGAAAGGTATACTCATTTGTAAGCGTATACAAATAAAGGGGATGAAGTAATTTATGCAGAAAAAGCTCTGGTCTTTGATGCTTTTCACGATGATTTTAGTTTTGGCAGCCTGTACAGATGACAGTGACGTGGACGAAGCTGCTGAAGGGGATTCAGAAACAGCAGCAGGTGGCGGGGATTTAGTCATCGGAATGATTAATGAGGCAGTTTCACTGGATCCTCACGTATCGAATGATATTCCGTCAGCTCAGCTGCGCACTCAGATTTTTGACACGCTGGTAGAACAGAATGTCGACATGGAATTTGGGGAAGGACTTGCAACATCTTTTGAACAGGATGATGATCAATGGACTCTTCAGCTGAAAGAAGATGTTACCTTCCATAACGGCTCAGATTTTACTGCAGAAGATGTTGAAGCAACCCTCGACCGTGTAATGGATCCTTCGGTCGGTTCATCCGTTGCTTTTATGTTTGAAATGATTAACGATATTGAAATTGTAAATGATCATGAAATTGTCTTTACGACGGATTATCCATTTACACCGCTGCC
Organism: Jeotgalicoccus nanhaiensis; assembly: GCF_015235105.1. Classification (NCBI taxonomy): domain Bacteria; kingdom Bacillati; phylum Bacillota; class Bacilli; order Caryophanales; family Staphylococcaceae; genus Jeotgalicoccus; species Jeotgalicoccus nanhaiensis. Next base: position 270,597 of record NZ_JADGLW010000003.1, read on the forward strand.
GAGTCATCTGGCGCATAATACAGCGGGAATCTTAAGCAAGGAGGTCATTGATGAAGATTATCAGAATGCTTTAGATGAAGCAGGCTCTGATGTTACGCTCGAAGAATATTACGAACTGCGTGAAGAAGGCGGAGATGAGTTCGAAGCGGTGTCTGAAGAAATCGGTTCTCATGTCGGTGCAATAATTTCCGAGAAACCTGACGGTACAGGACATTTGAAGTTGCAGGAACGTATACCGGGTAATGAAATCGTACTTGAGAAATTTGAAGATTTCCACGGCGGAGAACGTGAGTTCAATACTGTGACATACCGTGTTATTCCTGAGAACTCAGCACGTCTTGCCGAGCTTGAAACCGGCGGTATCGGCGTTACTGATAACGTCGATACAGAAGCGATGGACCGCGTTCGGGATCATGAAGATACAGATATTATCGACCAGGATGGCTTATCCATGACCTATGTTGCATTCAACTACGAGAAAGAGCCGTTTGATGATGAAAATGTCAGAAAAGCAATTTCTCATGCGATTGACAGAGAGCAGATTATCAGCGGTGTATTAAATGACCGCGGGCTTCATGCGAAGAACCATATTTCACCCTCAGTATTTGCACACAATGCTGATATGGAAGAAGTACCGTTTGATCTTGAATTAGCTAAAGAGTATATGGCTGAATCCAGTGTGCCTGACGGTTTTGATACTGTGATTTGGACTTCTGATTCCGAACAGAACAGAGATATTGCTCTGATTATTCAGGAGTCATTAAGTGAACTTGGTATCAATGTTGAAATTGAACAATATGAACATGGGGCCTTTTTAGAAATGGCGGACCAGGGTGATCATGATATGTTCATGCTTCAGTGGATTACAGTTACCGGGGATCCAAACTACGGCCTGTATCCGATGTTCCACACGGACTCTGTAGGGTCGGGCAACCGCTGGAACTACTCTAATCCGGAACTCGACAGTTACCTTGAAGAAGGGCAGCAGACTTCCGGTGATGAAGAACGTATTGCAGCATATGCCACAGCACAGGAAATACTAATGGAAGATCTGCCGATTACACCGCTGTATTACGGTGAGCTCGGTATAGGGGTTAACAATACACTTGTAGAAGGTGTTGAACTTGATCCGGTGGGAATCGTCAGAATTGAAAATGTAACATTCCCTGAATAAGACAGTAAAAAAGCATTGCCGTAATCGGCAATGCTTTTTTTAATGGAAGAGGGAGGGGCTTTTATCTTGTATATTTTTAGTGGACAGCCATGCTTGAAATTTTGTTCTGACAGACTGGTATAAAACGAGTGAGAAAAGTACACTGGCAGTACCGAAAGAGAAGCCGGCCAGAACGTCTGTTGGAAAATGGACTCCCAGATATATTCTTGAAGCCATCACAAACGAGATGAGGGCAAGCGCCAGAATACCAATCAGAACTCTTTTCCATAACGTATGGATTAACAATATAAGACTGACAGCTATCAGACCATAAAATACAGCAGATGCGGTCGAATGGCCGCTTGGGAAGCTTTGAGATGATTCAAAAGCGAGCCTTAAAAAATCCGGGCGGTCGCGGTCAACGATTAATTTTATGATGCTGACGAGAACTCCCGGACTCACAAACACTGTCAGTCCGAACCAAAATCCTGCAACGTACATTTTTCTGATGAACAAAATGATAACAGCGGCAAGAGTAAAGATAATAATTTCTTCTACTCCGCCAATATTAGTCAAAATCGATATGACAGAAGCTCCGGTTTCTGTAACGTTAGCCTGAAGAAGACTAATTATCGATAAGTCAATCTTTTCTACCCACCTGCTGCCCGTCATAACTCCGGCTGCAATGATTAAAAATATTAGTAAAAAAATAAATGCTGTAATATTAAAAGTTTTTTTCATTTCTAATCTTCTTTCTTGTTTACGATAGATTTATCTAATCTAACATGTTGTTGACAATTTGTCATCATTCTAATAACATTCATTATGCTTATATAGAGAAGAGTGGTGATATTATGGATAATCAAAAAGAGCTGCAGAATTTTTTAAAAAATGAGGTTAAAAGCCGCAGTCTCTCGTTAAGAGAACTGAGTAAACTTACGGACATCGATCATGCAACGCTGTCTAAAATTATAAATGGCAAAAGGACAGCAAATTTAAATCATTTAAAAAAACTTTCAGAGAGTTTCGGAACAGAGCTGGAACAATTATTAAAGATGGCAGGATTTACGGATTCTGAAAATGATGAACTTAAACAGACGTGGAAAGCAGTACAAAAAGTAGTTCATGAACTGGGTGGAACGGATGAAGAAATTACTTACGAACGCGTCAATCAGGAAATCGAAGTTTTTAAAAAACGGAGTCAAACAATATCTGGTAAAGAAAAAATACGTAAAGAATTTAAAGCTAAGATGGAAAAAACATCAGGCATCGGCAAATATATAGATCAGCTGAAGGCAATGTACTGTCATTTTCTACAGGGGAACGGTCACCCTAAAGATCAAATATTAATTGGTGCAGCCCTGCTTTATTTTATCGTAACGACAGACCTGCTGCCGGACTATCTGCTGCCTGTCGGTCTTTTGGATGATGCATTTATTGTGCAGGCAATTTCACAGCGGCTGGAAAATAAAAATATACTGCTGTAGCTGAGGAGGCGGGAATAGATGGTTCAAAACTTACATCAGATTGTCCATAGCGTAACATATACACTGGAGCAGAAAGATGAACATGCATTTCAGGAAAATATTAAAGATTTACAAAAATATGATTTGACCCGGATATTTTTGGAGCTGTCTTCAGGGGAACAAAAATTATTTCTAGAATTTATATCGATTCATCAGCTGGCAGATATATTATCAGAACTGGATGGTGATAATCAGCGCAAGGTAATCGATATGATCAGTCCGCATACCGGAACGCTGGTCATCACTCAGATGAATAATGATGATTTAATTGAAATGCTCAGCAATCTCGGTGAAAAGAAAGCAACGGAACTTCTGTCAGATACAGATGAAGAGTTTTCTCAAGATATAGAAACATTGATGGAATATCCTCCGGAAACAGCCGGCCGGATAATGAATAACCAGATGGTTTGGATTAATAAATCCTATAGCGTGCGTGAAGCGGTGGACAAGCTGAAACACTTTGCGGAACTGGCAGAATATCTCAACTACCTGTATGTTATCGATAATGATAAAAAACTCGTCGGAGTGGTGTCTTACAGAGACCTGCTGCTCGCTGATTTACCGCAAAAAATAGAATATATTATGAAAACGCGCATCGTTACAGTAGATGCAATGATGGATCAGGAAGAAGTAGCAAGAATAATTCAGCGTTATAATTTTGTAACAATCCCGGTCGTTGATGAAGAGGAAAGATTGCTTGGTATTGTTACAGTAGATGATATTTTGGATGTTGTCTATCAGGAAGCTGAGGAAGATATTGAGAAATTTTCTGCCTCAGGAAAGGCGATTGACTTTAACACGAAACCTTTTACTGCAGCGAAAAGAAGGCTGACGTGGCTAGTACTGCTGCTTTTTATCGGGATAGTATCAGGAAGCATTATTGCAAGTTTTGAAGAAACGCTTGAACAAGTTGTCGCGCTGGCCTTTTTCATGCCGATGGTTGCGGGAATGACCGGTAATACAGGGACCCAGTCACTTGCTGTCGTTATCAGGGGGCTGACGAAAGAACGCGTAAATACAAAACAGGTGCTGAAGCTTTTGTATAGAGAATTAAGGGTCGGTATAATTATCGGTCTGACTTGCGGAGCACTCATTTTTGTTATTGCCTACCTTTGGCAGGGCAGCGCAATTTTAGGTTTAGTTATTGGCACATCGCTGTTATGCACTCTGATTATCGGGACACTGGCAGGTACGATTATACCGCTTGTGCTGAATCGTCTGAATGTCGACCCTGCTGTAGCATCAGGACCTTTAATCACAACAATTAATGATATACTTTCTTTATTAATTTATTTTGGAATTGCAACAGCATTCTTATCTCATTTAATGTGAAAAATCCGAAGAGGAGTCTCTTCGGATTTTTAATCTTTTACTGCACTTTCCAGTATTGTAAAACTAAGATTTACGGTATCAATTTCAGCCTGCAGTCCATATGGAATAATGCACTTCGGTTCATTATGACCAAAACTTGCGTTATACATTACAGGCAGATCATCACGCCGTGCTTCAGCAAGTACACGCTGCCAGACTTCTTTATATTCTTCGTAGTACTGGCCTTCCTGGGGACGGCCGATAATAATACCGTTAATGCGTTCGAATATACCCATTACAGACATGGCTCGCAAGTAATCTTCAAATATTTCTGGATCAAGATAGCATTCTGAAGTTTCGAGGAATAAAATAGCATTCTCAAAACTGTCTAAGTCAGGGAAATACTGCGTTCCGCGTAAGTTATTAAAGACTTCGAGGCAGCCGCCGATTAAATGCCCGCGGCCTTTACCAGAAGCGCCGATACTTTCATAGCCAGGATTATTGTCTTTTGGACGTTCGGTACTTTTGTTTTCGGAATCCCAGCTGAGTCCGATTTTTCTAATATGCGGAGAAGTCTTAATTTCACCAATCGGTTCAGCTGAAAACCATGTTTTCTCAATTGAGTTCACAGTATACTCATCCATGGCGATATTTTCAGCGAAATCGGTTAATAGAGCAGGACCGTAACTCGTCGATATACCGTGCTTATAAAAGAATAAATGGTTCGCTGTTGTATCGGAATAACCTGTGAATATTTTCGGATTATTTTGCAGTGCATCGGTGTCTACAAACGGCAAGATACGCACTGTTTCATTACCGCCGATTGCACAGATAATTGCCTTAACAGAGTGATCTCTTAGAGCTTCATTTAAATCCTCTGCTCTTTTCTCAGGATGGTTATAAACGTAATCAAGACCCTTCAAGGCATGAGGCATTACTTTTACTGTTAAGCCGAAAATACTCTCCAGCCGCTCGATCCCCTGTTCAGTTCTCCATCTTATATCTTCTTCACCTGCGAGTCCGCTCGATAAAGATACGAGTGCAACTGTATCACCAGGCTGTAATTTACTAGGTTTAATCATAAGATCGCCTCCAAAGTATTTTCCAACAGTATAGCAAAGAATAAGTAATTAGTTACTAAATATATCAGTTTGCTATTCGTTCGCTTAAATTTTATAATTAAGAAAATGTTACGAATTTGTGAATGGAGTGTAAATGAATGAGAAAACTTAAATTACTATCTGTATTATTTATTAGTTCTATTATATTAAGTGCGTGCAGTAACACTAACCCTTTTGATGAGCTTGCTGATGAAATTAACAGCTGGCTGGGTGCAGACAGCACGAACACAAGTGAAAAAAGCACTGATCCTGAGGAGGAAACTGAGAACAATACCGATACCGAAAGCAATAACGAAGCAGATAATGATACTGCTGGTGACACTGAAGATATTGAAACTTTGGACTACAGTCACTTAATGAATCAAGGTGAGGCAGTTACACTCGATGAAGGCATGCATGAAGTCGGTAAAGATATCGAGCCTGGCCGCTATGTCATTACAGCAGACTCAGGATACGGCAATATATATGTTAAGAACGAAGAAAATCGCGGAGGCTTCAATGAAACGTTAGCAGGAGAGTCGGATAGTCCTGAAGGTCAGACGACTAAAATCGTTGGATTTCTTGACGAAGGATATTCAGTTGAGATAGCTAATTTTGAGCAAGCAACATTCACTCCGTATGAAACAGTATCTGTGGAAACAATTTTTCCTGGTCAGTGGGTAGCCGGTGAAGATTTCCCTGCAGGTGTATATGATGTGAGTGTGCCTGAAACTGAAGAAACAGGATCGCTTGAGGTGTCATCACATCCTGATTATAATAAATCGCGACATACACTGGGGAATGCAAAATATGATGGCATGACTGAGTTTACGATGTCCTTTGAAGATGGAGATATTGTGAACTTGAGATATGTGCCAGAGGTAACATTAACAGAAAGGTAGCACGTTATATCAGCGTTATTAACATCAAACAAGGAGTAACGCATAGCGTTACTCCTTGTTTGATTTCTAGTAGAAGTGCTTTAGTTTCACGGGAAACATTATATAATTTTACTAGATCAGTTCAAGACGTTCTTTATAGCACTTTCGGCAAACAGGAACATATTCTTCGTCGCCAATCTGAATAGATTCTCCAACGTTAATTGGATTTCCGTTATGGAGCCTCATATTAAGAGTCGCTTTTTTATTGCAGTACTGGCAAACTGTTTTCAGTTCGTCGATAGCATCAGCAAGTTCAAGTAATATACGGCTGCCTTCGAATAGTTCATTTCTAAAATCTGTTTTTAAACCAAAGGCAATAACAGGAATACCCAGGTGATCCGGAATGTCGCTCAAGTTATGAATATCTTTCTTCGATAAAAACTGGGCTTCATCGACGAGAACAACATGTACTTCTTGTTTATCATGTTCCTGTTTTACTTTGTCGAAAATATCATCTGTTATATATTCAGCGTCAAGTTCAAGACCGACTCTGGATTTAATTTTTTTATGTCCGCTTCTTGAATCAATAGGTGTTGTATATGCCAAGCAGCGTTTCCCCTGGGTCGTGTATTGATGGTGTGTCGTAATAATCTGGTTGCTTTTGTTACTTTGCATTGTGCCGTAGCGGTAGTAGAGTTTTGCCATAAGTATCCCCTATCATCTCGTAATCAGCATCAATTTTAACATGGATTTTGCTTTTATATATTATTAATTTTCCCGTGATATAATCGAAGCAATCAGATTAATCACTTTGGAGGGAGAAGTAACATGGAATTAAAGGGGCATGAACGGTGCGTCAGCAGAGTTCCGATTTTCAGCCATCTGGAATTGGATGAACTGGAAGAAGTGTTTCAGAGAATTAATCATCAGAGTATGAAAAAAGGCGAGTATCTTTTTATGGCCGGTGACCGATCGTCTTCACTATTTGTCATACATAAAGGTAAAGTGCGGATTTACCGTTTAAATGACAACGGGGAGGAGCAGTTAATCAGAGTGCTGACTCACAGTGACTTCACAGGCGAGCTTTCCCTTTTTAGTGCTGATGAAGAGAGTAAATCCTATGCAGAGGTGCTGGAAGATGCAGAAGTATGCCGTATTAACCGTGAGGATATATACGGACTGATGCAGAAATATCCGAATATCAGTATTAAAATCATTGAGAGTTTTGCAGAAAGATTGAATGATTCAGAATCTCTGACTACAAATATTTCCCTATTAAACAGTAGAGAAAAATTAATCGAGTATATTCGTACACATACAAAGAACGATAAACTGGTCTTGACGATGACTAAAAAAAATCTCGCTTCATATTTAAGTATGCAGCCTGAGACACTGACTAGAACGTTTAAGAAGCTGGAAAATGAAAGTGTCATTAAGAAAATTAATAATAAATCCTACGATATTTTAAAATAGATAAATTAAGTAGAAAGTTCCCGGAAACGGGAACTTTTTTGTATTCTTGACCCCGGTCAATTTCTATTAGTACTAAAGCCTGTAACATTATAAATGAATAGACGTCGGAAAATATTATAAAAGAGGGAAGGAGATTTACAATGATCAGGTTTATATTTAAACAGGAAAACAAGATTACTCTTATTGCATTTATTTTAATCGCAGCGGGTCTTATATTAAGATTTTCAGGCAATACTGATGCAGGAAATACTGCCTTAATCGGCGCAACGGTTATCGCTGTGCTGCCGATCAGTATTAAGGCTTATCAGGCAGCACGGATGAAGCTGTTCAGTATTGAATTACTGGTAATTATCGCCGTTATTGGAGCGTTATTTATTGGAGAATATGTCGAGTCTTCAATCGTTACATTTTTATTTCTGTTTGGTAGTTACTTAGAAGCGAGAACTCTTGAAAGAACCCGTTCTTCAATTAAAGAATTGACTGAGATGGCACCGCAGGAAGCTAATTTAATACTTACTGATGGCAGCCGGAAATTAATAGATGTATATGATGTAGAAATCGGTGACAAAATAGCAATACTTCCGGGCGGAATGATTCCGGTAGATGGCAAAGTGATGAGAGGCGAAGCAGAAGTTAATGAAGCAGCTGTGAGTGGTGAATCAATTCCAGTATCGAAAATTACTGGTGACCAGGTTTTAAGCGGCACGATTCTGGACTCTGGGTACTTGGAAATAACAGCGGAAAAAGTAGGAGACGATACGACGTTTTCAAAAATTATAGAACTTGTTGAAGAAGCACAGGATAGTAAATCAAATGCAGAACGGTTTCTCGACAGATTCGCTCAGTACTATACTCCCGGAGTTTTAATACTTTCGATAATCGTCTGGTTCATTACGAAAGATTTTCACCTTGCAATTACCTTCCTTGTGATTGCATGTCCGGGAGCGCTTGTTATCGGTGCACCGGTCTCAAACGTTGCTGGTATAGGAAACGGCGCGAAAAACGGCTCACTTATTAAAGGTGGAGAAGTTATTGAAAAACTGTCTAAAGTCGATACACTGGTTTTTGATAAAACAGGTACATTGACGAAAGGACGTCCGGAAGTAACAGATTTTAAAGTGTTTGCTGGAGATGAAATAGAACTTACAGGTTTGATAGGAAAACTTGAAACGGCATCTGAACATCATCTTGGGAGAGCAATAGTCGAGTATGCAGAAAAAACGTCGGATCTTTCAGCTTATATAATGGAGCAAGCATCCGGTGTTAAAGGCCAGGGGATTGAAGGTACTATAAGTGATCATTCAATCGTTGCAGGGAACAGAAAATTGTTAAGAGAAAACGGCATCGATATACCGACTGATATTGAAACTTACGCACTTGAACGTGAAAAGAAAGGGAATACTGCGGTGTTTGCAGCAGTAGATTCGAAACTAACAGCAGTAATATCTATTGCTGATAAAATCAGAGACGATGCAAAAGAAGCTCTGGCAACAATGCGTAACAACGGGATTAAACATGTCGTTATGCTGACAGGTGATAACCGTCATACAGCAGCAGCAGTCGCAGCTGAACTCGGTATTGACGAAGTACACGCTGAGCTGTTGCCGGAGGATAAAGTAACGCATGTGAAAAGTCTTAAAGGAGAAGGCAGAATGATTTCTATGGCAGGAGACGGAATTAATGATGCACCGGCTATAGCAACAGCAGACGTTGGACTAGCTATGGGGAAAGGTGGTACGGATATTTCGATGGAAACAGCGGACGTAGTGCTGATGGCGGATAAACTTTCGCAGTATGCACACGCACTGTCGTTATCTAAAGGAACGATGCACAACATGAAACAAAACATCATTATCGCACTCGTTACAGTAGCATTACTCCTCGTTGGAGTGCTGATGGGTGGTGTTAACCTGGCTATAGGAATGTTTGCCCATGAAGCGAGTGTGCTGATCGTTATACTCAACGCGATGAGGTTAATAAAATTTAAACCGTAAAAATTGATGCAGGTCAATTTTAAATAGGCAGGTTACTAATATAATGAGGGTAGAAGATAAAAGGAAAACAAAAAAACGGGAGGAATATATTATGAATAAAGTAACGATGCAACTTGAAACATTGAGCTGTCCGACATGTATTAAGAAAATAGAAGGTGCACTGACGAAAACAGATGGTGTTGAATCCGCTAAACTGTTGTTTAATGCGAGCAAAGCGAAAGCGGAATATGATCCGGAGAAAGTAACATCAGCAGAACTGAAAAATGTTATTGAGAATCTGGGCTATGAGGTACTGAAGGTAAAAGAAGCATAATTATTAAGAAAGTCGGAGTTCATTTGAACCCCGGCTTTTATTTATAAAAAAATGTGGTATCTTTAAATTAATACAGTGATATGGGGGATTATAATGACAACATCATTACCAAATTGTCCGAGCTGCAATTCGGAATATACATACGAGGATGGACCGCTCTTAATTTGTCCAATGTGCGCGCATGAGTGGACGCCTGAATCAGCGGAAGAAGAAGCGCTGGTGGCACTCGTAAACGATGCCAATGGCAACGTCTTGAATGACGGAGATATCGTGACGGTAATTAAGGATTTAAAAATTAAAGGTTCGTCCAATGTAATCAAGCAGGGAACGAAAGTTAAAGGTATCAGACTTGTTGATCCGGAAGATGGTCATGACATTGATTGTAAAATACCGGGTATCGGTCAGATGAATCTGAAATCTGAATTTGTGAAGAAAATAGATTAAGTTTAAAACTAGAAAATACGGTCCGGAACCTTTAGGTGAGGGAATCTGGACCGTATTATTTTTTTATTCCATTAAACCTTTGCTGTATATTTCAAGCAGATATTCCAATGTTGTTGGATCGCTGTAGCTGGATGCTGCAGTATCGATTTCAATAACGTTGTCATTTTGTACAGCTGGAATCGACTGCCATACTTCACTTTCAGTAAACGACATATCTGTTTCCTCGCCGCGGCTTAAGACGATGTAATCACCTGCATACTCAGCCAGTACTTCCTGAGATATTTCATAATATCCATCTGCAGATACAGCTTCATTTACGTTTTCAGGCATCTTTAAATCCATGGCCTGATATAAAATCTCCGTGCCTCTGCCCCAAGCTTCCCCAAACAGATAAAACCCTTTGCCGTCTGTTTCAATTACAGTAACAGTCATATCTTCTCCGTGTTTTTCTTTAATCTGGTCGCCAATTGCTTTGGCACGTGTTTCGAAGTCCTGAGCCCATTCACGTGCCTCATCTTCTTTGCCGACAAGTTTCCCAATCTCAATCTGCTGTTCCAGGTAATTTAATTTACCCCATGTATAAGTGACAGTGGGCGCAATTTTCTCAAGCTCGTCCAGATTTTCCATATTAGCACCTGCAATAATTAAATCGGGATCTTCAGCTAAGATACTTTCAGGTTCAGCTTCTGTGACCTGTGCAGCATCTGTCAGATCTTCTTCAAATAACGGATTTGCTTTCGACCACTGGTCGACACCGGCCATTTCAATATCGAGAGCATGTAAGTTTGGAGCATATGATAAAGCAACAATGCGTTCCGGATTTTCAGGAACTTCTACAGGACCGAACTCAGACTCATATGTAACAGTTCCTCCAGCGGAAGAGGTATCATCTGAAGCTTCTTCTGAACTGCATGCACCAAGAGCAAAAGACATTAACAGCAACACGATAAAACTAAAATATTTCTTCATAATTCTTCTCCTTTTTCAGCTAATTGAGATAGATTCTCAATGACTGTTTATTATATAATCCGGCTGTTTACAGCCGGATTAGGAATGCTGATGGTTAATCATTTAATTTTGCTAAAAGATACAGAAAATATGGCGCACCGATAATAGCAACGACCACACCGGTCGGTATTTCAGCGGGCTGAAGTATAACGCGGCCGATTGTATCCGCTGTTAATACGAGCACAGCTCCGACAAGCGCGCAGATTGGAATGACATACTTATGCTTATTGCCGACCAGTCTTCTAGTCATATGCGGGGCGATTAAACCGACGAAGCCGATGCCGCCACTGACCGAGACACTTGCTGCAGCAAGTCCTACCGCTGCAGCAAGCAGAATTCTGCGTTCCTTCTCAAGGTCCATGCCTAAACTGACAGCAGTATGGTCTCCGAGATTTAACACGTCTAACACCCGGGATTTCATGTAAACGAACGGGATAAGAATAAGAAGCCATGGCAAGAGTGCCAGCACGAAATTCCAATTTGACCCCCAGATGCTGCCGGCAAGCCATGTAGCAACAAAGTCGTATGTTCTCGGATCAAGTTTCAGTGTCAGAACAATCATAAGAGCACTAATTCCCGCAGCTACAGCAACTCCGACGAGTATTAAACGTATAGGAGATACGCCTTCATCTTTCTTGTAAGAGAAAGCATAGATAATAACAGCAGCGGCCCCAGCACCGGCAAACGCCAGCACCGGCATAATGAAAACAGAGTTGCCAAGCTCTGCTGAAAAATACGAAACAAAAAGCATTACTGCAAGACCAGCACCAGCGTTAATCCCGATAATTCCCGGGTCGGCCAGCGGATTTTTAACGATTCCCTGGAGTACGGCGCCAGATACTGCAAGACCCATGCCAATAAGCATGGCGATAGTAATTCTCGGCAGGCGGAATTCAAACAGTAAAAGCTCATCACGCGGAGTACCGCTGCCGAAAATTGTTTTCACTACAGTGACGGGATCGATGCGTATAACACCTGTATTTAAACTGATAAGAAATAAAATGATTAACAGGATAATAAATATACATGCGATGATCCCAGCACGCCGTTGTTTTTTAATAAGTCCTTCGGGCTTGTAGTGGTTCATATCGCTTTACCTCCTTTACGTGCAAGGTATAAGAAGAAGGGTACACCGATTAATGAAATAAGAGCGCCGATTGGTATTTCAAAGGGAGCATTCAAAGTCCGTGCGAGTAAATCTGCAAGAACGACAAGAATGGCACCGACAACTGCACTGACCGGTATTATCCAGCGGTAGTCATAACCAACGAGTTTACGGGTCAGATGCGGTACGATTAAACCGACGAAACTGACAGCGCCGACGACTGAAACTGCCAGTCCGGCGAGTACAACTATAATGCCCGCACTGATAAATTTAGTTCTGACTGTCCGTTCTCCGAGACTGACTGCAACCTCTTCCCCGAGACTTAGTATTGTAATAGATTTTGAAATGCGCATCGCTGCAAATAACATAATAATAACGATAGGCGTTATAACAGAAAGATGACTCCAGCGCGTTCCTGAAACACCTCCGGCATACCAGAATGCCATATCCTGTCCGACATTAAAGTAAAGAGCAATACCTTCACTCAGTGCTGTCAGCAGGGCTGTAACAGCAGCTCCTGCCAGCACCAGACGCAGCGGTGTTAAACCGTTTCTGCTCATGGAACCGACACCGTAAACGACACCCGCACCAAGCGCCGCTCCGAAAAATGAGAGAAGTACAACATAGACATAAGGCAGGCCAGGGAAAAAACTGAGACTGATTGCGAGCATCATGACTGCGCCGGCATTCAGTCCGAGCAGACCGGAATCTGCGAGCGGATTCCGAGTCATCCCCTGCATTAATGCTCCCGCTACACTGAAAGCAGCTCCGACAATCGCCGCACCGATAATTCGCGGAAATCTGAGTTCCCATATTATCTGATGCTGTGTGACGGATTCATCGAAGCTGAAAAGAGCGCTCCATATTGTCGATAAGTTTATGTCGGCTGCTCCAAGCGAAATAGACACTGCAAATGCACAGAGCAGAAAAACCAGCCCGCCGGAGATGATTATCGTTCCGCGTACAGGTTTTGCAGTATTTTTAACTGCTTTTACTTGTTCTTTATCTGTTAAATCCGAATTGAACTTACTCATAATTTTTTTCCTGGCTGCTTAAATGATAAGAGGTGAAAATCGGATGATTGCTGTAAGGGCACTGCTGAATATCGGCTTCGATATTAAACAATGTTCTTAAATTATCGTGAGTCATCACTTCAGCAGGAATACCTTTTGTAATCAGTTTGCCGTCCTTCATTGCAATCATATAGTCAGAAAATCTTGAAGCGAGATTTAAATCGTGAAGCACCATAATAATTGTCCGATGTTCTTCGATATTTAGCTTTTGCAGCAGCAAGAGAATATCGAGCTGGTGAGCGAGATCGAGATATGTCGTCGGTTCATCGAGTACAAGTGTTTCTGTACCCTGTGCCAGGGACATCGCAATCCAGACACGCTGACGCTGGCCGCCTGACATATCGCTGATTTGACGATCGGCGAAATCTTTAAGACCCGTGACTTCGATCGCCCAGTCAATATACTTATAATCTTCTTTGCTGAGAGACCCGAGAGCTTTTCTGTATGGAAAGCGGCCGTAGGAAACCAGTTCGAAAACGGTCAAACCGTCTGGCGATTCGGCAGTCTGCGGCAGAATAGCCATCTGCTTGGCGATTTCTCTCGTGTCGAGAGTATTAATTGCTTTGCCATCAAGCAAAATAGTGCCTTCTTCAGCTTTTAATATACGGGACACTGTTTTTATCAATGTAGACTTTCCGCAGCCGTTCGGACCTATAATAGTTGTTATTTTATTTTTTGGAATAGTAACGCTTAAGTTATCTATTACTGAACGGTTGTGATAGCCAACCGCTATATTATTTATTTCAAGTGCGTTCAACACAGTCACCTCTCATATAGGAGATCCCCATTGCAATTGAGAATCGTTATCACTCTGAAAGTTTATGCTAATATTATAAGATTGTCAATATAATCTGTATAACGATTTGAAAAGGGGTAAAAGATAATATTAACTATCAGCAAAAAAGGAGTAATTTTATGAAGCGGCGTGCACTGATGGAGAATTTGTGGGCAAAAGAAAAATACAGAGTGATGATGCATTCTCAAGGACATTACAATTTAATCAGAAAAGAATTAAAGCAGGATATAGAAATGGAATGGTTAGAAACTTTAATCGGCCAGGCACTAGAAAAAACACCTGACCCTGGAGCAGTCATCAATACGTTTCAGCATATGTGGGGATATTTTAAAAAAGTGTGCAGCGAGAAAGAAAAGCGCGAATATATGCGTTTGAAAGAAGAGTACATACACAATCTAAATAGGCCTGACGACTTGTTTTCGTTTATTAGAAAGATGGCAAATAAATACAAAGTGAAATATCTTCAGAACTCCACAATTTTATACAAATAAACTATGGCATTATTACTCCGGATTCGCATGTTTATTTACTTTAGGATGGATATAGTTATAATCAGCAATCTCTTCTGCAAGAATAGTGCGTTCAGTTATCTCATACGGTTTACGGAAGTTCATTTCTGAAATTTCGAATGAACCGTCATTATTGACAGATTCTATATAGGCGACATGCCCGATCTCTCCTCTTTCAGTCTGCATTAAGGCACCTTTTGCTGGTGTTTCATTTACAGTGTAATCCTCTCTTTCAGCGCGGTCTGCCCAGTGTTCTGCATCGCCCCATGAACGTTCTATCATCATGCCGTCATCTTTCACTTTGTTAAACACGTAATACGTACATTCTCCCTGGTCATATGTATTATTTTTCATAGGATCAGGTGTCAATATTATGCCCAACTCTTCTATTAAACCGTTCTCAGTTCTTGTATCTGCATAGATCAATCCGCAGACAGCGGCAATTATAAGCAAAGAAATAAGTGCAAATCTCTTCATGAAAAGTCTCCTTTCTTACGTATAACGCATAGTGTTATAAAATAATGCTGAGCGCTATAAGTATTGTTAGAACGGTCTTTTGTCCCAAAGAGCAAGTGAGGACGTTTTACATATATTTTAAAGGAAATATAAAAAAGTAGAAAGTTTAAAGAAAGGGAGTTGTTTTATGGATGAACAATGGACGGCAGAGCTGCCGATAAAAAATATTAAAAGTATAACATCGGTCAGCGGCGGAGATGTAAATGAAGCGTACAAAATAGAAGCGGATGATAAAAAGTGTTTTCTCCTGGTGCAGCGGGGACGCGATGAAGATTTTTATGCTGCTGAAATTGCGGGGCTGCAGGACTTTGAAAAAGCAGGTATTACAGCACCGAGGGTCGAAGAGTCCGGCCAAATTTCAGGCGATGCGTATCTGCTGCTCAGCTATTTGGAAGAGGGAGTATCAGGCAGTCAAAAGGATTTGGGAGAGATGGTAGCAAAACTTCATCTGACTCATCAGGAAGAGGGGAAGTTCGGCTATCATTTGCCATATGAAGGCAGCGATATAAAGTTTGAAAACGGCTGGTTTAAGTCGTGGAGTGAATTGTTTGTGAACCAGCGACTTTCACAGCTGCATGAAGAGATTTTAAAAAGGAACTTATGGAGCGAACAGGATAATAAAACCTTTAATACCGTACTGGACATAATCAGAGAAGAACTAAACAATCATACAAGCGAGCCGTCGCTTCTTCACGGAGATTTATGGTCCGGAAATTATATGTTTTTAGAAGATTGTAGTCCCGCCTTATTTGACCCTTCGCCATTATACGGTGACCGGGAATTTGATCTTGGAGCTACGACTGTCTTTGGAGGCTTTGGTCAGGAGTTTTACGAAGCATATAATGATGTATATCCACTTGATGCAGGCGCGGCACTGCGTATAGAGTTTTATAAACTGTATCTGCTTCTCGTTCACCTGGTGAAGTTTGGAGACGTGTATCTCGGCAGCGTAAATAGTACAATGAAACAGATATTAAGTAAAAGGTAGGAGATTATATGTCAGAGAATGTGTTCGATAGAATGGCAGGGAAATACGATAAGGAAGAAAGAATTGCCTTAGCAAATACCATCGCAGCGGAAATGAAAAAGTATTTCCCACATGATGCCAATAATATATTACTGGATTATGGATGCGGTACGGGACTGATTGGACTGCAGTTCAAGGATGACTTTAAAAAGCTGATTTTCAGTGATATTTCCGGGGAAATGTTAAAAGTTGTTGATGAAAAAATCGAAGCGAACAAAATTGGAAATGCTGAAACTAAACATACAGAAGAGCTCGGCAGCGAAGAAGCTGATGTAATTATTGTATCGCTCGTAATGCTCCACGTGTCTGACTATAGAGAATTGATTAAAAAATTATATGATATTTTAAATGAGTCCGGGCAGCTGCTCATTGCTGATTTTGATAAAAATGACTCGGTTTATCATGAGAAAGTTCATAATGGATTTACACATGATGAGATGAGATTTGCTTTAGCTGACGCAGGTTTTAAAAACATTGATATTAAAACCTTTTACCATGGAGAAAAAATCTTCATGAAAAAAGATGCTTCCATGTTTATCGCGAATGCCCGAAAATAGACAATAATTAAAAGAGGAATGATGACTATGGAATTCATACTGCTTGCGGTAACCGGTATGATTGCAGCAATTGTGGGATCATTAATCGGACTCGGGGGCGGTATAGTCATCGTTCCTATTCTTATATTTTTAGGAACCGAGCTTAGTGTGCTGGATGGGATTACCCCTCAGGTTGCTGTTGGAACATCCAGTCTGGTCCTTGTGTTTATCGGCTTATCATCTGTTATTTCATATAATAAAAGCAAACAGGTCGACTGGAGTAACGGGAAATACCTTTTGTTCGGTATCATTCCCGGTGCAATGCTTGGCTCCTATACGAGCAGCCTGTTTACAGTGGACAGTCTGAAGCTGTATTTCGGCCTGTTTATTATTTTAGTCAGTTTTATACTGCTTGTCCGAGGCAAAATCAAACCTCTGAAAATATTTCAGAATGAAAAATATATCAAACCGCATACTGACGGAGCAGGAAAAGTTCATTATTACGGTTTTCCGCCATACATAGGTGTGTTTGGAAGCTTGCTGGCAGGTTTTGCAGCTGGACTATTCGGAGTAGGCGGGGGAGCATTAATGACACCTATGATGATTATTCTTTTCCTGATGCCGCCGTCAATTGCGGTGGGTACGAGCATGTTTTTAGTATTGTTTGGAAGTTTATCTTCTGCGGGCGGACATCTCCTGCAGGGGAATATTCATTTTCTTTATGCAGTGATACTGATTCCTGCTGCATATTTTGGAGCGAAATTGGGTGTTAAGCTGAATAGAAGCCTCGACTCGAATACTGTTGTATTCATCTTGCGGATGGTTCTCTTGTTGCTTGGTATATATATGATTATAGACAGCTTATAAAATATGGTAAAATATAAAAAGTAAATTTGATGAAATGGAATTGAATATATGTTTAAGTGGAGAAATTTGCCGAAAGGCTTTTTAATGGGAATAGTTGAACTTGTACCGGGAGTCAGCAGCGGTACGATGGCGTTGTTATTAGGAATATACGATCAGTTTCTCGGTGCTATCAGCCGAATTGTTTCAAAGTATTATAAACAGGCACTGGCATTTTTACTGCCTCTTGTAATCGGTATGGCTATCGCAATTTTAACGATGTCCTCGGTACTTAATTATTTTCTGCAGAATCATACAATACCGACCCACTGGTTTTTCATGGGGATGGTGCTTGGTGTGATACCGATGATGATAAGAATTTCAAATGTAAAAGCAGAATTTCGGATCATACATTTTATATTAATTTTTGCGGGTATTGCTATACTCTTTATAATGTCTATGTTCAATGCAGATGCACCGCCGGCAAGCAATGCGGGAATGGCGGCTGGTGATCTCCTGAAGTACTTTATTACAGGTGCGCTTGCAGCTTCGATGATGCTGCTTCCTGGTATATCCGGATCGCTTGTGATGCTTATTCTGGGAGTGTACCCGATAGTAATATACGCGATAAATGAGTTTACCTCGCTTAATTTTACTGTTTTGCCAATTTTGATATCAACTGGTCTTGGTATAGTTACGGGAGTGCTTCTTGCAAGCAGAGTAATCTCTCATTTCCTTAAAAATTATACTTATCTGACTTATGCAGCGATTATAGGTTTGCTTTTTGGTTCAGTGTTCGCTATTTATCCTGGACTGCCGGCAAGCGGAACAAGCTGGTTCTTGTCTGTGATTTTATTTCTGTCAGGTCTTTTTATCAGTTATATATTTGGAAAGCAGCAAAATAAAAATGACACGCCTTAATCAGGTGTGTCATTTTTATTTTAGGGTGAATCATGAAAAAAGATTGGAAATATTTAGGGTCAGCTAAAAAAATATTTCACTTTATAGAAACTTAAAGTAATGTATAAAAAATGGTTGAAAATATAATGAAAGCAGTGCATAATGAATCTCCATTAACTTTTAGGAGCTGTCATTATGGGTAATTTAAATAAATTGAAACTTGCCCAAAGAGGCGCTTATTTAAGTATAATCACATATATTATTTTATCTTTTTTGAAATATTATTTCGGTATCTATTATGATTCTGCGGCAGTACGCGCTGATGGCATAAACAATATGACAGACATTTTTGCCTCGGTTGCTGTTCTTGTCGGTTTAAAGATTTCTATTCGTCCGCCGGATGATAATCATCCGTATGGTCATTTAAAGTCAGAAAACATTGCATCTCTGGTAGTTTCTTTCATTATAATCTTTGTCGGTCTCCAGGTGCTGATTGAAAACTTTCCGGCAATATTCTCACCTGCTGCTGCCGCTCCAAATCCGATTGTCATTTATATAAGTCTGGTGAGCGGGATAATAATGCTCACTGTCTATTTCATTAATTCAAAGCTGGCGAAAAAAACAAACAGCAGCTCTTTAAAGTCTGCCGCAATGGACAATTTCTCTGACGGATTGATTAGTTTTGGCACTGCTACAGGTTTAATTTTTACACAGCTGGGTCTGCCGATAGTGGATGTTATCCTGGCATCTGTACTCGGACTTCTGATTATGTATACGGGATTTAAAATATTAAAAGGTGCGGTCTTCGCCTTAAGTGACGGTTATAATGATGCGGATTTAATAGACCACAAAGAAGATGTGCTTGAAGTCGACGGTGTTCTGGATGTTAAATCTATAAAAGGACGCTATCACGGCAGCAGCATATTTCTGGATGTAACTATTATTGTCGATCCCAAAATATCAATCACTGAAGCGCACCATATATGCGACCGGGTCGAAGAACACATGCATGATAAAGGTATTATGTCTCTCTATGTGCACCCGGAACCAAAATTAGATGAATAAAAAATTCCTTCAGACTTACAGTAAAGTCTGAAGGAATTTTTATTATGCTTCCACAAAAACAACATCTTTATATTTTTCCGGAAACTCTTCAAAACGTTTAGCGACGAACGGGCAGCGCCCGATTAATCTTTTATCATTCTCACGTGCATAATCAGCAGCGGCATCGAGCAGTACATCTCCGTATCCTTCACCGCGCAGCTCTTCTTTGACTACCACGCTGTCTATAACAAGTTTATTTTTGTCATCTGGAAGATAAGTCAGTTCGCCATCAGGATTTTGAGCATCTTCCCCAAAATAAAACTTGTTTGTTCCGTGCTTAATCTCCATCTAAGGACACCTCCGTAACTTTCTATAATGTTACTATACCCTCCGGAAAATTATTTACACTTTTTTATAGCAGATTGTAGCTTTCAATTGTTTTAACCAGTTCCTCCAGATAAAGTTTCGCGACTCTCGTGAGCTGAGTTTTATTATTTGTTATCCAGCCGACTTTAATTTCATCATCGACATCGAGAGGAACCGGAATGATGTCGGTGCCGTTTAATTCTTCGCTTAAAATTCCGCTTGAAATCGTATAGCCGTTTAAACCAATCATACAGTTAAAAATTGTTGCCCTGTCACTGACCAGAATATTCTTCGGGCTGTGCAGTGTGCTCAGTATTTCTTCAGAGAAATAAAATGAACTGTGTTCTCCCTGGTCAAAAGACAGCCGCGGATACGGCTCGAGATCTTTCAGTGTCACTTTCTCTTTTTTGGCAAGCGGATTTGTCTTACTGATAAATACGTGCGGTTTCGCTGTAAAAAGCAGTTCAAAGGTTAAACGATTTTCTTTCAGCAGCTGAGTCAGTATTTTTTCGTTGAAAGTATTCATATACAGGACGCCGATTTCACTTTTTAAATTTTTAACATCATCAATAATCTCGTAAGTGCGTGTTTCGCGCAGTGAAAACTGATATTTATCACCGCCGTGATGCTCAATCATTCTGACCATTGCATCGACGGAAAAAGAATAGTGCTGAGTTGAAACAGAGAGCAGCTGCTCCTGATAAGGCATATCAAGATACTTATTCTCGAGCAGTTCTACCTGTTCTGTAATCTGGCGGGCATAGCTGAGAAATTCCGCGCCGTCCGGACTCAATACAATACCTGTTGATGTCCGCTTTAAAATCGTAATCCCCATTTCGCGTTCAAGTTCTTTAATTGCTTTAGATAAAGTGGGCTGGGAAATATACAGTTTTTTTGCAGCTTCATTAATTGAGCCGCTGTTGACGACGGCAATTAAATATTTTAACTGTTGAAGTGTCATAAAGATTCTCCTTAGGTTATAGCTTAAATTCATAGCGGGTAATGAAATTAATGAGTTAGTCTATATCTTACAGACATGATAGTATTTAAACAACATTAAAAGAGATGGAGTGTTACATACATATGACTAAAGAAATATACAGAGCAGATCATGTAGGAAGTTTGTTAAGACCGGCAGAGTTGAAAGATGCCCGGAGACAATTTGAAAGTAAAGAGATAACTTTGGAAGAATTAAGAGAAGCAGAAGACAAAGCGATTGCACATGCTGTTAAAAAACAGAAAGAAGCGGGATTAAAAGCAGTGACTGACGGCGAATACCGCCGTGCCTGGTGGCATTTTGACTTTCTCGAAGGACTGCAGGGGGTCGAAGGTTCGGACACAGGCGGCGGAATTGCTTTTAAAGAACGCCAGACAAAATCCCGGGCAATTAAAGTAACAGGGAAAGTGGATTTCGACGGACATCGAGAAATTGATTTCTTTAAGTATTTACAAGAGCAGGTCGGTGATGCAACAGCAAAATATGCTATTCCAAGCCCGAGTATGCTGCATTTCAGGGGAGAAATCGACAAGAATGTTTACCCTGACGAAGATGAATTTTTTGAAGATCTTGCAGCGGCATATAAAAAAGTGCTGCAGGGCTTTTACGACGCCGGCTGCCGTTATTTGCAGCTCGATGACACTTCGTGGGGATACTTTTGTTCAGATGAAGAAAGACAAAAGTTAATTGATAAAGGACAAAATCCGGAGTACTTAAAAGAGAAATATCTGGAAGTGTTAAATAAAGCAGTAGACGGGCGACCGGATGATTTTAAAATTACGATGCATATATGCCGCGGAAATTTCCGCTCAACTTGGATTTCTTCAGGGGGCTACGAGCCGGTAGCAGAAATATTATTCGGGCGTTTAAACATCGACGGTTTCTTCTTAGAATATGACAGTGACCGTGCAGGCGGATTTGAGCCGCTTCGTCATGTCAGCCGTAAAGATTTAGTCATCGTACTGGGTCTTGTTACATCGAAGAGCGGTGAACTTGAAAATGCTGAAGATATTAAAGCGCGTATTAATGAAGCAGCGCAGTTTGTGCCGCTGGATCAGCTGGCGCTCAGTCCGCAATGCGGCTTCGCTTCGACAGAAGAAGGCAACGTGCTGACAGAAGAAGAGCAATGGGAGAAATTAAAATACGTCGTAGACATCGCAGCTGAAGTCTGGCAATAGAAAGGAGAATGCGAATGGCAACAATTAACCCGGAGACGGTTATTGCAGGCAGTAAGTTCAATAAGTTCCATCTGCTCGTTTTTATATGGTGTTTTATCGCAATTGCTTCTGACGGTTTCGATATAGCTGTGTATGGACTCGGTTTGCCGCAGATGATGAACGATTTTGATATTACTCCTGCAGCAGCAGGGGCGGTTGGCAGTTATGCCATGATGGGTATGATGGCGGGGACTTTTGTCTTAGGCGCGTTGACCGATGTTATCGGCCGCAAAAGAATATTGGCAATATGTCTAGTTATGATTGGTTTATTTAACTTTTTAGCAGGCTTTGCACCTAATGCAACAGTATTCGTCATCTTCCGCTTTATTGCTTCGATTGGAATGGGCGGTCTTATGCCGGCAGTTATTTCACTGATGGCTGAATACTCTCCCCGTAAAAACCGGGCAATGATTGTTGCGTTAATGTATTGTGGCTATTCAATTGGAACAATTGGGGCATCGCTGCTCGGCATTTACTTTCTGGAGTACTTAAGCTGGAGATTATTTTTCTGGATTAGTATTTTTACGGTAATAATCACTCCGTTTTTCCTGAAACAATTCCCTGAATCAATAACATTTCATGTTGCGCGGGGAAATAAAGACAAAATTGCAGACATTTTAAATAAAGCTACCGGCACTGAGAATTACAGTGTTCGGGATCACTATGAAATTACAGATACTGACACTGCGGAAAAAGGAGTACCGTTTAAAAAGATATTTAATGAACGTAAAACACTGTCGACAATTATGTTTTGGATTGCTGTTATATGCTGTCTGATGATGATTGCGGGTCTCGGTACGTGGCTGCCGAATATTATGCAGGAATCAGGCTACGGAGTTTCATCAGCCATGATATTTACTATTACACTGGCAATCGGTCAGATGAGCGGATCACTTGCCGGCGGTTACATGGTTGATAAAATCGGTCACCGCAATGTGCTCTTAACGCTTCTCGGGACAGGGGCAGCGGCATTTATTCTGCTCAGCTTAACGAGCAATGCGTTTTTGCTTTATATTCTCATCGCTGCAGCCGGGGCATGTACGGCCGGCTCGCAAAACCTGATTAATCCGTATATAACGATGTATTATCCACCGGATGTACGCGGTGCAGGTTTAAGTGCTGCGGTCGGTATGGGGCGTATCGGCTCAATTACGGGGCCGCTCCTGATCGGCTGGGTGCTGATGACCAATATGCCGGCGCAGCTTTCATTTTTAGGCTTCGCAGTTCCATGTCTGTTTGCATTTTGTGCGCTTCTGTTTGTGCAGGAACAGCACGGTGCGGAAGTGCAGAAAGGACGAATCCGAAAAGCGGAAGAAGCAATTATTTCTTAAATTTAAAGATGCGAATCTTACTCCGATTCGTGTCTTTTTTCCATATATATGGAAGAATGTCGAAAAATTTTCACAAACATGTGAATATTTTAACAAGCTGATTGGATTTTATTGAGATAAGAAGAAATATATTAGATAATGAAATAAATACAACAATTAGGAGTGTTTATATGGTTAACAAAGAAGAAGTTGAGATTATTCACAGCACAATTCCAATTTTACAGGAAAAAGGTGTTGAAATTACTTCTAAATTCTATAATAGAATGT
Source organism: Jeotgalicoccus nanhaiensis (assembly GCF_015235105.1). NCBI lineage: Bacteria > Bacillati > Bacillota > Bacilli > Caryophanales > Staphylococcaceae > Jeotgalicoccus > Jeotgalicoccus nanhaiensis. The sequence goes on from NZ_JADGLW010000003.1 coordinate 294,327, forward strand.
TTGATAGACATCCGGAACTGAGAGATATGTTTAATCAGCCGAACCATAAGCAGGGTTTGCAGTCTACAGCTCTTGCAACAGCAGTTCTGGCAGCAGCGCAGCACATTGAAGATTTAACGCCGATAGTACCTGTAGTAATGCCGATTGCGCATAAACACTGCGGTCTCGAAGTACTTCCTGAACATTACCCTATCGTAGGAGAAAACCTTCTCGCTGCAATTCAGGAAGTAACCGGACTTGCGGCAGATGATCCGATTATAGAAACATGGGGCAAGGCGTATGGTGAAATTGCCGATGCGTTTATCGGTATTGAGAAAGATATTTATGCAGGCATGGCATGGCAGAGCTTTAAGCCGTTTGAAGTAATCGGTGTGAGAGAAGAAACGGGTATTATTAAAGCCTTTACAGTTCATTCAGATGAGATTAAAGATATACCGTACTCGCCGGGACAGTATATTACGGTCGACGTACAAGTTCCAAACCTGCCATACAGAGCAAAACGCCATTACTCAATCGTCGATGTGCAGGATGGCAAATTGACATTTGCAGTAAGGAAAGAAAATCTGGATGGCAACCGCGGAGAAGTATCGACGTATCTGCACGAGCAGATTAATACAGGCGATACAATCAATTTATCAGCGCCGGTTGGTGTGTTCGGCCTTGAAAACACAAATAAACCGCAGCTATTTATCGGTTCAGGCATCGGTGTAACGCCGTTATTCCCGATGTGCCGTGAAACAGCCGGTACTGATGCTGACGCACAGTTCATCCAGGTTTCAGATGATGCAAATAACGTTGCATTTGAAGTTGAACTTCAAAATATCGCAGCTGCCGAAAATGCACAGCTGCACACTCACTTAAGAGATAAAGAAGGTTACCTGATGAGTGAGGAGCTGCAGAAGTTCATTAAAGATGATCAGGAAATCTACGTCTGCGGCGGTGTGACATTCATTCAGTCCATCGTTAAAGAATTAGGCAAGGCAGGTGTTGATAAAGATCGTATCCACTACGAAATCTTTATCCCGCGTTTAAGCCTGGCTGTATAAATTAAAAGAAGATGGCACCCCGTTCATATGAAACGGAGTGCCATTTTTTTAATGGTGGCTGTTTATTTCAATACTGTCGTCATTACTGAATTCCTGCAGAAATACTTCTTCAAACATATCCAGTTCACCGACAGTAAAGTATTTAGTCGGAACAGCATCGATATTATCACTTGAAACGTGTGCTTTAATCAGATACAAACCATCCCGCGGAATATTTAGTTCCGCTGTATATTCTCCGTTTGATAGATGTGACATTTCGTATTCTTCATTCCATACTTCAGCTTCTTTCGCTGCCCACATAGACAGGGTAATATCGGCATCATCAACCGGGCTGCCGTCTTCCAGAACATGAATTGTCAGCGGTTCGGCAGGGCCGACAGATGTAATGTCTTCTGTATCAATAACGATATTTGCCTTCGGTGTCTTATTATATTTATCGTGTGTATCGTCATCTACAATATTGCAGCCGGAAAGGAACAGAAGAGAAATTATTAAAATTAAATATTTATACATGCTGTCCCTCCTTAATAATTCAGCCAGCGGCGGAGTTTTTCGTTGTTTCTAATAATAAGCCTGTCCAGCAGGAATAAAATAATCAGCGACAGACCGACGAGCGGGAATATAAGGCCGAGTATGATTAGTACAGAGAGCAGACCTTTAAATTCAAATATACTTTTAGCTTTTGGTGCACCGCTTTTACCTTTCGGTTTCCGCTTCCACCACATGTATACACCCGTAATGACCATACCGATTAATCCAAGACAGATAATCACTCCAATAATCTGGTTCAAGAGACCGAACTCCAAACCTTTATGAATCGTAATTGCAAGCGCCATTGCCTTGCCGAGCGGACCGTAATTATCATAGCGGTAGTCAGCGATAACATCACCTGTATACTGATCGATATGTATCGTTGCCTCATCCTGTGCTTTCGGAGGGAAAACGGATAAGGTAAAGACACCTTCCGGAGAAGCAGGGTAAAATATGTCGTAGCTCGGATGAGTATCTGCTGCATCAGCAGTCTTAATAACTTCATCTATGGAAACCTGTCTGAAGCCTGACGAAGGGTCAGAATCTGCGACCGGCATCTGTTCTGCAGCCCATGAGACATCCGCAATATCTTCTGCGACAGTCTCGGATTCTGGAGCCGGACCTACCCAGATTGACGGCGGATAGCCAGCGCCGGAAGCAGTTGTCAGCTGCTGCACGCCTGTACCCCAGAAGCCTGTCCACAGCATGCCCGATAAGAGGAAGAATAATAATCCTCCGGAGATCCAAAAGGCAGGGACGGCATGCAGGTCGCGGCGCCTGATACGTCCGGCTTTATTAAAGCGGATGGTGAAAACACCTTTAATTTTTTCTTTTGCTTTAGGAAACCACAGAAACAAGCCTGAAATCAGCATAATAATTGTCCAGCATGCCACCAGTTCGATTATCCGGTCGCCGAAAGTTCCGGCCATCAGTTCACTGTGCAGAGCGGCGAGGATTTCCATCGGCCGGTTGCTGTCGTTGATAATACCCAGCACTTCGCGGTTGTAGGGATTAATGAAGACCGTTAATGATTCACCGTCTCCGTCCGTTATACCGACTTCCGCAGAACGAGTATCATCTTCGCCTGGACGGTAGCGGGTAATGTCTCCGCTGCCAACGGTATTTAAAGCCGTGAAAGCAAGATCGCTTGGCGGAAGCTGTTCGCTTTCAGCCTCGATATTATAATAATCTTTATATATGTATTCTTCGATGTCTACTCTGAATAGATATATTGCTCCTGTAATGGCAATAATAAGAAGAAAAGGCGCCAAGATTAAGCCTGCAAACAAATGCCAGCGCCAAATCAAAGGCTGTATTTGTTTTTTCAAGTTTAAATCCTCCTGTCATTGATTCAACTGTTAATTATGGAGAATATTTATCGTTTTGTACATACCGCGATGTTAAAAAGAAGTGTCATTTGATGATATACTACGGATAACAACTGCCGGAGGGGGAACCATTATGGAGAGAATACTGGTCGTCGATGACGACCCTAACATAGTAAAGTTTGTAACATTGAATTTAACTGAAGCAGGATACCGTGTTGCGTCGGCGAACGATGGAAGACAAGCTCTCAGGCGTTTAAAAGAAACGCCGTGCTCCCTGGCGGTGGTCGATGTCATGATGCCTTATATGGACGGGCTTGAATTGACCAAAGCGATACGCGATGAGTACGATATTCCGGTGCTTATATTGACGGCAAAAAGCCACATTGATGATAAAGCAGAAGGGTTTAAAGCAGGAACAGATGATTATCTCGTCAAACCGTTTGAACCGAAAGAGCTGATTTTCAGAATGGAGGCGCTGCTGCGCCGTTATAAAGCGGAAGGAGAGACTGATTCAATACGTATCGGAAATGTCAGTATTTATCCTGATAAGTATACCGTCGAAATTGAAGATAAGACCTACATGCTGCCGTTAAAAGAATTCGAACTTCTGCAGCTATTGGCAGGTCACCCCGGACAGGTTTTTTCAAGAGAACAGCTGATTGAGCAAATATGGGGAGTGTTTTACGAAGGGGATGAACGTACTGTCGATGTTCATATTAAGAGACTGAGAACACGGTTTTCAAAATTAACATCTGATTTTAAAATTAAGACTGTACGGGGCGTCGGCTATTTTCTGGAGCCTGTTTTATGAAATCATTATACGTAAAATTTGTTATTATGACGCTCGGCATTATGATACTCAGTTTCTTTATCGCCTTTGTCGTGTCGAACGCTTATTATCAATATAATTTAAAAGCAAGCAACGATGAAAAAAATACAGCAATTGCTTCTGAGGTAGGTACATTTATCGAAACTCAGCCGGAAATGAACATCGAGGAATACTTGAAAACAATTGCTGATGCCGGTTATCAGATGTATCTGGCAGACGACAGCGGCAACACTCAGTTTTTTGGAGCGGAGTTCAATGAGCACAATCTGTCTCCGGATGTGGTCAGCGATGTGCTTGCCGGTGAAATATATCACGGGATGGCAAATTTTGAAGCGGAAATATTTGTGACCGGTTTTTTTGCTAACGAACTGAGCAATACTATCGGTGTGCCGGTTCAGCATGACGGCACCGTTTATGCTTTATTTATGCGTCCGGATATTAATCTGCTGTTTAACGAGATGCATCTTTTGTTCGGTATTTTATTTATGCTGACTGTGCTGTTAAGTATCATACTTGTATTTATCAGTGCGCATTTCCTGATTAAGCCCGTGACTAAATTGAGTGAAGCAACGAAGCTGTTGGCTTCCGGGGATTACTCGATTCACGATCTCGATACAAACCGGAAAGATGAGCTTGGTGAACTGTCAGCGAACTTCGTCAGGATGTCAAAACAGATTGCATACAATGATAAAATTCAGAAGGACTTTATCTCAAATATATCCCATGATATTCAGTCGCCGCTGTCGAGTATTAAAGGCTACAATAAGCTGTTAAATAAACCGCTCACAGCAGCTGAACGGAGTGAATATACAGAAACAGTGGATTTTGAAATAGACAGGCTGTCGACGATGACAGAGCAGCTGCTGATTCTGTCATCCATCGATCATGAAGATTACATGCTGCGGAAGGAAACTTATAATTTGAAAGAACAGCTCGAGCGGCTGATTAAAGTTTACGAATGGAAGATTAATGAAAAAGGCCTGATGCTTTCTCACAAACTTCAGGATACTGAAATCAAGGCGGACAAAGCGCTGATGAATACCGTTTGGGACAATTTGCTGTCGAATGCTGTTAAATATAACGGAGATGCAGGCAGCATCGATATAGAAATGACCAGATATCAAGCTCATACAGTTATAACAATCAGCGATACAGGAAAAGGTATAAATAATACAAGTATCGATAAAATTTTTGACAGATTTTACAGGGTGGATACCGCACGGACGAGCAGTGTCGGCGGCACCGGTCTCGGTTTGTCCATCGTTAAGAAAATACTTGAACTGCATAACGGTACAATCAATGTAAGAAGCAGCGGAAGCGGCACGACCTTTACAGTCCGGCTGCCTGTAAATACAACAGAATAATTTTTTCCTCCCCGTTCACAATGAGTTCATATTGCAGGTATATAGTATGACTCATAGATGAAAACGAGGAGGATTTTTTTAATGAAGATGGCATGGAAAGAAATGAAGAAATATAAACTTCGGTATACAATTCTCGGTTCGATTATATTTCTGATTAGTCTGTTAACATTAAGTATTTCAGGACTTGCGAACGGTTTGTCCCAGGACAATGCGGCATTGATTAAAAATATGCCGGAAAGTACATTTTATATGGAAGAAAGTGCAGAAGAAAATCACAGTTTCTCTGCATTGTCGGATGAGCAGATTAGTAATTTGGAAGCTGCAGATCCGGATGTAACATTATTTTCAATTCAAATGGGTGAATTCAATGATACCGGCGACCAGAAACACAGTCTAGCCTTTGTGAGTGCTTCGGATAATGAGTATTTCCCTGAAACAGAACCTGGTGAGATTGTGCTGGACCAGGCTTTTGAAGAAGAAGGATTTAAAATTGGCGATACAATTTCAAGCGGTCTCCTGGATAAAGAGCTGACAATTACAGGATTTGCCGAAGAAGAAAAGTTCAGCCACTCTTCCGTCGGTTTTATTAACACTGAAGATTTCTTTGAAATGTATAATACAGATACATTCCAGCTGGCGTTTACAACTGAAACGGATCAGCCGATTGATGAACTGTCAGCATTCGGCAATGGAGACTTCTTAAACACAATTCCAAGCTACAGTGCAGAGCAGCTGTCGCTTAATATGATTATAGTATTCCTGTACGTTATCAGCGGTATGCTGTTTGCGATATTCTTCTACATGATCAACGTGCAGAAATTAGGCACATTTGGCATTTTAAAAGCGATTGGGGTTAAGACTTCTGCACTGTTTAAAATGATGTGGGCGCAGATGTTTATTATCACCATTATTTCATTGCTGTTAGCTGTCGGTATCAGTCAGCTGTTTAATGTACTGGCACCAAGCGGCATGCCATTCCACTTAACGCTTAATATGGTAATGCTCTCATCACTTGCATTTATTATTATCGGCTTTATCGGGGCGACGCTGTCGGGCATCCAGATTAAAAAAGTAGAACCGATGCAGGCAATTAACCAAGGAGGTGCTTAAGATGAGTTTATTTCAATTAGAAGATATAAAAAAAGAATTTAAGCATGGAAGTACAAAAGAGCAGATATTAAAGGGAATTGATCTGGAGTTAAATAAAGGTGAACTGACGGCGCTGGTGGGCGCGTCGGGTTCAGGAAAAAGCACGCTGCTGACGATAGCTGCCGGGCTCCAGGATTTAAGCGGCGGTTCAATTAAATTCAGCGGGAAAAATATGTCGGAAATGAATGCCGAAGAGGTTCGTGAAGTGAGGGCGAAATATTTCGGCTTTGTTTTCCAGCATGCACATCTGGTACCATTTTTAACTGTGAAAGAACAGCTCGAGCTGATGCTTGATACTGCAGAAACCAAATGGTCCAAAAAATCGAGAGAAGCGTGTATTGAAGATGCGCTTACTACCGTTGACATGTGGGAACATAGAGACAGTTATCCGGAAAACATGTCAGGCGGAGAAAAACAGCGTGTGGCAATTGCCCGGGCAATTATTCATGAGCCGGAAATATTATTTGCCGACGAGCCGACAGCAAGTCTCGACTCAAAACGCTCAGTGGAAGTAATGGAGTTAATAGAAAGACTGGCACGTGAATTGAATATTACCGTGCTGATGGTAACCCATGATAATGATATGTTGAAATATGCAGAGCGTATTGTGGAAATGAAAGACGGTAAAATTATCGAATCTTAGTAAAGATGGGTCATAGACCCGTCTTTTTTTATCGACATTCATACTTTTAGGAGGCATTTATATGAGTTACAATGAAAAATAAAAAGGGGTTTACTCATGAGTGATGATAAGCAGAAAAAGAAAAATGGCTTTAAAATGCCGCATATATATGTCATCCTGTTTGTATTTGGTATCGTTGCAGCAGCAGCTACATATCTAATACCAGCAGGTGAATTTGACCGTGTGGAATTGGAAAACGGGCGTGCTGCGGTTGATCCGGAGTCGTTTACATATGTTGAATCCACACCAACTGGTGCAGTCGAATTCCTGACAGCGATTCCAAGGGGATTAGTTGATGCAGGGGAAGTAGTATTCTTTACGCTGATTATTGGCGGAATGTTTATGGTACTGCGTGAGAGCGGCATTATAGAAATTGCAGTCGATAAAATGGCACGTAAGTTTTCAAAGAAAAGTATATTTATTATACCGGTGCTTGTTACCGTATTTGCCGCAGTTGCCACTTTAATCGGTACAGCCGAATTGTCTCTTGTATATATTCCAGTTATTATACCTCTGGTTATTGCTCTCGGGTACGATTCGATGACAGCCGCGGCCATAGCACTTTGCGGTACTGTAATCGGCTATACTGTAGGAGTGCTGAACCCGATAAATACAGGTCTTGCACAGACGATTGCAGAGATACCTACATTTTCAGGTCTCGGATTCCGGTTGATTTTATTTATTATTGTTCTGTTCATTACAGCATTGTTTATAATGAGATATGCAAAAAAAGTAAAGAGAAATCCGGAATCAAGTTTAGTATATAAAGAAGATGCTGAAAAACGTGAAATGTATTCATCAATAGGTGAACATGAACCGCTGAAAGCGACGGGCCGTCAGATTGCAGGAGCATTCGCTGTACTGCTGTTTTTTGCCGTACTGATTTGGGGTGTAACTACCCAAGACTGGTTTATGATAGAGATGTCAGGACTGTTCATTATTATGGGTGTTGTAGTTGGTCTAGTTTCAGGACTGAACTTGACGCGTATTAGTGAAGCATTTACGAAAGGTTTCAGAGAAGTGCTGATGGGTGCCATAATTGTCGGATTGGCGCGTTCAATTGCTGTCATTCTGGAAGACGGCCAGGTAATGGACACTATAGTAAATGGGCTCGGCAGTGCAGTAGGAGAATTACCGCCTGTGCTTGCAGCGGCAGGAATGTACTTCGTCCAGTTAATTATCAACTTCGTTATCCCTTCAGGATCGGGGCAGGCACTGGTTACCATGCCGATTATGGCGCCGCTCGCCGATCTTGTTGATGTAACGCGGCAGACAGCTGTTCTTGCATTTCAGCTTGGAGATGGTTTTGCTCATATTCTTTATCCGACCAGCGGATACTTTATGGCAGCCCTCGCTATAGCAGGAGTAGAGTGGCACAAGTGGATTAAATTCTTTTTCCCGCTATTCTTAATTTTTATGTTTATATCTTTAGGAGCTCTGGTAGTTGCTCAAATAACCAGCTGGTCGTAAACAATTAAAAGTTGAAGCGGAGTTAAAATAAAAGTATTCCGCAGCTTCCAAACGTTTTAAAACTAGCAAAAAGGCAAAAATCCATTCGGATTTTTGCCTTTTTAATTTACCTTATTTATTCTTAAAGTTCTTAACAGCATCTGCTATATCAGTGCCGCCGTCCAGCACCTGCAGCTCTTTGCCGCGGTTTTCTTCTTTAGTAACGACTTCGTAAATTACCCCCGCCACATTTTCACGTGCAACGTTTTTAATATCGCCGAAGTATAAATCGATATCGACCTTGCCGGAACCGCCTTCGTCAGTCAGCATACCGGGATGAACAATCGTGTGGGTAAGACCGGAATTCCTTAAATAGACGTCTGCATGGTGTTTCGCAATCGTGTAAGGTTTAATTTTCTGTGCATCAGGCGTATCGAAAGCTTCTCTTCTTGAATCCCATGTCGAGACCATAACAAAGTGTTCAACTCCTGCCTGTTTACTGGCATCGACTGCTTTTACAGCGCCGTCGAGATCGACGATAATCGTTTTATCGGCACCTGTGCTGCCGCCTGAACCTACTGAGAAAACAACCTGTTCAAAGCCTTGCATCTTATCGGCCATTTCTTCTATAGAATCGTTCTCGACATCAATCAGCAGCGTTTTCATATCTTTATTTTCAAAATCAGCAATCTGTTCTTCTTTACGGATACCGGCTGTGAAATTCACTGAATTTTGTTTAAGCTGTGACGCGAGGTGGGTCCCTACGCCGCCGTTTGCACCAATAACTAAAATACTCATCTGTATACACTCCTTAAATGTTTTATTAGCACCAGTCTAACTTAAAAACTTTCTGAAAAGCTTGTTTTTTGCCTGGGTAAATGGGGCATAGCGTACAGGAATATCAATGATGGTACTGTTTTTTACGACGCTCTTTTCATGGGTAAAAGTATCGAATGAATACTTGCCGTGATAGTGACCCATTCCGCTCGCACCGACGCCTCCAAACGGCATATCGTGATGTGACAGATGCATCAGAGTATCATTTACGCAGCCGCCGCCGAAGGACAAGCGTGACAAGAGAGTTTCAACATTGCGGTCGTTTTCTGAGAAAATGTAAAAGGCGAGCGGTTTGGGCAACGTCTGCTGATAAGCAATCAGATCCTCAAGGTTATCGTAAGTGATTACCGGCAGAATCGGACCGAATATTTCCTCTTTCATGACCTCCGATTCAAAGGTGCTGTTCGGCATGAGGGCGGGCGCAATTTTTTGCGTTTCTGAACTTTTACTGCCGCCGAGAACTATTTCATTTTCGAGCAGCCCTGATAAACGTTTAAAGTGTTTTTCATTAATAATTTTAGGATAGTCTTCCCGGTGCACAGCGTCACTGTAACGTTCTTCAATTTCACTGAGCAACCGGTCGATAAACTCCTGATTTTTAGAGCTGTGAATAATCACGTGATCGGGAGCGACGCAGGTTTGTCCCGCATTGACAAATTTACCCCAGGCGATACGCTTAACTGCAACATCTATATTTGCAGTTTCATCAACTACAACGGGACTTTTGCCGCCGAGCTCCAATGTGACTGGTGTCAGCGTTTCGCTGGCAATACCCATAATCTCTTTGCCGACACTGGTGCTGCCTGTAAAGAATATATAATCATACTGCTGTTTGTTGACTTCATCATGCGGTGTGTCAGCGGGAGCGCAGTACACATACTTTTCGCTGAAAGTATAATTCAATATTTTTTCTATAATTGCAGCTGTATGCGGACTGGTTTCAGAAGGTTTCACAAGCGCGCAGTTCCCGCCTGCAATAGCGCCAATCAGTGGCATCATCGTTAAATTAAATGGATAATTCCACGGCGACAAAATAAGAACAACACCGTAGGGGTCGCGGTATACATAATTTTTAGCTGGGAAACTCATCATTGAACCTGACACTTTTTCAGGAGAGTTCCAGCTTCTTAGATGTTTAATGACGTAATCAAATTCTTTATAAACGATACCGATTTCTGTCATAAAAGCCTCGGCTTCTGATTTTCCGAGATCTTTATTTAAAGCTTCAAGAATCATCTTTTCATTAGTCTCGACAGCAAGCTTCAATTTTTTTAACTGGCGGATACGGAAACTGACCGATTTTGTATGATTTTTATAATAATATTTGCGCTGATTTTCGACTATTGACTGCATGGACATAATTATCGCCTCCAAAAAATATCTTATAATTTATAGTATTCCCTTTTTATGTTTGTTCTAATTAGGGTATATATTATTATTCCCTATTCTAATACATATAATGAATGACTTAAAATTTATGAGGAGCGGATAATACATGATTGAATTTAAAAATGTAACAAAATGCTACGGCAGCAAAACTGCGGTGGAAGATGCAAGTTTTTACGTGAAAGAAGGAGAATTCTTCGTTTTAATCGGTCCTTCGGGAAGCGGAAAGACAACTACTCTTAAAATGATTAACAGACTGATTCCGCTGACTGAAGGCTATATTTACTTTAAAGATAAACCGGTAAGCGATTATGAAGTGCATGAAATGCGCTGGGATATCGGCTATGTGCTGCAGCAGATCGCTTTATTCCCGCATATGACAATTAAAGAGAATATTGCTCAGGTTCCCCAGATGAAAAAATGGAAAGAAGCAGATATCGATCAAAGAACAGCTGAGTTAATGACGATGGTGGGGCTCGATCCTGATACATACAAAGATCGTAAACCAGCTGAACTCTCCGGCGGCCAGCAGCAGCGTGTCGGTGTAATCCGTGCACTGGCAGCAGACCCGCCCGTTATTCTGATGGATGAGCCATTCAGCGCCCTCGATCCGATTACGAGAGAAAGTCTTCAAGATGATCTAACAGCGCTGCAGCAGGAAATTAAAAAAACAATAGTGTTTGTCACGCATGATATTAAAGAAGCAATGAAACTTGGCGACCGGATTTGCCTGTTTAATGAAGGGCGAATCGAACAGATTGGGACGCCGGAAGAATTTTTAACAGCTCCTAAAAACGACTTTGTTCAGGAGTTTATAGGTTATCAGAAAGAAGAAAATGAGACGATCGGTGAATTTATCAGAGCAGATTCTGCTGAAGCTGAGGAAGCTGTTTATCCGCTTGTAGAAGAAAGTACTAAGATCGAAGATGCATTTAAAGTATTTGCTGAGCATGAGACTGTTGCAGTGAAAACCGCAAAAGGGAATAAGCTGTTAAGCAGGCGGGATGTCTTTAAACATTTATCAGATAAGCGCGGTGACAGTGCATGAATACATTTTTAGAAACTCTCAATTCACGTAAAGGTGAACTTTTATCGACACTGATAGAACATATTCAGATATCGTTTATAGCACTGCTGATTGCAGCTGTTATCGGTATACCGCTAGGCGTTATTTTAACGAAGACGAAGCGTACAGCAGAAGTAGTTATTAATATTGCGGCAGTACTCCAGACAATACCGTCCCTTGCCCTGCTTGGATTGATGATACCGCTGTTTGGTATCGGTGTTGTGCCTGCAATTATAGCGCTCGTTATTTATGCGTTGCTTCCTATACTGAGAAATACTTATACAGGCATCGCCGAGGTGGATGACTCACTGGTGGAAGCGGCCAGCGGTATTGGAATGAAACCGATGAGACGGCTTTTAAAAGTGGAAATGCCGATAGCGATGCCGGTTATTATGGCGGGTGTACGTACAGCAATGGTGCTGATTATTGGTACCGCAACGCTCGCTGCACTAATTGGAGCAGGCGGACTCGGAGATTTAATACTGCTTGGGATTGATCGTAATAACACGCACCTTATATTAATCGGAGCGATACCGGCAGCCTTGCTTGCGATACTTTTCGATGTTATTTTAAGAGTTATTCAAAATCTGTCGTATAAAAAAGCAGTGACTCTGGTAGGCACAATTTTTATCGTTATACTGCTTGTAGCACTTGCACCGCTGTTAACAAACCGCGGTGACAGTATGACAATTGCAGGGAAGCTGGGAGCAGAACCGTCGATAATTACAAATATGTATAAAATACTGATTGAAGAAGAAACAGATTATAATGTTAATGTGGAAGATGGACTGGGTAAAACATCCTTCCTTTTCAATGCTTTGGAATCTGATGATATCGATGGATATCTTGAATTTACCGGTACAGTGCTCGGAGAGCTTGTGAATATCCCGCCGGATTCAAATGAGACAGATAAAGTATATGAGCAGGCTAACGCTGCACTGCATGAACAATTTGAGATGACGATGCTCGAACCGATGGCATTTAATAACACATATACACTTGCTGTGAAAAGAGACTTTGCAGAAGAACACGGTCTTGAAACAATTGGAGACCTGAGAGAAATTGAAGACATTGTGAAACCAGGCTTTACGATGGAATTTAATGACAGAACAGAAGATGGTTATCCTGCGCTTCAAGAAGCGTATAATCTGAACTTCACTGATGTGGTAACGATGGAACCTCAGCTTCGTTATCAGGCAATTGAAAGCGGAGATATCAACCTGATGGATGCTTATGCAACAGATGCCGAGCTGAGAGAATACGATATGGTGATACTCGAAGATACAGAAGCGGTATTCCCGCCTTACCAGGGCGCGCCGATGTTTAAGCAGGAGTTTCTTGAAGAATATCCGGAGATTGTCGAACCGTTAAATAAACTCGCAGGCAAGATTACGGATGAAGAAATGCAGGATATGAACTACCGTGTCTCTGTGGAAGACGAAAGCCCTTACGATATGGCGGAAGAATATTTAAAAGAAAATAATATTATAGAGTGAAAATAAAGCATGGAGATGTGGGGATACACATGAGACTCTGTCATGCCAACCCTGGAGCTCCCGGATACACATGAGACTCCGTCATGCCAGCCCTGGAGTTCCCGGATACACATGAAACTCAATCATACCAACCCCGGAGCTCCCGGATACACATGAAAATCCGTCATGCCAACCCAAAAAGCATAGCGTTACTTTAAGGACCATGAGTTTGAGAAAAATTGTCCAGCAACCCATCTTTAATATACTTCTTTCTATAAAAAGAGGCTTGGAAATCTTAACTTCAAGATTTCCAAGCCTTTTCTCTTTTTACTTCAGGATTTTTGTCCCAGTCTCAATGCTTTCTTTAAAACTCCTCGTGTTCATTCGGATCTTGTTTATCAATTCTTCCGTCTTCTCTAGTAAGAGAATCGATTTTCTTCATTTCGGCATCTGACAGCTCGAAGTCGAAAATATCCAGGTTGGACAGCTGGTGTTCAGTGCCGGAAGCTTTTGGAATAGGTATGACGCCATGCTGATAATGCCAGCGCAGCACTATTTGACCCGCGTCCTTATTTTTCTCCTTGGCTAATGTATTTAAAGTCTCATCCTGCAAAACAGTTCTCGCACGTGAGAGAGGGCTCCAGGCCTGAGTAACTATCTCGTTGTCTGAATTATATTTTCTGACTCTTTCCTGTGAAAAGTAAGGGTGCAGCTCAATCTGATTAATTACAGGTGTGACGTCTGTTTCTTTTTTGAGACGGTCGATATGTTCCGGTTCAAAATTGGATACACCAATTGAACGGACATAGCCGTTTTTTTGAGCTTGAATTAGCGCGCTCCAGGCCTCAACATATTTGTCCTGTCTCGGGTTTGGCCAGTGCAGAAGAAACAAATCGAAATAATCTAATCCTGTGCGGAACAATGATTCTTCTATAGAAGCAAGTGCTGTACTGTAATCATACAATCCGCCGCGCAGTTTTGAAGTAACGTAAATTTCTTCTCTCGGCAATGAACTGCGGCGTATACCTGCGCCGACAGCACCTTCGTTTTCATAACGGATGGCCGTATCAATCAAGCGGTAACCATTATGAAGAGCATTTTCAACGCTTTCAGCTCCTTTTTTACCAGTGATACCCGAAGTGCCGAATCCAATTGAAGGTATTTGGTAACCATCGTGAAGTTTATACATTGGAATATCCTTAGTCAAAATCATCATCCTTTTTTTATTTTATCTGTACATTTTCTATTCTTCCCTCTTGCTGTATTTATAAACTACCTCTATTCTTCAGAATCTTCTTCCCGGCTTTCCTGATAACGGAGACGCTGACGATAACCGTAAGTACTTTCCTGAATAGTCTCTTTATCCTGGAAACCGGCCCCGATAGCGCCGGCAACTGTCGTCAGTGATGCCGCAAACCAGGCCAGTTCGAGATAGAATCTGACTCCTATATTTTCAACTTCTATAGTTGTTGCGATAAAGTCCGGCGGAAGCAATGTCGCTCCGGCTGTCAAGAATAGAAGATAGAGTAACAAGTAATAAAACAGCAGTGAGATAAATAAGGTGAGCAAGGTCGTGCTGTTATACAGCGAAGTCATGCGGCGGCTTTGTCCTTCCTTAAAGTTCTCCCACAAATCATGAGATACAATAATCCAGAGCAGCATTCCAAAAATGGAGAGCACCGAAATCGCTGCTAAACGCCATGTTGGAAACAGGTAGCTCAGATTCCACATCGTCGAGAAAATAATACCAAACGCGCCGGTAGCAAATGCTATAGCTGTAACTCCGCTTAAACTTTGCATCATGTTATAAGGATTATTGGCGAAAGTCATTCCGGTGACCAGTCTGAAAGTTCCTCCGGTTTTGGTATTCATATGAAATAAAAGATGTTTTGTTTCGGATTCCTCAAAGAAATCTTTTGCATACTGCAGTTTTGAGAAGGTGAACATATTATTTAAAGAGTGAATTTCCTCCTGAATTTCCGCTTCAATGTCATCACCGTTATCAATAATTTTCTTTATAATGCTGACAGTATTAATAATCGCGGTCTGAACTCTCTTTTTAAGCGGCCGCCACCCAAAAGCAGGAATAGACATCATAGCAATGCCATCGGAAGTATCTATATCAATGACTACTGGCTTATCATTATAAAATAAAGGCAGATCCGTAATACTGATTAAATAATCCCACTCGTTTTCCTGTAAATATTCTTCTGTTCTTGCGTATATCTTTTTTGAGAATTCAGTTTCACCGGTCAGGGGATCAACAATGATATCTATTTCCCAATCATCATTTTCAGACAGCCGTTCTTTTAAATTATCGGCCAGCTCATCTTTAATTTTACTGGCGATATTTCTTGCCGTACCCGGCGCAGCGATTATACCCAAACGAGCCATAATATTCCTCCTGACTTTTTAATTAGATTCATCGTCTTCTTCATCATCTTCCTGTAATTGATTATAGCGGTATTGTTGACGGTAAGAATAAGTCACACTGCGAATTTTCTCCTCGCTTTCGGCAGTAGAACCCAGGGCGCCTGCCAATATACCGAGAGAAGTTGTAAACCATATCAGATTTACATAATTCATTACAGTGAAATCCGTATCAGCCTGTGTCCAGTCATTAAAGATTGCCGGCGGCACAAACATAGTAATCGATACCGTAAGAAGCAGGTAAAGAATAAAGTAGTTAATGACAGTAACAAACAAAAGTGTCATAAAGGTTGTAAGATTGTAGAGCCACCGGTAATGAACTGATGTTTTTGACGATTGCCCTTCCCATAATTTATGAGCATAAATTAACCAAAAGACCATCCCTATTACAGAGAACAGTGCTAACGTTATCAGACGCCAGGCATGGTAATCTATACTGAGCTGCCAAGGGGTGGAGAATATGGAAATGTATGTACCGGTCGCAAAAGCCAGCGATACCAGCGTTTTAAAATTAGTGACAATCGACCAGGGCTCATTCATATAGGTCATACCTAAAATAATTTTCAACCAGCCGATAACATATGAATTAATAATGTAGCGGTTGGTACTCTCGTTTTCTTCTACAGGTGTTTCAGGAGAGATATTCATCACCGTAGGCGTACTGAGCTTGCTGCTGTCGAATGCTGCACTGTCCACATTATATTGATAAAGATATTCGAGATGATGTATGAGCATCCGTTTTAATTTTCTTTTTAAAATTAAAAACCCGAGGGAAGGAAGAGAGAGCAGGGAGACTGACTTGTGGGAATCAAACTCCGATACAACAACTTTGTGGTTGGATAAGCTCGGTAAATCGGTAATGCCGATTACATAATCCCATTTATTCCGCTCTTTTATATTAACCATTCTGTGAATCGTTTCATTAATATATTCAGAAGAACTCGTCAGAATACTTTCTTCACATTCAAATTTCCAGTCATAATCACTGTCTATGAACTCTTCGGCAAGCTTCGGCAGATCTTCAAGAATTTTATCAATCAGTACCCGCGGCATCCGGGGAGCTGGAATCAAACCAACAGTTAAAGAAGGCATAGAATTCTCCTTTCTGTAATCATTTAAGTAAAGCGCAGCATTATCAGCTATTACCCTTTTTACCCTGTTTACAGACATATAAATTATATTTTTGTCATTTGTGAACAAAATCACATAATGTTTTAGCAGTTTCTCCATATTATCTGAAGATTCTAATGATATAATGAATTTAAGAAAGAAAATCATTTTGGAGGTAATACAATGGCAAAGCTGCAGAACAAAGTCGTCGTTATCACAGGTGGTATTTCAGGAATCGGCAAAGCATCAGCAGATTTATTTAAAGAAGAAGGAGCCAAATTAGTACTTGTAGATCTAGATGAAGAAAAAGGGAAAAAAGTTGCAGAAGAACTCGGCGGTGAGACTATTTTCGTGCAGGCAGATGTAACGAGTGAAGAAGACGCTAAAAGAGTATTTGATAAAACAGCAGAGAAATTCGGACGTATCGATATTCTGTTCAATAATGCGGGGATCGGGGCAACTAAACCGACACATGAAGTTTCTTATGCAGAATACCGCAAGACTGTAAATGTCGACCTCGATGCAGTATTCTTATTCTCAAAACTCGCAATCGATTACTTCCGGGAGCAGGGAAGCGGAAATATTATTAACACAGCTTCCATGTATGGCTGGATTGGTGCAGCGGGTAATGCTGCTTATAACGCAGCGAAAGGCGGTGTCATTAACCTGACACGCTCGCTCGGTATCGAGTATGCTAAAGAAAATATCAGGGTAAACGCATTATGCCCAGGCTTCATTGATACACCGATTATTCCGGCAGAAATGAAGCAGTCTTTATCGGATATTACTCCAATCGGTCGTCTCGGTACATCTGAAGAGATGGCTAAAGCAGCCTTATTCTTGGCTTCGGATGACTCTTCGTTTATGACAGCAAATACTTTAACTGTCGACGGAGGATTTACAGCACAATAAATTATAACGGCAAAACAACGTCCGCAGCAGTTTGCGGACGTTGTTTTTTAGTGCTTATCTTTAATTAATATAACGGTGTTTCATCAAGTCTTTCAGCATGGAAATTTCATATCTTAAACGTTTACCGATTTCTGTATCTCTGACTTTTTTACGTTCGAGTTCTTCATCGACAATTCTTCTGACTGCGAGTACATCAGACTCGTTTTCCAGCACTTTGTCTTTGGAGTTAAATTCCTGATGAGCCACCAGCTGCATGCCGTATGAATTAAACAGCAGTGTGTAGCCGGCAATACCTGTTGTCGACTGATAAGCTTTGGAAAAACCGCCGTCGATAACAATCAGTTTGCCGTCGGCTTTAATAGGGTTTTCACCTTCTTTTTCTTTAACAGGTGTATGCCCGTTTATAATATGGCCTTCTTCAGGATCTAAATTGAACTCTTTTAAGAATGCTTCTGCCATTTCAGGCTGCTCCCGCAAATAATAGTACGGGTTTTTTTCTTCCTTATGAGTTGCTTTGTCACTGATAAAGTATCTCTCAAAAGTTGTCATTGCCCGTTTTCCAAACAGCGATGATTTTTTTCCGGTCCATAAGTACCAGATTAAATCCGTGGCGAGATCCTCGGTTTCATCGAGATTCGCAAATGCCCGGCGCAAGTATTTTTCGAACTGGTCGAGGAGTTCCCGGCCGTAATATACTTGCCCGTCGATTTCCATACCTTCCATTTCGCAGTCTTCCGTCACCGGAATACATCCGTGTATCAGCAGGTTACCGTTATAACGCAAGTAAAGGTTACCTTTTTTCATCATGAAATTCATATGCCTTTTAAGTTTTTCTGATTGCTGCACTGATATAAGGAGCGTATTCATAACATTCATTTCTTCATCGGTAAGTACCGCGGGATTATTAGGATTAACCGTTTGGAAGCACGTGTTTTCAAGCGGGTAAACTTTACCGTCCACCATATATTCCATCGTGTCGTAATTAACATTTTCTAACACCAGCCGGTCATTCATGTCGAAGTTCGGACGCCTTTTAATAATCGGTGCTTCCAGCTTAAACTGGATAATCGATATAGCCTGCTGAACTTTTGTCATCTGGAGCTGTTCGTGCGCAGATAAAATTTTGTCAGATGTTTTTTTCGGGTGGAAGGCAGAATTATCATCATAATATTTTTCAGCGAGTGTAAAGAGGGGACGGAGATTAATACCGTACGCATCTTCAATAATATCGAGATTATTGTAACGGGCACAGATACGTATAATATTTGCCAGACATACTTTGGAACCGGCATATGCTCCGAGCCAGAGGACATCGTGATTTCCCCATTGAATATCGACAGAGTGATAATCGATTAAAGTATCCATGATTTGATCAGGCTCGGGACCGCGGTCATATATATCGCCGACGACATGCAGATGATCAACGACCAGTCTCTGGATGGTAAAAGAAAGACCGGTAATTAATTTGTTTGCCTGACCAAGTTCGATAATTTCGCTTAAAATACGATCGTAGTATCTTTTTTTATTATCGTGCTCATCTTTTTTGTACAGCAGCTCTTCAATTATGTAAGCAAACTGCTGAGGCAGTGCTTTACGTAATTTGGAACGAGTATATTTTGAAGAAGAATGAGCGACAAGCTCTATCAGCTGTTCAATCTTAGCTTTATACCAGTCAGCCAGTTCATTTTTATCCGTAAACTGATTTGTAATCAGCTTTAATTTTTCTTCAGGATAATAAACGAGAGCAGCCAGTTCGCTGAGTTCAGATTCGGTCAGACGGTCTTTAAACATATCGTCAATTTTTACTTTCACGTTGCCGGAACCGTTTCTGAGCACGTGCTGGAAGGACTGGAATTCCCCGTGCAGATCACTCACAAAATGCTCAGTTCCTTTAGGCAATTCCAGAATAGATTCCAAATTTATAATTTCTGTTGCAACTTTTTCTTCTGAATTAAACTTTTCAGCGAGGAGCTGAAAGTAACGTGCTTTATAATCTGTATTATTGTTGTCCGATACAGTCACTGATTAACACTCCTATTGTAAAATCTCATAATATCTCCATTATATCCGTAACTGTATAAATGATAAATGATTTATCGCGTATGAAAATGTTTGCTTGTAAAAATAACAGGATATTATATGAATAACAAGTCGAAGGGAGAGCTTACAGTGAAAATTAAAATATTTGGCCTGCTGCTGGCTTCGAGTCTGGTTTTAGCAGCATGCGGCAATGAGGAAGAATCTGCTAATGAAGATACAACGGAAACTGATGGCGGTCCGATAACTGACGAGGAAACAACTGATGAGGATCAGGAAACAAGTACGGACTACGGCGGCACGGACAACGATGCTGCGACGGAAGAAAATACTGAAGACGGCAACGAAGACAGCAGTGATGAATCAGACGAAGAAACATCTGCAGACCCGTCAGGTTCGAGCGATCCTAACAGTAATACATCTGAAGAAGCTGAAAGTACTGAAACAGAAGGCACATCAAATGATAACAGTGACAGCAGTTCTAGTTCTGAAACCAACTCTGAAACAATAGCGCTGGAAGACATCAGCTTAACTGCAGATGATGCTATTTCTCTTGCTGAAGGAGAAGCTGAAGGTGATCTCCATGAGATTTCTTTCGAGAATGAGGGGAATGGATGGGTTTATAAAGTAGATTTAAATAACGGCAGCGAAGAATCTGAAGTCGTAGTCGATCTTGACACAGAAGAAATCGTTGATGTCAGAACTGAACAGGAAGACGATGATGATAACGATGATCAGAATGACGTTGTCGATTACGGTTCATTAAACGAAGCATATGATGCTATCGATGAAGCAATTGCCGATCTCGGCGGTGGTGAAGTTAGAGAATGGTCTTTAAGTATGGATGACGGAGTAGCTGAATACGACATCGACCTTATTTACGAAAATCAGAAATATGAATACACAATTGATGCGGAAAGCTTAGAAATCCTTAATAGCGAACAGGATGACTAAATTAAGAAGTACTTTTAAGTCAATAAAAAGACGCCCCAAAAACGGGGCGTCTTTTTATCTTGAGACATTCAGCATTGCGGTCTGTCTTTCTTTATATAGTTTAAACAGCACGTTATGACTTGGTTTCTCAACGTAATGAAGTATAAGATGTGCTAGCACAAGACTGATACCAAGCGGTACGACGAGAAAGACTTCGTGTACATAGCCTAGAGATTCGAGTTTTTGAATAATGACATAACCGATATTCTGATGAATTAAATACAGCGGAAAAGATAAGGCGCCGAGATAAACAAGCGTATCTGACTTCAGCCACTGCATTTTATTGTTCAGTACCAGGTAAAAGACTGTGATAAAAAATACAGTAAAGAGACCATTTGTGAAACCTTCAAATGAAAAATCGTAAATAAGGGACAGGGCAATCATCAAATGATATTTTAAATGGTTGCCGTGCTGCCATATATAATAAAACATAATTCCGATAATGAACATCTGACAGTAATTGGACATTGAAAACTTCTCAATTAGTGCCGTTGTCTCATTGCCTGCAAGACCATTTGTAATTTGTATCAGTGCAGAAGCAGCGAGCCAGACACCCGTAAACAGCATCACTCTTCGTTGCAGATTGAAAATCAGGAGCAGTGCCATTAACAGATAGAATGTCAATTCCACGCGCAGTGACCAGTACACGCCATCGACATTCTTAACACCGAAGAAGTCCTGAAACATTGTCATGTTAATAAACATATCAGCAACCCCCGCTTTAAGGGTATCGACAGAAGATATTCCAACTACGATGAAGGTGACGATAATCGCAAAAATGTAAGTAGGATACAGCCGGATTGCTCTTTTCGTTAAGAAGTCAGGTGTCGATTTTACTTTCAGAACCGACATGTAAATAACGAATCCGCTGATGATAAAAAATAATTGAACGCCGTAATGTCCGAACGACAGTATATCTATATAATTTTCTTTTATATGTCCAAACTTTTCATCATAAAAAACAATGTAGTGGTAAAGCACGACGACAATGGCCGCGATACCTCTCAATGCATCAATTTCAGTAAATCTTTTCTTTTCAGCCATTATGATACCCCTCATAGTCCGGCAGATTTTTATATGTTCTCTGCGTATTTTGCGGTGTTTCCAATGATTGAATCACTATATATCATCAGCGGGAGAAAATTCAAATAAAAAGCGGCTGAGTGAAAAAAGGGATGAATATAAATATATTCAACACAAATAATCCATGCATTAGTTTCCCAAAAGAGTCTAATGCACGGATTTTAACTGTGTTTTATGAAATGTTTTATCTTCTTAAAGTTCTTTGTTCCTATGCAGAAATCATTCTATTAATCATTCTGTTCTTTTTTCTTAGTAACATAACTCAGTAAATCAAGCATGATTCTAGCAGCAGTTTGACCAGTCATACCGGTTAAATCATATTGAGGTGCAACTTCAACCAAATCAAATGCAATAACTTCTCCATGATTTGAAATAGCTTTTAACAACTCATTTACTTCGTCATAGTACAAACCGCCTGGAGAAGGTGTTCCTGTTCCTGGAGCAACTGATGGGTCGATACCATCTATATCAATTGTAATATAGTATTTTTCTCCTTTAGGCAATAACTCCAAAAGACCTTCAATGCCTTTTTCGCGCATTTTATTTGGTGATAAAATCGTCGCTCCATATTCTCTGGCTGCATCGACATCTTCTTTCAGACTGCTGCTGATACCCCTGATACCAAACTGGAATATATCTTTAACATGTTCCAGTTCTGATAATCGTCTAATACAGTTACCGTGTCCGTAACGCATACCTGAACGATGATCAGCCCAGTCGAGATGTGCATCTATTTGAATTACATGGAAAGGGCCTAATTTTTCTAATCCTTTGCCGACAGGCGCAGTAATAGAATGATCTCCACCAATTACAACAGGCATTGCGCCTTTATCCACAATTTTACGAATTGCTTCTTCAGTATTGTCGTGTGATTGCATAATATCACCATGTATAATGTCTACATCTCCGCAATCCACTACATTCCATCTTGGGCCCAAATAAGTAATATCATTTTCAATATCATATGCACCATCTAAACCAAAGCTGTATAAAGTAGAGCCTTCCCGGACGGCTCGAGGTCCCATTCTTGCACCAGATCTCCATTGAGTCCCCATGTCATTCGGGACACCTATGACTGCTACATCTGCGTCGAGTTCATCTAAGTCTGCACATACCGGATATTTACCAAAAGTCGTGATGCCTGTAAAAGGCAGATTTAAAAATTGTTTTTCATCAGGATTAACCATAATAATTTCCTCCAATATTTAACCATTAGTTTATTTTACTCGTTGCGAGTATAGGTTTAGTTTTAAGGCCTTCTTCCGGACTCATTGTTTTAGCTACAATCCAAATCGACACAGCTCCGAAAGCCAATGCTGTGAACATGCCGCCAGAAGCGGCGAGATGAATATTTGAAGTTATGGCTTCCACAGTTCCATATACAGCTGTTGATATAGCCAGGCCAAACGAGTAACCGAGCGAGCTGGCCATTTTGTAGATGCCTGAAGCGACTCCAACTTTATCGTTACTAATATGAACGACTGAAGTATCAAGGGATGGTGTCGCATACATTCCAATACCTATTCCAGCGATTAGGAAGCCGATGAAAACTACGATGACATAAAGTATGTCAGGTAGAAATGTCATTGCGGCTAAGCTCATACCTATAGCGGCAATAAAAATTGCCCAAAGCATAGGTTTTCTTGCGCCAATTTTTTGAAGCATACGCTCACCGACACGTATCATTATCAGTAAAGCGACTATATTTCCAATAGTCAGAAGTCCGGTTTCGAATGCCGAAAATCCTCTTGCTATTTGAACATATGTGTTTGCTACTACTATAGTGGCTGCGATGCCGTTTTGCAGAAAATTGGAAGTTACAGCCCCGGTGTAAGGACGTGACTTAAATAAATTGAAATCGATAAATTGAAATTTACGTTTTTTCTCATACATGAAAAATAAAACTGCTAATATTAAAGTAACAATCATCAAGCCGATAATAATTGGACTGAACCAGCCGAACTCTTGCCCCTGCGTAATTACGATATTGACACCAAGAAGTAAGAAGATGAAAATTGCGAATCCAATATAATCAAAAGGTTCTTTCTTGTAATCGTTCACTTTACTTTCTTCGATATCTCGGAGAATCCACATCGAGATAAGAGCAACGATTATCGAGAATATAAAAATCCATCTCCAGTCCATATATGTCGCAACGAGACCTCCTGCCAGCGTAGCTACGCCTCCTCCTCCCCATGAACCGAAGGACCAGTAGCTTAGTGCACGCTGTCTGTCAGCTTCATTAAAGGCTGTCTTAATAAGAGCAATGGTAGCGGGCATGATAAATGCAGCGGAAATCCCTTGTATTGCCCTGCCTATGATAAGAAGTGAAGGCCCCTGTGCAATAATTACTAAAAAACTTCCTAAAATACTTAACCCCAACCCGAAAAAAGTCATTTTTTTACGACCTGAACGGTCGGAAAGACCTCCTGCCACCACGATGAACAAACCGGAAAATAAGGAAGTCAAGCTTGTGGAGATATTTAATGTACCAAGCGAAACGTCCATGTCTGCCGTCATAGCGGGAAGGATGTTAATCATAGATTGAGCAAACATCCAAAACGTTAATACAGCCAGAACAATACCGACAATATATAAGTTAGCTTTTTTGTTAGTTGATGAAATTTTCAACCACCCCTTAGTATTTGAAAAACTGATCATCCGTTATGTAAGCGCTTAATAGGATAACTTCAGTGTAAGTGATACAATTATATTTTAAAAATATATAATTTTTATATAACTATAAATAATATTTATAATAAGTGAGGGGAATTGTGATGGATATTAAACAATTGCGTTATTTTCACGAAATAGTTAAACACGGAAAGGTCAGTAGAGCGGCGAATTCATTATATGTCTCCCAGCCGTCACTCAGCATGTCTTTGAGCAAGTTAGAAAACGAAATTGGTTTTAAACTATTAGAACGTAATGATGGGACTTTTAAGCTTACAGATGCCGGAGCGGAGTTTTACAAACATGTAAAACTGGTGCTATCAATTTTCGAAAATATGGAAGATGAAGTTGAATATATTGGTAAAAGAGGCAGCGGACAATTGAAAATGGGGATTACAGAACTTTTCAGAGCTGTAATACCGGAATTATTTGATATATTTCTCGAGAGCAACAATAACTTCGACATTAAATTAACTGAAGGAACGACTTCGCATATCATAGATCAGCTGCGTATGCATCAGCTTCATTTTGGTTTAACAACCTTAAGTTACTTAGACGAAGATATGGAATCAATATATTTAGGTCCGAATCTTCATTCACTCCTCGTCCACAGAGATATTCCTCTGTCGGAGCTTAACAATGTCAGCCTCCAGAATTACCAGAATCACACTTTAATTTTCAGCGAGGGATCATATGAGTTAAATGAATTTCTTCATAAAAATAATCTGAAATTCAGAAATGTCATTAGGGTCGATACTATAGGTACCGCAGTACGTTTAGTGAAAAAAGGACTTGGAATTGCAGTTATGCCAGAACTTTATGCGAGTAACTATACAGATGATGATGTAACGAGTGTTTCTTTAGATTATGATTTAAAAGGTCCTGATTTATATCTGTCATATATGAAAAACAGGTATTTTACGTCGGATATTGAAAAGTTTATAAATGTGACAAAAGAATATTTGGAGAATTAAGAAAGGGAGTGCATAACGTTATGCACTCCCTTTCTCTGTAACGCCTACCGTTACTTTATTTTATTCAAAACAGTGCGATAGCCGTCACTGCCGTAATCAAGACAGCGTTTCACCCGTGATACAGTGGCGCTCGATGCTCCTGTTTCTTCCTGAACTTTAGAATACGTTTTGCCTTCATCGATAAGCTTTGCGACCTGAAATCTCTGTTTTAATGCCACAAGTTCATTGGATGTGCAAATATCATCGAAAAACTTATAGCATTCTTCTTTCGTCTCAAGTGACAGAATTCCGTCGAACAGATCGTCGAGTTCCTGACCTTTTAATTTATCTATTTGCATAGCCTCAGCTCCGTATAAATAAGATAATAATACTTTAACATACTAAAGTGGTAAAGAAAATGGTTGTGTATATTAAATATCTTTGTTACTATTTTATTTATTGGCAACTCTTTATCTCGCTAAAGTGTTAAAGGAGAGTAATTATGACAAACAACAAATTCATTTTGCAGCGGCTCGCTCTTGGACAAAAATATCTGGAGCAGCTTGATGATTCAGGGTACACTCTGGTTGATATGAATATGATAGAACCTTTTTCAATCGATGATAAATATCATCACCCGACAAGTGTAGTTTTTGAAAGAAATAATGCAATGTACGCCATTCGCAGTGACTGGACAAGGACGCTGCTGAATTTCAACAGCAACTTTTATTCAGATGACAAGCGTTTTGGTTATTTTGGGCCTGTTGTCAGAGAGAATGAATCATTCTATCAGGCAGGTGTAGAAATTTATAAGGCAGCGGAAAAGGATATTATCGAAGCGCTGTTAATGCATATGAATTTTGTTGAAGAATGTGCAGAAACACAAATCAAAACACTCGTTATAAATAATGATCAGCTGATTGATTTATTTATTGAAAAATATAAGCTTCCTGATTCAGTGCGCCAGCTCATTTATACAAAGAACATTTCGGAGCTGCGTCAGCAGCTCGGTAAAGATCATGATTTGTATAAGATTATGAGTGCCAAGGTAAGCGATCAGTTTAAGATGGTGAGTGAGATTTTCGGCGATACGGAAGTTATGCAGGCAATTACACATTTAAAAACAAAGATTTCATCACAAGATAGAAAATTCATTTTGGATTTATCGTTCCGTTCGCCTCAAAATTACTATAACGGTTTGTATTTTCAGGCATTTTTAAATTCTAACTCACCGATATTAAGCGGCGGGCAATATAACAGCAATGCATTCGGCATTGCGTTAAATCTCACAGACGGAGGTCTTTTATGATTACAGTAGCATTATCCAAAGGACGTTTGTTTGATGATTTTGTTTCTTATTTAGAGAAATATGAACTTTATAAATACAGCAAGGTACTGAAAGATGAATCACGCGCGCTCTATACGATTGTGGATAATATCCGCTTCATTTTTGCAAAAGGACCGGATGTGCCTGTCTATGTTGAACGCGGAGTGGCAGATATCGGTATTGTTGGCAGTGACATTATTGAAGAAGAGGTGTTCAGCTATTTAAATGTATCTGAACTGCCTTTCGGAAAATGTCATTTTGCGCTGGCGGGTCCGCCGGATGTAGAACATTTTAATACTGTAGCTTCTAAATATACTAATATTGCCCGTAACTATTTCAACGGACAGCAGCAGCCGGTGTCGCTGATTCACCTTAATGGTTCAGTAGAACTCGCGCCGATCCTCGGACTGGCAGACGGTATTGTGGATATTGTACAGACAGGGAATACTTTACGTGATAATGGTCTGCTTGAGTATGAAAGAATTCTCGATGTACAGGCGCGTCTGATTGCGAATAAGCAGACGTTCTATACGAAGGAAGACAGCATCTATGAATTTTTAAGTGAAATTGGAGTGATTGGATGAACGCGGAAACCTTTAAACAGATATTTACAAGTGAGGACAGCACAGATAAAGAAAACATAGATAATGTTCTGTCTATAATTGAAGATGTGAAGCAGAACAAAGATGAAGCCTTAAAGAAATATACAGCACAGTTTGACGGGCGGAAGCTGGATGATTTTAAAGTGCCCGAGGAAAAACTGAAAAACAGTTTTGATAATTTAAGTGAAGAAGAAAAGAATGCGCTGGTTCTTATTAAAAAACGCATTGCTGATTACCAGCAGTCGATAAAATATAAGGATTTCGAGGATGGAGAGTTTTCCTATGTCTACCATCCCTTGGAACGGATTGGCATTTACATTCCGGGAGGTACAGCGTTATATCCTTCAAGTGTACTGATGTCAGCAGTTCCTGCAGCAGTGGCAGGGGTGGAGAATATCGTTGCTGTAACGCCGACTTTCGACGATGAAAATATTACTTTCGCTGCACTTTACATTGCAGGCGTTACAGAAGTGTATACGGTGGGAGGCGCTCAGGCTGTCGCGGCGCTGGCTTACGGAACAGAAACTATTGCGAAAGTAGATAAGATTGTCGGCCCCGGTAATAAGTATGTTGCACTGGCAAAAAAACAGGTATTTGGAGATGTCGGCATTGATATGATCGCGGGACCGAGTGAAATCCTTCTGTACGTCGATAATTCTGCAGATTATACAGCAGTCGCGTATGATATTTTCGCCCAGGCTGAGCACGATGTAAATGCAAGAACCTTCCTCATAACAGAATCACAGGATGTTATTGACGGTATCCAGCTTGAAGTCAATCGCCTGACTGACTCGCAGACACGAGCAGATGTCATCCAAAAATCGCTCGAGAATAATCACTATCAGATTATTGACAGCAGGAAAAAGCTTATAGAAATTATTAACTTTATCGCTCCGGAACACGTATCAATTCAGCACCGGGATGAAGAAGATATTGCCCGTGCAATACGCTATGCAGGTGCGGTTTTTATCGGCAAATACTCACCGGAAGCAATCGGCGACTATGCAGCGGGACCCTCACATGTATTACCGACAAATCAGACAGGCCGTTTCAGTCACGGTTTGAATGTAAATGATTTTCTGACAAGTCATGCAGTGATTAATCTAAAAGAGGGAACATACAGTAATATCGCAGGAGCTGCGAAAACAATCGCAAAAAAAGAAGGGCTCGATGCCCATTATGAATCATTAAATATTAGAACGGAGCGGTAAAATGATCAGTATGGACAGAAATACCTCACCAAAGTCGCCTCTCTCGAAGGAACAGATTCTTGAGGCGGTAAATAGCACCGATATTGAATTGTACCCGGAAGAAGAACTCGGACGTTTTAAAGAATTATACGCAAAACAAAACGGATTTTCGGCAGAGAACATTGAAGTGGCGAACGGCTCGGATGAATGGCTGCAAAAAATTATTATGACGCTGGGAAAGAATGGTGTAATGTCGCTCAGTCCGGATTTTGTAATGTATCAGACCTACTCAAACCAGGTCGGATACCGTTATTATTCTGTACCGGCGCGTGAAGATTACTCATTTGATTATGAACTTGCAGTAAATGAAATTAAGGCTAAAAAGCCATCTGTATTTTTTATTTCAAATCCGCATAATCCGACAGGTGTACTGCTGCCAAGTCATTTTATAAAAGAACTCGCTGATGCAATGAAGTCTGTTGGAGGATATCTGGTCATTGATGAAGCATATGGGGAATTTGCTCTGGAGCGCCCAATTCCCGAAGGGGACCATATTATAATTGTGCGGACAATGAGTAAAGTATATGGTCTTGCAGGACTCAGAATCGGTATCGCGATTGCGACAGGAAAAACTTATGAAGCGATTACGCGAATTAATCACCCGTATCCTTTAAATGGCCTGACACTTAATCTCGGAAGCGCACTGCTCAGCGATCAGAAGCGGCTGAACGAATGGTTCGAATACCAGAAAGACCTGCAGAAATCACTTGCTGATGCATTTGAAACAGTCCGCCGTCATATTAAAATTAAACCTACACATACGAATTTTGTGTTTATATACGGTGATAAAGCCCGGGATTTATATGAATATCTTTATCAAAATGGGTACAGGGGCAGAGTGTATGATGATGCGAATCTTAAAAATGCAGCCCGATTTTCAATTGTTCATGAAAAAGAGTATCCAAAACTGAAAGAACTTATTACGAAGTGGGGTGAGTCTCATGACTAAATACAGTAAAGACAGGGAAACCAAAGAAACCAAAATAAGCATCGAAATAGATGACGAACGAAATTTTAAAGAATCTGAAATAGAAACGGGTCTCGGTTTTTTTGACCATATGCTGACACTGTTCAGTTTTCACTCGGAGCTGTATGTCAATATTAAGGCCGAGGGGGATTTACATATCGACGGGCATCATACCGTTGAGGATATCGGTATCGTCCTCGGACAGCTTTTGAGAGAGCTGTACGCTGAAAAAGAAAGCTATCAGAGATACGGATCGATGTATCTGCCGATGGATGAATCACTTGCACGTGTAGTGCTGGATTTATCTGGAAGACCACATCTCAGCTTTAATGCGGTTATATCGAGAGATAAGGTAGGGGATTTCGATACGGAACTCACAGAAGAGTTCTTTAACGCTGTCGCTATGAATTCAAGAATGACGCTCCATATTGATTTACTAAAATCAGGAAATTCGCATCACGAAATAGAGGCAATATTTAAAGGCTTTGCACGCAGTTTGAAGCTTGCACTGCAGCCGTCAAAAAGCGGTATTCCGTCCTCGAAAGGCGTAATTGAGTAATTACTGGCAGACAGATAAAACAGTACGGGAAAAGGGAGTTTTAACATGAATATTATTCCTGCGATAGATTTAATTGACGGTCAGAATGTCCGTTTATCACAAGGAGATTACGCGAAAAAATCACAGATGAAAAGAACACCTGAAGAAGCATTGGAGTTTTATGCGGGCTTTGAATCGGTAACGAGAATTCATGTTGTTGATCTGATGGGTGCTTTAAAACAGGAAGCACTGGAATCGAATCTTGTTAAGAAGCTTGCAGAACTATCTTCACTGCCGCTAGAAATAGGCGGGGGACTGCGTTCGCTTGAAACGATTGAGCAGTATCATGACATGGGTGTTGAATATTTTATTCTCGGTACCCGTGCAATTGTTGATGTGCCATGGCTGACTGAAGCGGTTAAAAAATTTCCCGGGAAAATATTCGTGGGTGTGGATGCAAAAGAAGATGATATTTACATTAATGGCTGGACAGAAAACAGCGGCATTAAAACTGATGACTATTTAGAAGAGATAGAAACGCTGGATCTTGCAGGGGTTATTTATACAGATATAAATAAAGACGGTATGGGACTCGGTCCGAACTTTGAAAATACAGCGAGGATCAATAATATGACCCGTCATAAAGTAGTCGCAAGCGGCGGCATTAGAAATAAAGCGGATTTCGATAAGCTGGAAAGTCTGGGGATAACAGAGGCAATTGTCGGAAAATCCAGTCACACCGAAGAGTTTTGGGAGGGAATTAAATGACAGTGAAAAAAATAATACCATGTCTCGATGTTAAAGACGGTGCTGTAGTCAAAGGCGTTAATTTTGTAGATTTGCAGCATATTGGGAAACCCTCAGAGCTGGCAAAAAGATATAACGAAGAAGGCGCAGATGAACTCGTCTTTCTCGATATATCTAAAACGCAGGAAGGGCACGGACTGATGCTGGATGCAATTCGGGAAACAGCAAAAGAACTGTCGATTCCCCTGACAATAGGCGGCGGCATTAAAACAGTAAAAGATATTGAACAGTTGCTCGAAGCAGGAGCAGACAAAGTCAGCATCAACTCCGCCGCACTGAAAAATCCTGAGTTTATCCGTGAAGCAGTTGAAGAATTCGGCAACGAACGTATTGTACTTGCTGTGGATGTAAAATACAGCAATGACTTGGAAGACTATTATGTATACACGCACGGCGGAACAAAAAGAGCCGATAAAAAAGCATCGGACTGGATTGAGGAATGTGAAGCTCTTGGTGCCGGGTCACTGCTGATTACAAGTATGGACCACGACGGCGTGAAGAATGGATTTGATATCGAATTCCTTGAGCAGGCAGCAAAGACTGTCAGTATTCCGGTTATTGCAAGCGGCGGTGCCGGAAGCATTGGTCATTTTACGGAACTATTCAAGAAAACAGAAGTATCAGCCGGGCTTGCAGCATCTATATTTCACAGAGAAGAAGTTAAGATCGGTGAATTAAAACAGGAACTCGCTGACAATGGAATTGAGGTGCGTTTGTAATGGAACCGGATTTCAGTAAAAATAACGGTTTATTATCAGTAATACTGCAGGATACGGCAACAAAACAAGTACTGATGAATGGTTTTATGAACGAAGAAGCATTTGAGAAGACGAAGGCAGATCAAGTAGCATGGTTTTACTCGCGTTCGAAAGAACGCTTATGGAAAAAAGGAGAAACGAGCGGCAACACACAGGAAGTTATCTCGATGAAGCTGGACTGCGATCAGGATGCACTTCTGCTTGAAGTGAAGCCGCAGGGTCCAACCTGTCACACAGGAACAAAAAGCTGTTTTGGCGACGACTACTTCAGTCTTCAGGCCTTGGAACGTACTGTGCAGGAAAAAATGCAAAACCCTGAGGAAGGTTCTTATACTAAGTACTTAATCGATAAAGGCACAGATAAAATTTTGAAAAAATGCGGCGAAGAAATGACCGAAGTGATTATCGCGGCGAAAAATAAAGATAAGCAGGAGCTTACCGACGAGACGAGTGACTTACTTTATCATTTGCTTGTTATGCTTAATAATGAGGGTATATCGCTGCAGGATGTTGAGAATAAACTCGAAGAAAGACACGGGAAAAAACAAGAATACAGCATACGCGATGAAATTCAAAAATGGTAAATAAATAGAGTGGATAAATCGGGAAGATGATATTCTTTCCGGTTTTTTGCTTTCCTTCAATTCTATGTGCTCATAAAAATAAGAAGACCGCTGAAAATTTATCGAAATAAAATTTTCAGCGGTCATTTATCATTTATTTCTTTTTTCGTACTGAAATAATGACTTCGTCACTATCGAACATACGCCGGCAAATTTTTCTTGCATCGATTTGATCACGTGCGCAGATTTCCTGTGTTGCGATCCTGTTATCTTTCTTTACAGTAACCTCAAAGCGCTTCGTACCGCATCTCATAAATTATTCATCCTTAATAATTTTTATAATAATCTCCATTTACTTCTCTCTGATTTCATATGAATATTTCAGCTGATTGATAATCATGATGAGACCGAGGAGTATAATACTGAAAATTTGTGATTCTTCTGTGATAATTGAATAAAAAATCATCAGAATCATTGCGAAAAACAACAGAGCAGACGTGAGAGCGCCTGAAGTGTACAGTGCTTTCGCCATCACAAATAATTCACCTTCGTCTGTAGCAGCCAGCAGTTTTTGATTGTATTTCTTTTCGCCGGGTTCCGGTAAATTTCTATCCGGATAAACGATGTTGATAAGGGCTGAGGCCCGAATACTCATATACAGAGAAATAAACACCAATATCACCGTCAGTACGATAAGCCAAGGATTTTCTGCGGCCATGGTTTGGATGGCAAGTGACATGAATGAAAGTATCAATGATACAGAAGTCATTACAGTAATAACATTGAATGAGTTATAGCTGTATGCGTCGAATTCATCGTCAGTCATATTTCGGTTTTTATCTTTTGTTAAGCTGATTAAATTTCTGCGTCGTATAAATGCGTATAAAAGCAGGCCGATTATTATTATAATCATCACGATACTCAGCCAGAAGTAGACAACGTCAAGTGTGCCGCCTATGTTTCGTCCGTAAAGCAGTTCGAGTGTCAAATAACCCGCTGCAAAGCCGATCACAGCGTACAGCAGCATTTTTAAGATGGTTTTCATTTATAACTCCTCCTCATCGAAGATAAAAATATTCTCGATTGGTTCGTTAAATATATTAGCCATTCGTTTAGCAATTAAAAGGGACGGGATATATTCTTCGCGCTCAATCAAGCTGATGGTCTGCCGGGATACTTTGGCGAGTTTTGCGAGCTGGGTCTGGTTTAAACTGTCCCTCGCGCGCAGTTCACGCAATCTTGTTTTCATAGCTTCACCTTCGCTTTGTTTTAGTTATCTATATTTTTCTTATTTATAATGTAACATATATTTGTCTTATTGACAACTTTACTTGTCAATATAATAAATAAAATAGTCAAAAGAATAAAAAACATAATATTGTTGATTTTACAGCACCAATGAATTTAGCAGCAAGTTTATAATAGGTAAGATATAAATTTTTACGAAGCCGATGAACGAGAAGGAGTAATACTATGTTTTTAGCATGGAATGAAATGATAAGAAATAAGCTGAAGTTCAGTTTAATTATCGGAGTCCTTGTGATGATCAGCTACCTGCTGTTTTTATTATCTGGACTGGCAAGCGGTTTAATGGATATGAATAGAGAAGCTGTGGATCAATGGGAAGCAGATGCAATCATTTTAAATGATGAAGTGAAGCAAACCAGACAATTCAGCAGTCTATGATAGCGGAAGATGATGTCGAAAACCTTTTTGAGGAACAGGCAACATTGAAACAGCATTCAGTTATTGCATCAAACGGCGATATTGAAGAGAATGCTTTTGTTTTCGGAATAGAAGAAGATTCATTCCTCCTTCCGGAACTCACAGAAGGTGAGCAAGCTGAAAAAGAAAATGAAGTCGTGGCAGACTATTCATTAAAAGAAACAGGTTTTGAAGTCGGGGACGAACTGACATTGTCAAACGGTGATGAAGTACTGACGCTCACCGGCTTTACTGAAAGTGCTAAATACAGTGCATCATCAGTATTATTTACGGATAATAAAACAATCGAAAAACTGAATCCGATGCTGAGTGAAGATATCATTAATGCTTTGGTTATCCGTGATGCTGATTGGCAGGATAGTGAAGTTAATGATGAACTTGAAGTGCTGGAAATTGAAGAATTTATAGAAAGTCTTCCAGGTTATACAGCTCAAAGCTTAACGCTGAACTTTATGATTATCTTCCTGTTTGTAATATCTGCAGCAGTAATCGGCATCTTCTTATATGTGCTGACACTCCAGAAAACGAGTCTGTTTGGTGTGTTAAAGGCACAGGGCTTTTCAAACGGTTATCTTGCAAGAACGGTACTGGCACAAACATTTATTATTGCAGTAATAGGAACTGTAATCGGTTTGGGATTAACATTCCTTACAGGACTGTTCCTGCCTCCAGCAGTACCGGTTGAGTTTAATTATTTAACGATGATTATTTATATGGTTGTCCTTATTGCAGTTGCGATGCTTGGAAGTTTATTTTCAGTCATCAGCGTGCGGAAAGTCGATCCGTTAAAAGCGATTGGATAGGAGGAGAAAATAATGCTTAAATTTGAAAATGTTATAAAATCATTCAAAGATGGCGACCAGACGATAGAAGCGGTCAAAAACACATCGATTACTTTTAATAAAGGGGAATGTATCGCAATTATCGGACCTTCAGGTTCAGGGAAAAGTACTTTCTTAACCATTGCAGGTGCACTTCAAACGCCGACCGAAGGTGATGTTAAAATTAACGGCCAAAGTATTTCAGGAATGAATAGTAAGGAACTCGCGCACTTGAGATTGAATGAAATCGGATTTATTTTGCAGGCGAGTAATTTGGTACCTTTCCTTTCAGTTAAACAGCAGTTTCAGCTCTTAAAAAAATCAAAAAAAGATGTGATGGCTGATAGTGAACTGGATGAATTGTTTGAAAAGCTGTCTTTAAAAAAAGTGAAGGACCAGCTGCCGAGTGAAATATCAGGCGGTCAGAAACAGCGTGTAGCTATTGCGAAATCATTATATACTAATCCGAGCATTATATTGGCAGATGAACCTACAGCTTCTTTAGATACGGAAAATGCACTGAAAGTAATGCAGATTCTAAAAGAAGAAACAGAGCAGCGTATGAAAACATGTATTATCGTTACTCATGATGAACGTCTAACTGAGTATTGTGATGCAGTTTATAAAATGACAGATGGTATATTAGAAAAACAAGATTAAAATGAAAACACATTCTGAATTTTAGAATGTGTTTTTAAATTTAAAGAGGTGAATAAATTGGGCTTTGTCTATTTAGCCGGTGCGATTATATCAGAAGTATTCGGTTCCAGCATGATGAAAATAACAGCTGTGAACAATTCTAAAAAAGCGATTATCGGTGTTGCGGCAGGCTATGTTCTGGCATTTTATCTGCTGTCGCTGGCGTTATTAACCTTACCGCTGAGTTTTGCTTACGCAGCATGGAGCGGTGTCGGCACGATGCTGACTGCAATCATTGGTTTTGCCATATTTAAAGAAGAAATCAAAGCCACGACGGTCATCGGAATTATTATTTTGATTATCGGTCTGATTTTGATGAGAGTATAGGAGGACGCGGAAATGAGAGCAATATTATTTTTAATGGGTTCAATAGTGTTCGAAGTCACGGGGACAACAATGCTGAATTTATCGGACGGCTTTACGAACATCGTGCCGACGGTTATTATGTTTATCTGTTTCGGATTATCATTTACATTTTTAATCGGCGCGCTTAAAACCATTCCGTTAAGTATCGCTTACAGCGTGTGGGCAGGAATCGGTACAGCGGGAGCAGGAATTATCGGAGTATTTTTATTTAATGAACAGCTGTCTGCAGTAAATATTATCGGTTTATGCGTCATTATACTCGGTGTCATTATAATGAATATTTCTAAAAAAGATAAGGAAGAAACTGCGCAGTAAAAAAGGATAACGACTCAGGGTCGCTATCCTTTTTTATTTTATAATTTATTTACCATTTTTACGAGAACGAACTGAAGCGGGACTCTTGCCCAGAGCAGCGGCTTAGGAACTTCAATATTGCCAAGCGGCAATGCTTTTCGGGCCATGTAAACATTAGCCGGAAGAACAAGCATCAGGAAGCTGTTGATGACATTCTTTAAAAAATTGCCCGGCCGTTTAATTAACAAGAGGAAACTGATAATCAGTTCTGCCACTCCGCTTGCTTTAACGATAAAGTTTTTAAACGGCAAATAATGCGGAACGATATTGGTAAAACCTTCTGTCCTTGTGAAGTGCGCGACACCTGCAACACCGAAAACAGCTGCGAGTATATATCTCATAATAGTTTTCATTTTCTTCCTCTCTCCTTATAGAATTGATATTTATATTTACCCTGACCAGAGGCCGGATAACTTAAAAGATCAGATTCCTGAAATCATTTTAATAATATTAATAAGAAGAATACAAGCAATTATAAATATTACGGCTGCAGATATTTTATTAATATAGACAATAATTTTACCATTATTATCTATACTGCCGAGAATTCTGCCGAAGAATACGAGAATCACAAAAGCAATCCATGAAACTGCGATGCAGGATAAGGTGAATACCAGTAAATCGCTGCCTGTATAAGCTGTGGAATTTGTTCCGATAATGCCAACTGTATCCAGTATTGCATGAGGATTGAGCAATGATACTGATAAAGCAAAACCAATTTGTTTAAAAGGGTTGAGCTTGGCGGGTGCGTGAGCAGTCTCGGGT
This sequence comes from Jeotgalicoccus nanhaiensis, assembly GCF_015235105.1. Taxonomy (NCBI): domain Bacteria; kingdom Bacillati; phylum Bacillota; class Bacilli; order Caryophanales; family Staphylococcaceae; genus Jeotgalicoccus; species Jeotgalicoccus nanhaiensis. Next base: position 331,202 of record NZ_JADGLW010000003.1, read on the forward strand.
TTTACAAACCATAACGTTATTGCCATATAAGTGAGAAAACAAAATCCGATAATATACATAGCGAGCTGCAGTGTCGGAATGGACAGGATAATTAAGGAGACACCGGCTACAGAGAGTATAATCAATAGTGTATCACTGAGTCCTGCAGTAATTATGGCCGGCAGAGTATGAATAAATTTTTTATGGTTGGCTCCCTGGTTAATTAAAAACACATTTTGAGCGCCGGGAGGAAGAATTAATCCTGCCGATAAAACGAATCCGTGCAAAAAAGCGAGAAACATAGTAAAGCTCCTGACTGATGAAATAAGTAAATTAAGATTAATATAATAACAGCTAAGATACAATAGAAAATTTTTAAAATAGTTTGTAAATTATGGAAGCGTTTTCTATAATAGTTATAAATACGTCATAATAAAGACAAATGGGGATGGATGATGTTTAGAACTGTATTTTTAGAAACGTTTAAAAAATTATACCGTAATAAAAAGAACAGACTGTTATTTCTGCTGGCATTTATCGGCATAATATTATACTCATTTTTATATTTGCCGACGGTGAATAACCCGTTGACAATTGATGCAGATGAGCTGGCCCTTGAAACTGAATCAGCATACGGCATGAAAGAAAGCAGACTTGCTGAGGGTGATATTGCTGTAAACAGCTTTACAGGAGTCGATACATATAGTCTCGCTAAATATGATTACGAGAATAATTTTATGTTTTATGATGCGTTGCAAAAAGGTGATATTTCACGTCTTTTCGAGTTGAAAAGTACCGACTATGTTCCTATGTTTACGGTCGATGCACTGAATGATTATTTGGAGCGGAAACACGACGGCCAGTTTTTAGATATGGATTTTGAAAGGGCGGTAATTAATAATAATTTGTTTGCGCTGTCTGAGATAGACCACCCGACAACACATGAATTTAACGGTAAAACAGGAATACAGCAGTTGTATTCCTTCTTCTTAAATTACGGTCCTTTAATTTTATTATTTATAACTATTTTTGTAGCGAGTGAAGTACTGGTTGATGACCGGAAGCACCATACTTTAAAAGCTGGCCAGCCGCTCGGATGGAGAAAGTACATATTTTATCAGTCTGTGTCGGTATTTATCTTTATCGCAACTGGTATCGCTTTTTTCCTGATGTTCTTCTTCCTGCTTATATCACTGCTCTACGGTTTTGGTGATATGTCTCTGTTAACTACCCATTACGCATACACTGAAGGATACAGAGCAGCCGAAGAGAATTTCTTTACCGCGCCTGTCATTGACTTGATTTTGGAGTCGCTGATATTAACAGCAGTGCTTTTGTATCTTTTCATACGTTTAAATGCTGTACTTTCCCTGCTATTCAGACATGACGTTATCGTGATGATTGCAGGCTTTGCAATTATCGCATTTAACCGTTTATACAGCGGCGGCGGTGAAGATCGTTTTCTCGGCCTTGGAGCTCATTTATTCCCGCAGAACTATTTTGAGTTTGGAAATATTTTAAGCGGCCGTCAGAACTTTTTAACCTTATCAAATAATTTCACCTTCGAGACGGGCATCATGGTGCTGCTTATAACAATTATTATTATCGAAATAATATTAGGGCTTCTTGCGGGCTGGATGACACGTCAGAAATTTGTCAGGCAGGTGGACTGAATGAAACTGTTCAAATGGGATTTCCTTAAAATTATAAGAGACTGGAAAGTAAGAATACTTTTAGTAGCGCTGTTTCTTTTTCTGGCAAGTTATTCGGCATTTTACCAGGACCGCGATCTTGCACTTCCTTTGGAAGAATTGCGGAGCGAATACGAAGATACACAGCAGATTTTCAATGCGATTCCGGAAGACCACTTTGAATCGGCTCGGGGACAAGAAATCTATGATAAACTTGCCCGCCAGCAAAGCATAATTGGTATGCAGCGGTATATTTTAAGCGAACAGGAAGGCAATACAGTTTCCGGGCTTGAGAGTGTGGTCAGCGATTACGTCGATCAGGGCCTTGAGCTTGCGGAAAACCGTTTGTTCTTTTATGAAGCGGATGATTTTGAATCGCAGGAACTACTGCTCTCCTTTATGCCAAGCCGGGAAGAAATTGAGAATGATTTAAAAATTTTAAAATATTTGAAAGAGAATAATGTTGATATTGATTGGAATCCGTTATCACCGTCACTTGTTTTATTTAATCTGATTAACATTGTTGCCGGCGTATTTATATTTATTATTGCAGCGGTATTCGGGGCTGACCGCTTCAGTCGGGATCAGGAATTTAACTGGAGTATTTCCCAAGGAATACCTTATTCCTTTGCCTATCAATGGAGGCAAAGGACATTTATCAGCTGGGGATTGATATGGATTATTACCTTGAGCGGCATCTTCGTCTCATATTTACTCAGTACATTTTATACAGACAGTGGAACACTGAAATATCCAGTGCCGCTGTATGCAGGTGAAGAAACCGTATATATCAGTATAATGCAGTATGTTTTAATCACAGTCTTTATGACGATGGTTTTGAGTTACATCATCGTTAAGTTTTCAACCGGGCTGTCCTTTGTATTCAGGAATATCTACCTGACAATTACCATCGCAGTTGCCATATTTTATCTGCCTTATGTCATTGCTCTGACCGGGTCTGCTGCGGCCTGGAACCCTCTATTGTACCTGCAGATAATACCGGTGCTGGAAGGGTCATGGGAGTCATTAAATAATGTGACAATTACCAAATTGCTCATCAGTATGGCGGTATTATATATAATCGTTGAAGTCGTGTTTCACTTTGTTTTTAAATTGATACCGACCCGTACAGGCAAGCTTGAAAGGAGGAAGAACTAATGTCATTGGAAGTCAAGAATTTAACGATAAATTACGGAACTAAGACGGTACTGAAGAATGTTAATTTTAATATTCCGGATAACACAATTATCGGTCTGGTTGCGCCGAACGGCACGGGGAAAACAACTTTATTTAATGCAATTATACGTTTCATTCCGATTAATACGGGAGAAATTTTGATCGATGATATTGTGTATAAAAATACGACAAAAGATGTTAAAGCGCTGCACAGTAAAATTACATTCTTCCCGGATCAGGCTGAACTCTATGAAGATTTTTCTGGTGTTGAACATATTGAGATGTACAGAGATATATGGAATCCAGACAGCAGCAATATAGAAGAGGTAATAGAACGGCTGAATATGGAAGGTTATGTGAAAAATAAAGTAAAAACTTATTCTCTCGGGATGAGGCAGCGGCTCTGTTTTGCGATGATGATTGCTGCAGATACAAAGATTATGTTTATGGACGAAATCATGAACGGCCTGGACCCGGTGAATGTGGAGCTGGTCAGCTCGGTGCTTCAGGAAATAAAAGAAGATGGAAAAATTATTATTGTCGCATCTCATCTACTGGAAAATCTTGATGATTACGCGGACCAGATTTATTTTTTAAATGAACAGAAAATTTATTACACATATGTCCGCAATGAATCACACAGAGAGTACGTTAAAGGTTATATTTCAGAAGATAAATTAAAGTTTCTCAGTCCGCTTAGAGAAGGCACGCTGTATCTGGACGGAGATCGTATATGTATCCCCGCTGACGATCTACCAGAAGAAGAAGTATTCAAAATGATGAGCACTTTGAAAAAACACAGTTCAACAGAAGTATCACTGGGAGCGTTAGGTACGCATGAACATTATTTGCGTATTTATAAAGGGGAGAGAAAATATGAAACGGTTTAGCGTTTTATTTTTCTTTGTACTGTTTTTGATGGGGTGTAGTTTTAACGGTCTTATGAGTGAGTCGTATAATGGTGAAAAGGTGCAGACTGATGAGGAGGCTGCTGAATTATTTGAAGATGAAAATCTTTTAATAAAGGATGGTTTGGAATCCCGTTATGCTTTTTTGAATAGCAATACTGTCTTTGAAGGCATTACAGAAGGCGGGGTGGAAAAAACATTTTCTCCTGGTTCATACATGACCGGCAAAGATATAGAACCGGGGCGTTACAAGGCGGCAACAGATTCAGCCTCTGCAATCGTTGTGTATGATGACCAGGGGGACAGAGTATTGGAAACAGCCTTAAATTATTACAGTACAGAAGCCGTGCTGGAACTGCAGGAAGGTTACCGTGTCGATTACATCACCAGACAGGGTGAGATTACTCTCATGCCGTTCGCCGAAGGATATGACACTGTGCTTCCTGCAGGCATCCATACAGTTGGAACACATCTTGAAGCAGGCGGTTACACCCTTTTAACAAAAGAATTGCCTGTCAGACGCGAGAACTCTGAAGATAATATTTATTTCAATGCAGCGGGGATGAATTCGATGAGTTTATCCAACCCGGATAACGAGATAGACAGAGAATCGGGGATTCCTGTCACGCTGTATAAAGGGGATACAATAATTACAGAACATCCGCTCGTACTGGAAAAGCACTAGCGATAGATCTTTTACTATGCGATACTTAGTCACAAGAATTAATAAAAAAACTGGAGTTGGAAATATGTCTGCTGATAATCAGACGAGAACAGAATTAGATAATACGATGTCGAAACGTTTCATATGGGCAATAGCTTACGGGTCGTCAATCGGCTGGGGTGCATTTATTTTACCGGGAGACTGGCTGATTTCATCAGGTACACTCGGGGCTTCACTCGGAATTACTATCGGCGGTATACTGATGCTGATTATTGCGGTAGGCTACGGTGCATTAACAGCCAAGTTTCCCGTCTCCGGCGGAGAGTTCGCATTTACATACGCGGGATTCGGTAAATTCAGCGCCTTTATTGCCTCATGGTTTTTAGTATTGGGTTATATATGTGTAGTTGCTCTGAATGCGAGTGCGTTTAGTCTGCTGTTTAAATTTGTACTCCCGGATTTTCTCGAGACTGGTTACTTATACACCATCGCAGGATGGGATGTTTACATTATGGAAGTCATCCTGTCGTCAGCAGTACTCATAGTATTCGCGTTTATCAGTATGAAAGGTTCTGGTCTTTCCGGGAATCTGCAGTTTATATTCTGTTTGTTCATGGCCTTTGTTGTAGCAGGGTTAATGTTCGCGTCATTTTTCACCGGAGAATTTTCATTTCAAAATGCACAGCCGCTCTTTAATAATGAAGCGGGAGTATGGACTTCGATTATCTTAATCGTGGCAATAGCGCCCTGGATGTATGTAGGATTTGATAACATTCCTCAGGCAGCTGAAGAATTTAAATTCAGTGCTGACAAAACATTTAAATTAATTGTATTTGGGATTGTCGCGTCTATTTTAACCTATGTTGCAATGATTTTAGTAACATCATGGATCTATCCTGACCAGAACTCAATGGACGGGGCGGTCTGGGTAACAGGTTCTGTTATACAGTCGTCTATGGGCACTGTTGGAATGGTATTTCTCGCATTTTCAATATCATTCGGTATTTTTACGGGGCTTAACGGGTTTTATATGTCATCTTCCAGACTGATTTTCGCGATGGGGCGTGCAAACTTTGTACCGGCAGTTTTTGCCAGAGTGCATAAGAAAAATAAAACACCGCATTATGCAGTCTTATTCGTGCTGGGAGTGTGTTTGATTGCTCCCTGGCTCGGGAGAACTGCTTTAAGCTGGATTGTTGATATGTCGTCAGTGGGTGTATCAGTAGCGTTTCTGGCAACGAGTGCAGTGACTGTTAAATTCTTTGCAAGAGCTGAACATAAAAATATTGTTTATGTAATATTTGGTGTACTCGGTGTAATCATTTCACTAGTATTCCTGATACTGCTATTATTCCCGGGTTCGCCGGCAGCCTTAACAGCACCATCTTACTATGCTTTACTTTGCTGGATTATACTCGGTGCGGTCTTCCTCCTGTTAAAATATAAAACATTAAAATCGATGTCGAAAGAAGAGCTGGACTTTATGATTTTAAACAAGACGAGAGAAGCAGCGATGAATGAAACAAAAAAAGAAGGGTAAAGAATAATATAATATATTATTCGGAGATGATACTATGCTGAAATTAAAACGTGTCTACGATGACGTTTCACAACAGGACGGCAAGCGGATTCTGGTAGACGGTGTTTGGCCGCGCGGCATTAAAAAAGAAGATTTGGAACATGATGAGTGGTATAAAGAAATCGCACCTTCGTCGGATTTAAGAAAGTGGTTTGATCACGATCCTGATAAGTGGGAAGAATTTAAAAAGAAATATAAAAAAGAATTAAAAGAACAAAAAGGTCTGGTAGATCAAATTAAAAAGGACTCAGACGGCCACAATGTCACACTGTTATACGCAGCTAAAGACGAAGAGCACAATCAGGCAGTGGTGATAAAAGAATATATCGAAAACAAATAAAAGACGGCGGCTGCCGTCTTTTTTCTTAGATTTTTAACTTTCCTCTAAAACCGCGTGCTCCGTAATAAGAATCGGCTCCATTATGGTAAAGGAAGACGGTGTTGTAACGTTTATCACAGAATAAAGCTCCCCCGAGATTTCTAATCTCATCAGGAGTCTTAACCCAGCTTGAAGACTTCAGGTCAAAGTCGCCGAACTGCTGCAGGAGTCTGTAATCTTCTTCAGTGAGTAAATCGATGCCAATTTCTTTTGCTAAATCCACAGCCGAGTTATCAGGCTTATATTTCTTTCTCGCTTCAAGGGCAGCTCTATCATAACAAACGCTGCGCCGTCCTTTCGGGCTTTCTTTTGAACAGTCTGCAAAATAAAGCGTGCCGTCAAAATCGATAACGTCAGGTTCACCTTCTGTGGCTTCCATATTGTAAAGTGCAGTGAGCTGTGTATCATTCAGTTTATCAGCGATATTCTGAAATGAGATATTTTCGTGGCGTTCCATATGAGTATTAAAACGGGATTCGAGAGTGTTCAGCAGTTCTTCCTGTTCTGATTGAGTAAGCTTATTCTTTAATGTCATTCAGCATCCTCCGTTTATCTTATTTAGTTAATAATACCATGGTAAACTATACTGATAAACATATTATACAGAACGGAGAAAGATGATGATAGTAACAACAGGCGGCCGTTATAATGAACATTCATTACAAAAAGCTAAGGATATCGCTATGCGTTATAAGCTGGACTTTGTAATGCGTAAAAAGCGCTCTGTTAAAGAACTTCGGGAGCGTTACAATGACGATGTATTAGTCGTTGGAAGAGATGGAATCAGTATTACACCACTCACTGGAAACGAGTCGGTCAAGTACCATCCGAACTTTTCCATGGTCCGTGCTAAAAGATTATTGAAAAATGAACACGACGCCCTGGTCGAAGCGGCAGAACTTACAGCTGGTATGTCATTTTTAGACTGCACGATGGGACTCGGAGCAGATAGTGTTATCGCGAGTTTAACAGTCGGAAACTCTGGCAGAGTGACGGCACTGGAAGACAGTTTAATACTTTACCTGCTGACTAAAGAAGGACTGTCGTCATATGATGCGAATATTGGAGTTATCAGCGATGCAATGAAAAATGTTGAAGTGCTGCATGAAGACCACGAGACATATTTAAAAACCTTGGCAGATAACAGTTTTGATATTGTTTATTTTGATCCGATGTTCGAAGAAGAAATCAGTAATTCCGAGAGCTTAAGAGCAATCTCCGCAGTGACACAGTCCAAAACATTGTCAGAAACTGCGATAAATGAGGCAAAACGTGTGGCAGCCAAAACAGTTGTTTTGAAAGATCACTTCAGAAGCAGACGATTTGAACAATTCGGTTTCATCCAACAAATCAGAAAGACGAGTAAAGTGCATTACGGAGTTATCAATACTGAGACTGAAGTTGACTCTTAGAAAATAATAATTTATGATGTAAGTAACTGAATAAGAAGTTTTCTAGGGTTCCGTTAAATTATTTAAGTCTGGACCGAGAGGAAACGCTGGAATTAATTCCAGTACACGGAAGGATAAAAGCCTGGGAGAGTAACGAAAGTTATTCTTCCGGGCTTGTTTATTCTTAATTCTTAAATTTAAGAATTAAAAGGAGAAAAATTATGTGGTTATTAGTCATTATTGCAGCTATGTTTGAAATCGGCTGGGCAACAGGCTTGAAATATGCTGATACGTGGTTTGAATGGGGATTGACGGTTATTGCTGTCGTTGTCAGCTTTGGACTGCTCGTATACGTGTCGACGAAAATGCCGGCAAGCACAGTATACGCGGTCTTTGTCGGTATTGGGGCGGTCGGGACAGTGCTAGTAGATATTATCGTTTTCGGCGGAGCATTCAACATTGGCATTATTATATTTGTGGCACTGCTTGTATTTGGAGTTATCGGTCTGAAAACAGTGACAGATTATGAGGAGGATGTTAAATGAGCTGGTTGATATTAATATTAGCAGGATTCATGGAAGTAGCGGGCGTAACAGGTATGTCTTTAATCGGCCAGAGTAAAAAACTAAAAGGTTGGCTGATGCTGCTCATCGGATTTCCGATCAGTCTTGGCCTGCTTGGATTTGCTATGGAAACTATTCCTTTAGGTGTTGCTTATGCTATATGGACTGGAATCGGAACAGTAGGAAGTGCGTTAATTGGAATTATCTTTTATAAAGAGTCTGCGAGTTATAAACGTGTTATGTACCTGTCGTTTATTATCATTGCAGTAATTGGTTTAAGACTTGTGACAGGATAGTAAAAGTTAGAGATTATTCTCCAACTTTTACTTCTTCAAGAAGATTTTTCGAATGAACAAGACCAAGACCAGTTTCTTCTCTTATATATTTAATAATTTGAACATCCATTTTGTTCGAGCTGATCATGCTGCGGATATCACGGTACAGTTCTGAATTTTGTAATGCAGCTTTGAAAGCTGACTGCTGGAGCTTTTTATTTTGGTGAGACAAGCTTAGAATAATTACTGCTGCAATGATAATAATAATAAAAGAAGAAATAGTGAAACCCTCCAATAACTGCGAATGATTCTACTATATCAGACATAAATAATATCTGCATTATCGTTTATACACTAGCGATTGAAAGAACGAGTTTCACATGAAACACCAGAAGCAAACACAAAAAAATTCCGTATGCATTAAATCTGCATACGGAATTTTTTTAGTCTTGTTTAAAGACGCTTGTACTATGTTTAGGCTGTAAGCGTGATTTTGGATCATAAAAAGATTTAGCGTATGAAATTGCTACCGGTGCTTCACCGAAGCCTGTCGCAATCAGTTTAACTTTACCTTCAAATGTCGTTATATCACCTGCAGCAAATATGCCGAGTATGTTTGTTTCCATATGAGCATTAACTTTAATGGAGTTTTTCTCAAGCTCAAGACCCCATTCTTTTAATGGCCCGAGTGACGAAATATTACCGAAGTTAACAATCAGCTGGTCTGCTTTAATGACTTCTTCAGTACCGTCTTTTGCAGTCAGTACCAGCTCATCAATCTGCCCATTTTCACCTTTAATTTCAGTGACATTCAATGATGTCTTAACTTCTACAGGTGAGTCCATGACCTGCTGCACACTCGTTTCATGTGCCGTAAAGCGGTTGCGACGGTGTACCAGTGTTACTGATTTAGCAAGTTCCTGCAGCATCAGTGCCCAGTCGAGAGCAGAGTCTCCCCCTCCGAGTACGACAACATCCTGGTCTCTGAATTTCTCAAGATCTCTAACGGCATACTGCAGTGAAATTCCTTCGAAATCAGCTTCGTTATCGAGGCCGATTTTACGCGGTTGAAAAGCACCGACTCCTGCTGTAATTAAGATAGTTCTTGTAAGGTATTCACCTTGATCAGTTTTCAAAACAAAGTGATCATCTTTGCGCTCGTATGACTGAACTGTTTCTCCAAGGTGAAGGTCAGGTTCTGCATACTGCGCCTGTGTCACGAGATTGGAAACTAAATCTTTAGCAAGGATTTTAGGGAACCCGCCGACGTCATAAATATATTTATCCGGATATAATTCCGTTAATTGACCGCCTAGTTCAGGCAGACTGTCTATCAGTCTGACAGACATCTGTCTCATGCCCGCATAAAAAGTAGAAAATAAACCGGTAGGTCCGCCACCGATTATGGTTACATCTACAATTTCGTCTTTCATGAATATAACCCTCCAGTAATATACGAAAAATGTTTTTATATTTTCATTCCATTAAACATTATTGCACAAGGAGGGATGAAAATAAAAGTGTTTGGCATGCTGTAACGTCGATGTAACGCGTAATTCAGACTTTCGAATGACATTATGCATTACGCGGATCACGCCAGAAAAATACTGTGATAAAGAATCCGATGACGAGAACGGCTGCACTGAAGTAGTACGGAAAATCCAAATTCATATCGAATAAGATACCGGCAATAACAGGACCAACAACGTTTGCAAGCGATGTGAAAAACGAGTTCATGCCGCCTGCAAATCCCTGGTTATTACCGGCGATATGGGACAGGAAGGTTGTCACGGACGGGCGTATCAAATCAAAACCTATAAAGATGATAAAGGCGACGGCCATAACCGACCAGTATGATTCTAAAAATGTAATTGCAAAAACAAGCACTGCGGTATATATAATCGATACCCTTATAATGTTCAACTCGCCGTAGCTGCGTGTGAGACGCTCGAATAAAAAGATTTGTGCAAAAGCGCCAATCATGGCGCCGCCTGTAATTGCGATTGCAATATCAGTCGGTGTAAATCCGAGTTTACGATCGAAATACAGACTGAAGAAAGATTCAAAAGCTGCGAGTCCAAATGATGATATAAAAATAACGAGGAAGGCAATAAAAAATATCGGTGTAAATAGACGTTTGAAGTTACTTGTTGTAACTTCAGTTTTATCAGCTGCAACTTCTGTTATTTTTTTAGGTTCAGAGAGCATGAATATAGCTCCGAATGCTGCCAATAAACCAAGTGCTGCTGCGACGAAAAACGGCAGACGTGTACCAACTTCTGCCAGAACACCGCCGACACCGGGGCCGATAATAAATCCGAAATTAATTGCTGCGGTCATAAAACCTAGCGACCGGGCTCTGTTTTTATCAGTTGTCAGATCTACGATAAAGGCTGTTACAGCAGGCATAATACATGCACCGGCCAAACCGCCGAGCATTCGCGAAACAAATAGTACTTCAATCGATTGTCCGAGACCGAATAAGAGCTCGGAAAATGCAAAGATAAACAGCCCGAGAACGATAATAATTTTACGTCCGAACTTATCTGCGGCACGACCTGTAAATGGAGAGAAAATTAATTGCGTAAAAGCAAAAGCGGCGGTTAGATAACCGACACCTGCACCGCTGATATTCAATTCATTCATGATTGACGGGAGAACCGGGATGACAAGACTTATTCCTAGGAAAATCAGGAAAATACTGCTATATAATAAATAGAGTTGATATTTTTTCTTCATAAAATTGCACCTTCTTACATTTTTGCATATGCTAAGGTATATATTACACTCGAAAATAGGAAAATAATAGTAAAAAATAGATAAATTGAGGTGGGAATTTTGACGGAGCATAATCATAATCATCACCACGATCATACACATGGAGCGAATAAAAAAGCACTGACAATAAGTTTAATATTAATTGCATCATTTATGATTGTTGAGGTCATCGGGGGAGTGCTGACAAATAGTCTTGCCCTGCTGTCTGATGCTGGTCATATGCTGAGCGATGCTATATCGCTGGCAGTGGCTCTTGCTGCATTTAAAATGGGTGAGAAAGCTGCTGATTCAGCAAGGACATACGGCTACAGAAGATTTGAAATACTGGCAGCTGTTTTTAATAGTGTGACACTGATTGTTATTGCGGTGTTTATCATTATAGAAGCGGCCGGCCGTTTTATAAATCCACCTGAAGTGGCAACCACGGGTATGCTGATTATTGCGGTTCTTGGACTTTTGGTAAATATCGTTGTTGCAAAAATATTAATGTCTGGAGATACACACGATAACTTAAATATGAAAGGTGCTCTGCTGCATGTTTTAGGAGATTTGCTCGGGTCAGTTGCGGCGATTGTTGCTGCTTTATCAATTATGTTCTTCGGCTGGGGAATTATGGACCCGCTGGCGAGTGTTATCGTCGCGGTATTAATTTCAATCAGCGGCTTTAGAATACTCCGTCAATCTTTGAATATTCTTATGGAAGGTGTACCGGAGACTCTAGACTTCAATCGTATTATCGAAAAAATTAACAATGTAGACGGGGTTGAAGACGCACATCACATTCACGTTTGGAGCATTACAAGCGGAATGAATGCGTTGAGTGTTCACATTGTAGTTAATGGTATGCTGAATGTTCATGAAACACAAAAGATTATTCAGCGTATTGAGGAACAGATGAAACATGAAAGCATCGAACATGTAACGGTTCAGGTGGAATGTAAGCACCATGATCATCATGATCAAATTTTGTGCAATTAGTTATAAAGTATTCTGGAATTCAATTTTCAGAATACTTTTTGTTATTATAGATTTATGAACAATTATAAGGAGAGGATTTAATGAGGGCAATTCATACAAAATACTCACGAAACAGTAAAGGGCACTACGTACCGGGAATGATACATAACGATACTTTATACATTTCAGGGCAGTTATCATTGGACCTTGACACCGGGGAAATAGTCGAGGGCGGTATTGCTGCTGAAACTAAAAGAGCGCTTGAGAACATGGAAATGGTATTGAAAGAAGCAGATTTGACTAAAAAAGATATCGTAATGGTCAGGCTGTACACATCTGACGTTGATAACTGGGATATTATTAACGAAGAATACAGCAATTATTTTGGAGACCACAAGCCTGCACGTGCAGTTGTTCCGACGAGAGAACTGCATTATGGATGTTTGATTGAGATTGAAGCCGTCGCAGCGATAAAATAATGAACTAAGGGGATGTAATGATGAATTATAAAGACATAGATACACCTGCATTGTTAATTGATGAAACTGTGCTTAATAAAAACCTGGAGTACATGGGTGATTATGCGAAAAAGCAAAATGTTCAGCTGCGCCCGCACACGAAAACGCATAAAATGCCGTATTTAGCAATGAAGCAAAGAGAGCACGGTGCAACAGGCATCACAGTTGCTAAAGTAGGGGAAGCGGAAATCATGGCTGTATATGGACTCAAGGATATTTTTATCGCCAATCAGATTGTTGGAAAACAAAAGCTGGAAAGAATTAAAAAACTGGCTGAACAGATAAATATTTCTTTCGGCGTGGACAGCGTTCACCATATCGAAGAAATTGACGAAGTATTTGAAGGTGCCGATAAAAAAGCACAGGTACTGATTGAAATAGAAGTCGGCGAGGAGCGTTCCGGTATCATTGAGGAAATCGACTATAAATTATTGTTAAACAGTATACGTGCATCTAAAAACGTGGAATTGAAAGGAATATTCTCTCATGATGGTCATACATATAAGGCTGTCGACAAAGATGACTGTTATGACTTATTTATGACAGCAACAACCCGTACACTGCATTTTGCAAATATCGCGAGAGATATGGATTTTGATATTGAAACAGTCAGCATCGGTTCAACTCCTCCGTTTATGTTTGGTTTTGACATACCGGAAGGGGTGACTGAAATCAGACCGGGAACGTATATTTTAATGGATGGATCACAATCTAATGCGATTAATTCATATGATTATTCAGCAGCGAGCGTTTTGACTACTGTGATCAGTAAGCCGACACATGAACGTGTTATTACAGATGTCGGGGCTAAGGGACTGACAGCGCAGTCGCGCAGCAAAGGACTGACCGCGACAGAAGGGTTCGGTAAGATTAAAGAATATGACGGAGCTTATGTTCACGGTGTATTTGATGAACATGCAATTATTTACAATAGAGAATTCAGTGACAAAGTAAATATCGGCGATAAAGTCCGTATTATTCCGAACCATATATGTCCAGTTTCGAATTTATATCATAAAGCTTATCTCATCAATAATGATGAAATTGTTAAAGAAATAGATATTGCAGCTCAGGGAAAACTTCAATAAAACAAAAGCGTTCCGGTGATTTAAATCACCGGAACGCTTTTTTATTTTATATCTATACACCTCTAGGCTTATCTTCGTCAGCATAAGCTTCAAGTTCCTCTTGATATTCTTCAAGAGAGCTTTCCTTATAATTTTTCATGCGTTCTTTATTTGGAGTAATGGATAACCCTAAATACTTACGTTCATTGTTCGCGTCTTTATAAAAGGCAACCATCATCGCAATAACGACAAAGCTGAAAGGCAGCGCCGCGATAATTGCTGCAGATTGCAAGGCGTTTAATCCTGTTTCTCCGCCGGCAGCTAATAATGTAAAAGCTATGGCGGAAAGAGCGATGCCCCATGTAAGTTTAGTTTTTCCTGAAGGCGTCAAATCACCGTGAGATGTTTGCATGCCGAGAACGAATGTGGCAGAGTCTGCCGATGTGATAAAAAATGATGATACTAATAAAATAGCAAGCATCGATAAGATTGTTCCCATCGGTAATTCATTAAATATAGCAAATAATTGTACTTCAGTCGCCATATTGAATATTTCATTATTTGCAAGACCCGTTGAAATACCTGTAATACCGAATACACTGAACCAGATAATACCAATAACAGTCGGTACGAGGAGAACTGCTATGATGAATTCTCTGATTGTACGTCCTTTAGAAACGCGGGCGATGAAGATACCGACAAATGGACTCCAGCTCATCCACCAGCCCCAGTAGTAAATTGTCCATGAACTCAGCCACTCAGTTTTTTGTGCATTTAGTGGCGCAACGTCAAAGCTATTGTATAAGAATGAACTTAAATAGCCGCCTGTGCCTGTCGTCATTACATTTAAGATAAGCATTGTCGGTCCGACAACAAGAATAATGACAAACAGCAGACCTGCAAGAATCATATTCAGATTACTTAAGTATTGAATTCCTTTACTGAGTCCGCTCCAGGCACTGATTAAGAACAGAACTGTGACCACGGATATAATGATACCCTGTGTCAAAAGACTTACAGGTACATCGAATAAGTAATTTAATCCACCGTTAATCTGCATTGCACCGATACCGAGAGATACCGCAACACCGATAACAGTTGCAAAAACAGCGAGAACATCAACAACAACCCCGAGCCAGCCGTCTACGAGATCGCCGAATAAAGGACGCAGCGTTTTTGAAAGTAATCCAACTTCTCCTTTTCTGAAGCTCGAGTATGCAAGAGCTAAGGCAACAATGCCGTATATAGCCCATGCGTGAATACCGTAGTGCAGGAAGGTTGAGCGCATAGATTCAGCCAACGCTTCTGTTGTTCCGGGATCTGCGGTTGGCGGTGACATAAAGTGAGCCATCGGCTCTCCGGCACCATAGAATACCAGACCGATTCCCATACCGGCACTGAACAGCATAGTAATCCAGGAAAGGGTATTGAACTCCGGAGTATCATCAGGCTGTCCTAATTTAAGTTTTCCAATAGGGCTGAAAACGAGAAATACAGAGAAGAATACGATTACTGTGACGAGTATCATATAATACCAGCCGAAGTAGGTAGTAACCCATCCTGAAATGGAACCTGAAATTTCACCAAATTCATCGGGGAATATGGCTCCTATAACTACAAGCAATCCTACAATAATTGCTGCAAACACGAAAACATATGATATTTTTTTTGACTTCTCAGACGATGACGAATGATTTGTCATTACTTCACTCCTTATGATGATTTTTAACACAACGTCTAAATAATAACAATCTACACCCCGCAGTTCAACTGCATATAGAAATAAAAACGAAGAATCGCTAAAAGTACAATAAGAATTACTTATCGCGATACTTTATACATAACCAATTGAAACTTTAATAAACAAAAAGAGACAAATCCGTAAAGATTTTGTCTCTGTAATGTCTTACTGTTTTTCACTTAATAATTTTGCTGTTTCAAATAAGGTTTGAACCGCGCTCAGCATGCTGTCTTCGTTCACATCAAACATCTCATTATGATGTCCCGCCGCAAGATCTGTTCCAAATATGCAGTAAGAAGCCTGTCCGCCGCGTTCCTGTACGCGATTAATGAAAAACGTTGCGTCTTCACTGCCGCTCGGTTTGTTTTCTTCAAGTTTTGTGACCAGTTTCACACTATCTGCTGCATCCACCAGAACTTGTGCGAGTTCTGTCGAACCGGCAGCACTTCTACCTTCCCCGACAGTCTCTATATGATAATCTACCTGAAACATTTGAGCAGCGCCCTGGATTACAGACCGTGCATACTGTTTCATATATTCATTTAATTCGCTTGTTGTGCCTCTCGTCTCAATTTTAAGACTGGCACTGTCTGCAATGACATTGCGTCCGCTTCCGGCATGCAGTTCACCAACATTAATACGTGTAGCACCTCCCGAGTGACGGGGGATAGCGTTTAAGTTAATAACGGCATTGGCAGCAGCCAGAATGGCATTTTTGCCTTCTTCAGGCTGTCCGCCTGCATGAGAGGACACGCCTTTAAAGGATACATCAATTTTAGTAGTGGCAAGAAAACCGTTATTTGATCCTAAGAAATGATTGAACGGAACCCCGGTACCTATATGCGAAGCGATAAAGTAATCAGTATTATCGACAACCCCCGCTTCAACCATTGAGCGTGCGCCGCGCGTTCCTTCTTCAGCCGGCTGGAAGATAAGTTTTATCCTGCCTTTTAAATCATCTTTATTGTCCATTAAAAGTGTTGCGAGCCCGAGCCCGATGGAAGTGTGGACATCGTGGCCGCATGCATGCATTTCATTATTTATTGAACGGAAATCTTCCTGAAGAGGAAAATGGCTGATGTCTTCCGATTCGTAAATTGGAAGAGCATCCATATCGACACGAAAAGCAATCTCCGGACCTGGAACTCCTGTATCCAGTGTTGCGACAATACCTGTATAGCCTTCTGCTACCTGATCCAGGTACTTTGAAACAGCACCGTTTTCTTTTGCCCATACATAATGTCTGGATGTTTCTTCCTGATCGGGTTTGCCCATTGTAAAGTCAGGATGCATTACCTCCCGTCCGATTTTTAAATCGTATCCGAGTCTCTCTAAAGTATCTGCGACGATTGTAGATGTACGCATTTCAAGAAAGCCGAGCTCGGGATGCCGATGGAAGTCCCTCCGCCAATTTATAAGCTTTGTGTGTAATGACACTGTGAATCATCTCCTGGTTAATTATTGTACTCTGTCTTCCAAGAACGTAGAAACACCCGGTCCAAGCGGTAAGCCTGTGAAGTAGAACACTCCGAGCAGGATAATCCATGCAAGCAGGAATACTAATGAATACGGCAGCATAAGTGACATATAAGTTCCGATACTTGCATTTTTATCATAACGCTTCATAAACGCCAAAATAATAACCATATAAGGGAACAGCGGTGTAATAATATTTATAGATGAATCAGCAATACGGTAAGCAGCCTGTGTAAAGGCTGGATCGTAACCAAGCTGCATGAACATTGGAACAAATATAGGTGCTTCAATTGCCCATTTAGCAGAACCTGATGTAATCAGGAAGTTCAGAAGTGCGGTAAAAATAACGTAGCCGATAATTAATCCGATTCCTGTAAATTCTACGCTTTCAAGGAACTCAGCCCCATTCACTGCGAGCCAAGTACCAAGGTTGCTCCAGTTAAAGTAAGCGATAAATTGAGCAATTGCAAATACGAGAACAATATAACCTGCCATATCTTTAATGGACTCAGTCATATAATATGTTGCGTCTTTTGTCGATTTAATCTTGCCGGTAGTGATACCGAACGCAATTCCAATTAAAATAAAGAAGATGAGTATAATTGGTACAATACCGTCAATGAATGGTGACGGTATAATACCGCCTTCTTCATTGGTCAGCGGACTATTCGGAAGGAGAATAACTGCGATAATAACAGCCCAGTAAACAACACCTGTTACTATTGCAGCTATCAAACCCTTTTTAGCGTTTGGCAGTTCCTCTGAATCTTCTCCCTCAATACCTTCGCCCTTATATTCTCCGAGACGCGGCTCGACAAAACGCGATGTCAAGAGACCCCCGATAATTGTGAGCATAAATACGGAAATGATATTAAAGTACCAGTTATCAACCGGTGTAATTACGATTGTGTCATCAATTAAACGAGCTGCTTCTGTCGAAATGCCGGATAAAAGTACATCTGTCCCTGCAATGAATAAGTTTGCGGTAAAACCAGCGCCCGCACCGGCGAAACCTGCAGCAAGCCCTGCAAGTGGATGTCTGCCGAGTTTATAGAAAACCAGCGCCCCGAGCGGAGGAATAATAACCGCAGCAGCATCTGATGCGAGGTTCCCCATAATACCGACGAACACCACTGTATATGTAACTAAAAACGGCGGTGATTTTAAAATTGTTTTACGGATAGCATAATCGAGCAGGCCGACTTTCTCAGCCAGTCCGATACCGAGCATCATAGACAATACAAGACCGAGCGGTGCAAATCCTGTAAAGTTGTCGAGCATAGAAGTCAGTATGAATTGCAGGCCTTCTCCGGAAATTAGACTGTTGATAGGTAATTCTTCTCCGTTCCCCGGATGTATTACCGAGGCGTCAAACAAGCTGAATGCCCAAGATATTACTATAATTAAAAACGCCAGTCCGAGAAATAGTGCGAATGGATCTGGCAGCTTATTGCCGACGCGTTCAACGACGTCTAGGAATTTTTGAAAAACTCCTTTTTTCTCTGTTTTGTCTGTCAATGAAAACCCTCCCATAATATATTACTTTGTTTTCCCCGATATAATTAAATTAAGTTATAAGCAGGATATAAAGAGTTTACATAAATTTCTGTTAATTGTCCATGCAATTTTTCTTCAAACAACAACATAAATGATTTTAATATACTTATAGTTTCATTTTTATTATACTTATAAATATAGACGAAAAAACGGCAAACAGTAGGAGGCAGGACATGAAAATTGCGTATATCGTTGATAGTACTGCGAGTTTATCAGATGAGCTAGCAAACCGTTCAGATGTATTTCAAGTACACTTATCTGTAACATTCAAAGACGGAACGATTTTTAAAGATACTACGGATGAAACGGCGCTCAAATCATTTTACCAGCGTCTGGCAACGGAAAAAGAAATTCCAAAATCATCTCAGCCTCAGGTCGGTGAATATTATGAAGTTGTCGACCAGATAATTTCAAAAGGTTACGATACTATCATTGCTATTCATATCGGCAAAGGCCTCAGCGGAACTTATCAGAGTGCACAGATGGTTTTAAATGAGTATAAAGAAGAAGGTAAAATTAATTATTATCTTATAGATTCCAATGGTACTTCTTATATTATAGAACATCTTCTCGAACAGACAATCGAACAGATTGAGAAAGGAACCGCCGTGGAAGAGGCTGTCGGAAAAATTGAAAACCTGGTTAAAGTCAGCCAGATATATCTAGTTGTGGATGATTTGAATTACCTTGTCAGAGGCGGCAGACTTGGAGCGGGAAGCGCCTTTATAGGCAGTCTCTTTAAAATTAAACCGATTGTATATTTTGCTGAAGACGGCAAAGTGAAACCATTTGACAAAGTGCGGACGAACAGCCGTGTTATTAAATTGTGGGAATCAATTATTGAAGAAGCAATGGACAAGTTTAACGGCAAGTTTAAAATTGCGATTGCTCACGGAGACATTGCAGAAGAAGCTCAGCATATTAAAAAAAGATTTGAAAATATGTATCCGGGCATCAGCTGCCGGGTCGGTTATTTAACACCTGCACTTGGTGTGCATGGAGGTATTGGCAGCAAAGGGCTCGGTATCCTGCCGTATTTAAACTAAAATGAATTACCAGAGTTCCTATGAAAATAGGAACTTTTTTTAATTACTTATAGAGAGGTAAAGATAATGAGCGGACGAAAACTGATGAAAGATTATTTTGATGAAGATCTTGCGAAACATTATGCCGGGGAGATCAGCCGCGTCTATCCGGATTTTGACAGTGACAGTTTTATTAAAGAAACAGTAAGGGAAATTGAAGGCGGACGCATGTCTGAAAGAATTGAAGTATTCTCAAAACAGCTTAAGTATTATCTCCCGGATGATTATATCGAAGCAACAGAGATTATTATAGAAGTACTCGGTCTCGAAAATGACAAATTTTACTTTCCGTTTGAAGAAATGTATTACTACAGAGCACTGTCAAAGTTTATTGAAACATACGGTCTCGATCATTTTGACCAGTCAATGAAAGCGATAGAAGAAATTACGAAACGGGATACAGCGGAATTTGCTATCCGTCCTTTTATAAGAAAAGATTACGATAAAGTTGAAGCAGTATTCAAAGTTTGGGGAGAAAGTGATAACGCTCATTTAAGAAGGCTGGTGACAGAAGGTACAAGGCCCCGTCTGCCGTGGGCAAAAAAACTTCCTTTTTTAAGAGATGATATACAGGAAAACTTCAGACTGCTGCAGCCATTTCTGAATGATCCGTCGAGATACGTTGAAAAATCGGTGGCGAATCATCTAAATGATATATCTAAATACCATCCTGAAGAAGTGATAGATTTTCTTAAAGAAAATATTAGTGAAACATCACCTTTCATTGTAAGAAGAGCCCTCCGAACGCTGAAGAAGCTTGAGCAGGACGAAGCGCTTGACCTCCTGCAGCAGTTAAAATAAAGATTCTTTCTTTTTAATCATCCTTTAATTATTGTTTAACTTTCCCTTAGCCGAGGGCGGATATACTGTAAGTAACAAATGAAACATACCGCACAAATACAGCGGAAAAATTTTGGAGGATGATTGACATGAAATTGAATAAGAATCTTTTAGCTGGCGGCGTACTGGCATCAGTCTTAGTTTTAGGAGCATGCGGTGCAAATACAACGGCAAGTGCCGATGATATGGAATGGGAAACTGAAGAAAGTAACGGCTCAGTCACAGTCAGAGACAACGCTGAAACAGAATTAGGTACAACAGCCCAGGAAGCGGTGGACAAAGCACTTAAAGAATTCGAGGGGACAGTTACAGATGTTGAATACGATGAAGATGAGGGCGTCTATTACTATGACATAGAAATTGAAAACGGTCATGAAGATTTTGAAGTGAAACTGAATGCAGAAGATTTGAGCATTATTGAACAGGATCTGGACCGTGATGATGAAGACAAAGAGCAGACAGCAGAAAAAAATAGTAACCAGTCTGACGGCTCGAATAGCAGAGTAAAACTTTCAGATGCATTTAAAGACGACAAATCATTTGAAGCCATCGAAGCAGCCCAAAAAAGATTTGACGGTATTTTAGAAGAAGTCAGCTACGATGAAGATGATGGTGTGTATTATTACGAAGTAAAACTTGAAAACAAAAATGAAGAATACGAAGTGAAGCTGAAAGCAGATGATTTGTCAGTCCTTGAAGAAGAGCATGACAATGATAATAACGAGCGCGGATTCAAACGTCTGGAAGCAGCACAAACAGAAAAAATCATTTCATTGAAACAGGCAAGAGAGGCCGCCCTGGAAGCTGCGGATGGTGAAATTGAACAATGGGAATACGATGCGGACGACTTTAAATATGAGTTTGAAATTGATGATTACGAAGTGAAGATTAATGCAAAAACAGGTGATGTTACAGAGATTGATGACTAATTTATAACGCCCTTCGGGGCGTTATTTTATCATTCATAAATACAGCTGCAGCACGCTTACATGATATAATTACAAGCACCAACAAACATTGTGAGGCGATATCATGGAAAAGATATTGATAGTGGAAGATGATGAGAAAATTGCACGTGTTATTCAGCTTGAATTGGAATTTGAAGGTTATATAACAGATATAGCATATACAGGAAAAGAAGCGCTGGAAAAGTATGAAACAGGCGGCTTTTCACTGATGCTGCTCGATGTCATGATACCGGAACTGAACGGGCTGGAAGTGCTGAGAAGAATCAGACAGAAAAATTCTGATATTAAAATAATAATGCTCACTGCAAGGGACGCTGTGATGGATAAAGTCAGCGGGCTTGATTCAGGAGCTAATGATTATATGACAAAACCATTTGAGGTGGAGGAATTGCTTGCACGAATCCGTGTGCATCTGAAATCGGCAGCGGCAGGCGAAGTGAAGACAGAAAGTATTAAATACCGCCATCTTGAAATCCGTCCTCTAGCAAGAGAAGTGTACAGTAACGGCGCAGCAGTCTATTTAACACAGAAGGAGTACGATGTGCTGCTTTATCTTATAAATAATAAAAACCACGCGCTGTCCCGCGATCAAATCATCGATGCAGTCTGGGGATATGATTACTTTGGCGATACGAATACGGTGGATGTTTACGTGCGGTATATTCGTAAGAAGCTGGATACAGACAAACCATCAATCATTTCCAGTGTGCGCGGCATTGGTTATATTATTAAGGATTAGTTTATGAAACTTGGGACGAAAATACAGTTATATACGACGGTAATGATTGCTATTGTTGTAGTGCTGACTAACTTATTAATTTACTTCGCCTATAAACATTATTCGCTGGAAGCGGAAATGGGACAGCTCGAAAATCGCGGCAATAATATAATTACTGAAATCCAGCAGGCAAAAGAGAATGGTATCAGCGGCGAAACTGTCCTGCAGTATTTCTCGCTCTCAGACGACTATATTACGATGCTGAATGCACAGGAAAAGCCTATCGTCAGAATTGCTACAGAAGAAAGCTATCTCGATCTCGGCCGTTCGTACAGTACGTCGCAGTATACGGATACAGTGTCGTTTAAGGGTGAGAATTTTGTCATGATATCTATGCCGGTCATTTGGGAAAACGGTGAAGTGCACAGCTTGCAAATATATGAGAATGTATATTTTTTATATGATACTTATAATATTTTAAAGTGGATTTTAATCATTTCAACTGCCGTTCTGCTGCTGCTTGTCTTCGTTTTAAATCAGTTCATTACCAATCTGATTACGAACCCGATTAAAAAGCTCGTAAAAAGAATGAATGATACAGAAAACGTACGGCGTTATAAAACTATACCGGTCAATAAATCTGATACTCTGGAATTGAAAATGCTGACCGATTCATATAACGATATGATGATGACTTTAAAAGCGCATGATGATAATCAGCAGGCTTTTATCATGAATGCATCACATGAATTAAAAACACCACTGACAGTAATCAGTTCATATGCAAGTATGCTGGAACGTTTCGGTAAAACCCGTGAAGATTTGCTGGATGAAGGAATCACCGCAATTTCGGAAGAAACGGCACGCATGAAATATTTAACGGAACAATTCTTGAGTTTTACAAAAGTAACGCATAGCGATACAAATCAAGATAAGGAGTATGTTCCTGCAGTGAAGCTGATTGAGAGCGTTGCGTCACGTCTTGAAAAAGTGTTTAAACGCAATATTAATATCGACTCCGGCGGTAAAAATCCTTATGTTTATGTTAATCCGCCGGCATTCGAACAGCTGCTGCGCATATTTTTGGATAATGCGTATAAGTACAGCAGTGACGATATAGATGTCAATATCGATGAAACGGATAAATCGATTATTATTGCTGTGACAGATTACGGTATCGGAATACCGAAAGAAGATTTAAACGAAATTTTTACCCGTTTTTACCGGGTGGATAAAGCCCGTACTAGAAAAACAGGCGGTTCGGGCCTCGGTTTATCAATAGCAAAACAGCTGGCAGAGAATAATGATATTGAGATATCGGCTGAGAGTATTTTTACAGAAGGATCAACATTCACATTAACGATGAAAAAGGAGACTGACAATGACGAAGCGGAGTAAATTTGTAATTGCGCTCTCAGGACTCATAGCAGGTATTGTTATAGGTGTCCTGTGGGTAACCTTAAATCAGCAGGATTTTATCTCCGAAGATGAAGCACGCGCTGTTGTTACAGAACGTTACGGCGGATCTGTTGAAACGGTATCGCTGTCAGACGACGACCGTTATTTTGTGATTAACTTGAAAGGTAAATCGGCGACACACAGTATTACTGTGGATCGTGAAGATTCGAGTGTACAGGATATTCAAACAGTGGCTGAACATCCGGAAAATGAAAAAACTGTTCAGGAAGATAAAGAAAAAGAGCAGGTGCAAAGAGAAGAACAAACAGAAGATAAAAAAGAAACTGAACAGCCGGAGGAAGACACAGAGCTGACAGTTGAAGAAGCTGTAGAGATTGCAGCAGCAGAAGTCGGCGGTATAAATGTTTACTCGACGTGGAGCGGTGAAGGAGACACCCGAGAGTACTATATTCTGCAGCTGGTTAATGATGATGATGAAGGCGCCTTGATTACAGTCAATGCTGTCACAGGTATCGTTGATAAAGTTATATGGCTCGAAATAGATGATGATTATGAAGAGATGGAGCAGCTGGTCTATGAGGCAGCTGAATACGCAGCTATGTACGATAGCAGATATATCGAATTCGACGATGATTATTTTGAAGACTAGTACATTCGTTGACAGAGATGTTGATAAGTTATATAATTTGATGGATTTGAAGCCCCTGAGGAGTAATATCATGACGAGAATGGAAGAAAGTTTAAAAGCATTTGTCGGTATTAAAAGAACAAATGATATTTTGGAGAAGTTGGTAAAGAATGATGCACAGCAGTACGGACTGAATATCAGCGAGTTTGCAGTCCTGGAACTTTTATATAATAAAGGTCCCCAGCCGATTAACCGCATTCAGGAACGGATATTGATTGCAAATTCAAGTACGACTTATATACTGGATAAGCTGCAGCAAAAAGGCTATATAATCCGGAAACGTGATGAGAATGACAGACGCAGTATGAAAGCGGCATTGACTGAAGAAGGAGAAAACCTGATTGCACGGATTTTCCCTGCACACAGCGAACTTCTTGCAGGTTTGTTTACTGCCTTAAGTGACGAAGAGCTGAGTGCCTTCAGAGAGATGCTGAAAAAAATCAGTGCCAGTGCGCACAGCAGCAATTAAAAATACGGGGTTATTCGAGCGGTACACAAACGTGTACCGCTTTTTTTATATTCCAAACTGTTCTATAGTAATAATAATATTAAAATGAAGGAATGTGTGATTATGCTGGAACGACTAGAGAAAGATGAGTTTGAACAATTATATACATTGATGACGGATTCATTTCCGCCGTCGGAAATAAGAAATTTTAAAAGACAGCAGATGCTGCTGGATAAGCCAGATTATAACGTTTATATATTGCGCGAAAATGGCGAAATACTGGCGTTCTTTGCAGAATGGACCAGTACAAAATACCGCTTCTTAGAACACCTCGCAGTGAATGAAAAACATCGTTCACGAGGTCTCGGTTCAAAAACGCTTCAGGCATATACCGATATGAGCAGTAAACCTGTTGTCCTCGAAGTGGAACCGCCTGAAGATGAAATACAGAGACGCCGCGTAAAATTTTATGAGAGAAATGGTTTTCATTTATCCTCTTACAGTTATATACAGCCTGTAATTAATGAAGGTTACGATACTATCCCTCTCGTCATGATGACATATCCGGAGCTGCTTGATAACAGTGCGCTTGGAGGAATTAAAGACTGGCTCGATCAGACTGTTTACAAATCGTAATTAAAAGTTTAATGGGGGATGGAAATGGATTTTATAGAACGGGGAACTAAAAGTTACAAACAGACAGCACTCGCTTTTTTCGCCGCAGGCTTTAATACATTTGCGATACTCTATGTAGTGCAGCCGATTCTGCCTGATTTAACTGCTTACTATGGTGTCACTCCGACAGCTGCAAGTTTATCGCTTTCCGTAACAACATTTACTCTCGCAGTCAGCATGCTGATTTTCGGTTCTATTTCAGAAGCAGTAGGACGGAAAAATATTATGATAGCATCAATGCTCGCTGCTTCGGTCCTATGTATACTTACTGCCTTCAGTCCGACATTCAGCTCATTAATTGTTATGCGGGCAGTGCAGGGGGTGGCGCTTGCCGGCCTGCCTTCTATTGCGATGGCTTATCTTGGAGAAGAAATTCATCCGCGGAGCCTCCCGGGCGCGATGGGATTATACATAAGCGGAAATGCTCTTGGTGCAGTATTTGGCCGTGTTTTTTCAGGTGTAACAGCAGGATTATGGGGATGGCAGTATGGTCTGATTGGCGTCGGTGCAGTCGGTCTGTTTGCAGCATTTATTTTCTGGTATGCATTGTCTCCTTCCAAGCATTTCGTGAAGAGAGATTTCAATGTTAAAGAACTTCTTAAATCACTGACCGGCCACATGAAAAACCCGCTGCTGCTTATTTTATTTATAATGGGTTTTCTGCTTCTCGGAACAAATGTTTCTCTTTATAATTATGTTTCATTCGTGCTGATAGAAGATTATAATATCAGCCAAACCGTCGTCAGCGGGATTTATCTGATTTTTCTCGTGGGTGTTTTAAGTTCGATGTTTTCAGGAAATCTTGTTTACAGGTTTGGTAAAGTAGTCATGCTTTATGCGGGGATTATTGTTGCGATTACAGGGCTTGTTACAGTGCTTCTGCCATCTGTATGGATGATTATTGCCGGACTGATATTGTTTACGTTCGGGTTCTTTATCGCACATTCGCTCACGAGCGGCTGGGTCGGGAATATTGCACACAGCAATAAAGCCCAGGCATCATCACTCTACCTGTTTTTCTATTATACTGGTTCTAGTGTAGGGGGGACGCTTGCGGGGGTATTCTGGATGCAGGGCGGCTGGCTTGGAGTTTCAATGATGAACATTGGATTTTTAACGTTATGTCTGATTTTGTTCATGCTGTTTTTGTATTTGCTGAAACGGAGAATATGGCATTTCAAATAAAAAAACGCCCTTATGGACGTTTTTTTATTTTATGAAAAATAACCTTTAATAGATTTTACTTCTAAAAATTCTTCTATGCCGTAATCGCCCCATTCACGTCCTATACCTGACTGCTTATAGCCGCCGAATGGTAAATTGCTCGGGCCTCCGCAATCATTAATACTGATTGTGCCCGCTTCGATGGAACGTGCAACATACTGAAGTTTTTCTTTGTTCTTGCCGACAACATAACCTGCAAGTCCGTAAACAGTGTCATTGGCAATGCGGATTGCTTCGTCTAAATCGTTATAAGTAATGACACTCATTACAGGGCCGAAAATCTCTTCCTGAGCAATAGTCATACTGTTATCAACATCGGTAAATATTGTCGGTTTAACGAAGTAGCCTGTATCGAGACCTTCTGGTTTCCCTGTACCGCCGTGATACAGTGTTGCGCCTTCTTCCTGTCCTTTTTGAATATAACTCTGCACTCTGTCGAACTGTTTTTTGCTGATAAGCGGACCGACTTCTATGCCTTCTGCTCTTGGATCACCGACATTTACAGTGCTGATTTTCTCTTTCAGTTTCTTTAAAAACTTATCTTTGAGTTCTGCCGGTACGAGTGTCCGGGTGCCGGCTGTACATACCTGACCGGTGTTTCTCACTACTCTGTTTACCGCAGAAGCTGCAGCATCATCCAAATCTGCATCATCCAGTACGATTAAAGGAGATTTACCGCCGAGCTCCAGAGCTACTTTTTTAAAGTCAGCTGCTGCTTTTTCCATAATACTTTTGCCTGCCCGTCCAGAACCGGTAAATGACATCATCCGGACATCGGGATGTTCACTGAGCGGTGTGCCAACGTTGTCGCCATCGCCGTTTACGAGATTGAAAACACCTTTAGGCACGCCGGCTGCCTGGAAAATCTCTGCTAAAATACATGCGGTAACCGGCGTCTCTTCACTTGGTTTTAAAACTACCGGAGAACCAGCTGCGAAGGCCGCTGATAATTTTAAGGCGGTCTGATTGGTCGGGAAGTTCCACGGTGTAATTAAACCAGCCACCCCGATACTTTCCTTCACAATGAGTGCATCGTCCCGCTGTTCTTCAAACTCAAATGTATCGAGTGTTTCTGCAGCAGTTCTGAAATGATTTAACCCAGCATTATAGTGGGAATTCTCAGAAACTGAGAGCGGCGAACCTAGTTCGTTTGTAATAGTTTCAATCAAGTCATCTTTCCGTTTCTCATATTCATCTGCAATACGTTCGAGCATTTCTCTGCGTTCCTTTACAGGAGTATTGCGGAATTTCAGATAAACGCTGTGTGCGGCAGCGACTGCTTTGTCGACATCTTCTGAGTTGCCGGCGGCAACAGTTGCAAATACCTCTTCAGTAGCCGGGTTAATAACCTCTATGGTTTTATTGTTTGCGCTGTCTGTCCATTCACCATTTATAAATTGCTGAGTATATTTAATCAAAGTGGAATCCTCCTAATTTTGTGTGTATCTGTATAGTTGTATTTATCCGGTAGAGCAGTTTTTCAAACAAAAAGGCATATTAAAAACCTGAAGAAAAATCTTCAGGCTGATTGTTTATTTACGGAATGTTGAAAGGAAACTCAGCGTGTTCAGACCGAACAGTCCGAGTGCTTTTTTACTTCCCTCATAACCGTGACCCGCTTTCAGATGTTTTAAGATAGCGACGCCGAGAACTGCGTTAATGAGGAACGTTCCGATACGTGTAAAAGTTTTCCCGAGGAACGACAGGAAAAGAAAAATTGAACCGACAGCTTCAAAATAGCCGGCGATTTTCATCTGGTCTTTGTTGACATTGAATTCCGATTCAAAATCTTCGCCGAGATTTCCTTCAGCTTTAATCTTATCGAGACCACCTTCAAATACTTTAGAACCTACATATAAATTAACGAGATATTTCAGCATATTCTGCCTCCTGAAATTTTTTTTAAAATAGACAATTATTAATTATATGACCATTTTAACATAAGGATAAACATAAAATTGCAATAATTAAAATTGACTAAAAATTTTTCGTATGGTAACTTAATCTCATTGTAATTTCATGAAAGGCTTTTCATAAAATATACCATTATAGATAAATATTTGGGGGTTTTGACAATTGACGAGCTGATAGGCATTGGTCTTCTTCTGGTTATTTTAGTATTTTTCACTTTATTTACTCACTTTGCACCTTACGGTTCAAAAGTGATGGGTGCTTTTGCAGGTGCTGCAATCGCTACATATTTGGTTGAAGCTTTAAATACATTTGTTATTGGAGATCTTTTTGATCTCGAATTTTTCCAGACTGCTGGAACAGTGGCAGGAGGTCTGGATGGCACGATAGTAGTTATGCTTGTCTGTCTGGCTATGAAAGTTAACCCGGTAAACTCTGCAATCCTGGCCGCAGGATTTGGTGACATGGGACTGATTCCGGGGCTGTTTGCAGCATATATCGTATCATTTGGTGTACTTTGGCTGCAGCGGGTTATTCCTAAAGGACTCGACTTTATCATTGTAATTTTAATCGCTTTGCCGGTCATTCGTCTGCTGGGATTATTTATTACACCGCTTGTGGACAACTCACTGCTGGAGATTGGAACAATTATTCAGACTGCTACGGATACAAGTCCGCTGCTTATGGGGTTGATGCTCGGGGGTATTGTTACAGTAGTCGGGATTTCGCCGCTGAGCTCCATGGCATTAACTGCCCTGCTCGGACTGACAGGGGTGCCGATGGCAGTAGCTGCCTTATCCGCTTTCGCTTCTTCG
Source organism: Jeotgalicoccus nanhaiensis (assembly GCF_015235105.1). Classification (NCBI taxonomy): domain Bacteria; kingdom Bacillati; phylum Bacillota; class Bacilli; order Caryophanales; family Staphylococcaceae; genus Jeotgalicoccus; species Jeotgalicoccus nanhaiensis. The sequence continues at coordinate 360,692 of NZ_JADGLW010000003.1, forward strand.
CCAGCAAACGCGTGGCTCTTCTATAAACTTAAAATAGGAGATTTAAAATCGATTATTTCAGTAGCAATCGAGCCGCTTTCGAAGGCAGATCTGATCACTGCGAATCCTATACCTATGTACGTCACTAACTTTATAGGCGGCGGTTTATCGGGGATGGTTATTGCGATGTCGGGAATGGTAAATGATGCTCCCGGTACAGCAGCACCGGTGCCCGGATTGCTGGTAATGTTCGGTTATAATCCTGCAGTACAGGTTTTAACATATGCAGCAATATGTGCAGTGATCTCATTCCTTATTGCAGTAGCAGGTTCTTATGTATTCAGAAATACTAAAATTTATAACAGTGAAGTGCTTAAGGATTCATTATAAGAAGGCTGGAACAAAAGCTTTAAGACAATAAAAGAAATGGCTTGGAAATCTTGATTTTAAGACTTCCAAGCCATTTTTTATAGAATGAATTAGATTAATGACAGGTTACCGGATCAGTTGCTTGCTGCTAGAGTAATAGCTAGGTTTCCGGGGTTGGGATGATCAGGTCTCATGTGTATCCGCGGTCTGTAGGGTAGGTATGATCGGATCTCATATGTATCCGGAAGCTTCAGGATTGGCATGATGGGGTCTCATGTGTATCCGCGAGCTGTGGGGTTGGGATGATCGGATCTCATGTGTATCCGGAAACTCCAGAGTTGGCATGATGGGGTCTCATGTGTACCCAAGATCTCCAGGATTGGCGTCACAGATTCTCATAAGTATCCCAACCCGTTTTATAAGGTGAAATGAAGAGTATTATTACAATAATATATTTCATATTAACTTAATGCAAAAATTTATGTGCAAGAAAAATAAAAAAATTAAGACTTTGAAAGTATTGTGACAGATTAAACTATAGGGGCTAATTAGAGGTAAATAATGTTATATTGGCAGTGAACCTTCAGAGATATTAAAGGAGTGACTGTCTAATGGCGGACAAGATGGAAAAAGAAAAGAAAGGCTATAAGCCGGTCTGGATTATTGTTGCTTTTTTAGTTTTAATAATTATTAACTTTTTACCTGCTCCGGAAGCACTCGGGGTCGTCGGACTCAGAGCGTTGTCAGTTCTGGCATTTGCGGTAATCATGTGGGTAACCGAAGCTGTTAAATATCCGGTCTCTGCAGTAATGATTGTCGGTCTGCTCATCATCTTGCTGGGGCTTTCACCAGTGCCTGCAAATGATATTGGCGCCGCACTTGATGTGCCTGACGGCGCAGAACAATTTGGTACAAGCAATGCCTTGTCATTGGCTTTTTCAGGTTTTTCAAGCTCAGCTCTGGCACTTGTTGCAGCAGCTCTCTTCCTTGCCAGTGCCATGCAGATTACCAATCTGCATAAGCGTCTCGCGCTCTACGTATTGAGAATTGTAGGAAATAAAACGAATGCGATTGTTTTGGGCACGATTCTGGTCTCGATTTTACTGGCCTTTTTCGTTCCCTCAGCAACGGCAAGAGCAGGTGCAGTCATACCGATTTTAATAGGTATGGTAGCAGCCTTTGGTATGCCGAAAGATAGTAAACTTGCTACCTTATTAATTGTTACAGCTGTACAGGCAGTATCAATTTGGAACGTCGGTATCAAAACTGCCGCAGCACAAAACCTCGTGGCCGTCGGATTTATTAACGAAGCGATGGGCGAGGACGTTTCATGGATTGACTGGTTTATCTATGCAGCGCCGTTCTCAATTATAATGAGTATACTTCTTTACTTTGTAATGACACGCTTCTTTAAAGCTGAAACTGATGAAATCAGCGGCGGACGTGAACTCATTGATAAAGAACTCGCGGAACTTGGTCCTATTAAACCTGTTGAATGGCGACTGATAACAATTGCTGCACTGCTTCTCATTTTTTGGGCAACAGAAGGTATACTGCATCCGTTTGATTCATCCTCAATTACGTTAATTGCTCTTGCGCTTATGCTGTCACCTAAAATTGGTGTCTTTACATGGAAAGAAGTGGAAAGCACAATTAACTGGGGAACGATTATCGTATTTGCGATAGGTATATCACTCGGTACTGTACTGCTCCGAACAGGGGCAGCACAATGGTTATCTGATGTGACATTTGGTGCCATGGGACTCGATGCATTTCCGCTGGTCGCAGTTATTGCTCTCGTTTCTGTATTTAACATTATTATTCATCTCGGCTTTGCGAGTGCAACTTCACTTGCATCTGCGCTGATTCCGGTATTTATCGCCTTGACGACTACGCTGAATATGGGCGATGCATCACTTGGGTTTGTACTGGTTCAGCAATTTGTTATTTGTTTCGGCTTCCTGCTGCCGGTAAGTGCACCGCAGAATATGCTTGCTTACGGAACAGGAACGTTTACAGTAAACGACTTACTGAAATCCGGTATCTTCCTTACAGTCGGAGGCTATCTGCTTATCATTCTACTGTCTGCCACGTATTGGCAGTGGATTGGTCTGCTGTAAAAGAAATGGATGTTAACCGCTCTCTTCAAAGAGCGGTTTTTTTCTTTTTACGGTTTGGACTGGGGAGCGGAAGTCTATATACAATACAGGAGGGGGATAATGAAAAATAAGCTGTTAAATTATTTAAACCATAGAAATGCGCCGCTCCCAAAAGGACCATGGATGATGTATCAGCGCTGGGAAAATCTTCTGTGCATGCATATTCCTGCAGATGCTGCAAAATTAATATCCCATATTCCAAAAGAACTCGAGCTCGACTTGTACGGAGGGGAAGCGTGGATTTCCATATTCCCTTTTAAAGTGAATAAACTCCAATTAAGAGGACTGCCGCGATTTCCGTATTTTCACGAATTTCTGGAATTGAATGTAAGAACGTATGTAAAATATAAAAATGTCCCGGGTATATATTTCTTTAGTCTTGATGCAGAAAAAATAATGCCTGTTATAGGGGCACGGCTCGGTACGCTGCCGTATTACAAAGCGAAAATGAATGCTGAAGAAATAAACGGCTGGACAGAATATTACAGCAGACGGCAGCTGCAAAGAGGAAAGAAACCTTATTTTAAGGGAAGATACAGGCCGGTTTCAAAGCAGGAACTTTCAATTTCCGGCACATTGGATTACTGGCTTTTTGAAAGATATTATCTTTTTAATACAGTGAGAGGTAATATCGTCAGTGTTGGTATTCATCATCTTCCTTGGAAACCGGCCAAAGCGGCTGTCACTTATGAAACAGATGCGTTAAACTCACTGCTGCCGGGAGAAATAACAGGAGAAACAATAAAGGCTTATTATGTAGAATCGCTTGATGTACTCTTCTGGCCGCCTGAGATTATTAGAGAAACTAAAAAGGACAGCTGACTTCAGCTGTCCTTTTTTATTTAAATAATAGATGCAATATAAAATGTAATTACCGATAATAAAATCGATGTAATAACTAAAGCGTAAAGCGGTTTTAATGCTTTTTCCCGGATGGATTGCAGTGAAACACTGAGACCGAGACCGACCATGGCCATAACCATTAACAGAGTGGTCAGCTGATCAATTACTGCGCTCAACCCTTCAGGTATTGTGATAAATGTATTTAATATTGCTATCAGGACGAAAAAGAAAAGAAAGTAAGGAATATCAACTTTTCCGCCAGTTTTCTTATGCTGTTTTCTGGAAACGAAATACATCAGCAGAAAACTTACAGGAATAAGCAGAAATACTCTGCTTAATTTAGAAAGTAAGGCCATTGCCATACCCTCGTCATTGGCACTGCCCCCTGCCAGTACAACCTGAGCAATTTCATGGAGACTGAGACCGCTCCATACACCATATGTAATATCATTCATATCGAATAATGGGCCGATAAATGTATAGCTGAGGGCAAAGACTGTTCCCACAACAGAAATCAAACCGATACTGATAGCAGTATCTTCTTCTTTCGCCTTGATGATTGAACTGACTGCAGATATCGCCGCAGCCCCGCAAATTCCAGTTCCTGCTGCCAGCAGAAACATAATTGATGAATTAGTTTTAAAATACTTATTCAATATATGCATAAGGGCAAAACTGAACGCGATGACACCGATGCCTAGAAGAATCATAATCCAGCCATCGCTGATAATTAATTGCAGGTTAAGTTTAAAACCGTACAGTACGATAGCAAAACGCAGAAGTTTTTTGGCTGAAAATGTAATCCCGGGACGTAAAGCTTCAGGATAGCCGAGAGTCTGTCTGTAAATTACGCCGATAACAAGTGCTACTGCCAGTGCGCCGATACTTGAAATAACCGGTAACTTCGAGAGCGTAATGCTTAAAACAGCGACGATAAAAGTAAATAAAATACCAAAAATAAATGTTCTGTTGAAATATTTATATATCATATTTGTGCACCTCATTAATGATAATAGTAGCACTTTAACAAGATTGTGGGAATCAGGAAAATGAATCATGGAAAAGGTATAAAATTAAATAGGAATTTTCTAATTATTGAAAGCGTTTTTATGTTAAGATTGCTGGTAAGAAAGTAAAAAAATTGAAAGGGGACTAATTTAATGAAAAAGAACCAATGGTTTTTAATGATGTTGTCTGCAGTTTTGCTGGTTTTAGCAGCATGCGGGGATGACTCAGGTGACGAACAGGAGAGCAGCGGAGAGTCAGGGGATGCTGCAGGCGGAGAGGACTGGATCGAAAATGTTACTCTGCTTACAGGCGGCGAAGCCGGAGTCTACTTCCCCTTAGGAGTTGCGATGGCTGATATTATTGATTCATCTCTCGATAATGTGAGTGCTACGGGTGTATCTTCTGGAGCATCAGTTTCTAATGCGGAACAGTTAAATAACGGAGAAGCCCAGCTCGCTCTCGTGCAGAATGACATCGCATTTTACGGTGCTGAGGGAAGTAATATGTTCAGTGAAGTTCTCGATAACTACAGCGGTGTATTCACTATTTATCCTGAAACAGTTCAGCTGGTTACTTTAGCGGACTCAGGTATTGAATCAGTGGCTGATCTTGAAGGAAAACGTGTTGCTATCGGTGACATGGGGTCTGGAACGGAAGCAAATGCTAATCAGATTATCGAAGCACATGGCATGACAGTTGACGACATTGATGCTCAATACTTAGACTTTGCGGATGCTTCTACTAACTTGCAAGATGGAAACGTTGATGCTGCTTTTGTTACTGCAGGAACACCGACCGGTGCTATTCAGGAACTAAGTGCAAGTGCAGATGTGAGAATTGTGAGTTTTGATGAAGATGCAATGGATAGTCTGATGGAAGAATACACTTATTATACAAAACAAGACATCCCTGCAGATGCATATGATAACTTTGACAGCACAGCATCTACAGTTGCAGTGCAGGCGATGCTGATTGCTTCCAATGATATTCCGGAAGACCAGATGTACGAAATGACTAAAGCAATTTTTGATAACCTGGACCAAATGGCGAATGCTCATGTCCGCGGGGAAGAGCTGTCACTTGATACTGCAGAAGAAGGTATGTCAATCGATCTGCATCCTGGTGTTCAGCGCTATTATGATGAGCAGTGATTAAATGAGTAAAGATAACTGTAAAAAGGCATTGCATATACGCAATGCCTTTTTATCCCTTACAAGTCTTTTTATCCTCCTGGAGATAGCGATAATATTTCAGCTGAATCAGCCGTTAAAAATTATTATTGAAGATATGAGCACTGAAGAAAAGCTATTTGAACAGAATATTGAATATGGAGAACACTTTGCAGTGAATTATATACATTCTGTCGAACGTTCGCCGGTAAGTGAAGTTTTTGAAGTACGGAGTGATGGAATTTATACGATGGAAAGTCATACAGAATCGTTTGGAGCAGGCATGCCTTATGAGGGTGAAGATGTCGAAATAGATGATGGGAAGTTCATCATCAAAAATATAAATCGTAAAGTACATGGAGGTACGTTGCGAATCAGACCTTCATCAGTGTTTCCTCACCATATTGTAATAGGGGACAAAGATATCCTCATTTCTGAGGCACCTTATAAAGGGAAAAATTTAGAAGTGAAATTAATGAAAGGTTATTTTAGAGGTGATTAACTAATGGATGCTAAAGAACAACAGAAATTAATTCAGGAATTGGAAGGCAGCGACAGGGATCTTGGAAAGAAGCTGACGATACTGGTTAGTTCGATTTCTATTCTGCTGGCGGTATTCCATCTTTATGTAGCAGGATTCGGCTTGCCAGGCATCGGCTCAAAAACATTTTTGATTATTCACCTTACGCTGGCAATAGTACTGGTGTTTTTAATTTTTCCGATCAAAAAAGGAACATCTCAAAAAACAATTCCGATATATGATTTTATTCTAGCAGCAATATCGCTTCTGTTAGGGATATATTTAATACAAAGACAGGATGCACCAGAAATAATGTCAGCACGTCCAACAGATTTAGATTTGATTATGGGTGCGCTATTTATCGTTATTGTTATCGAAGCGACCAGGCGGGTTGTTGGTTTGCCGCTTGTAATTATTGCGCTGATAGGAATCGGTTATTTCTTTGCCGGAGAATTTTTACCTGGACAGTTTTACCACAACAGAGGTGATTTCTCAAGATTCGTATACGAAATTACATACAGAAGTAATGGTATCTTCGGCACGCCAATATACGCTTCCGCCCAGTTTGTATTTATTTTTATACTATTTGGAGCAATACTCGAGTCCACTGGAGCTGGAAAGATGTTCATTGATCTTGCCATACGCGGATTTGGTAAATACAAAGGCGGGCCCGCCAAAGCAAGCGTGGTAGCAAGCGGAATGATGGGAAGTATTTCAGGCAGTTCGACTGCGAATGCGGTGACTACGGGAACATTTACAATTCCTTTAATGAAGAAAGTAGGATTTCCGCCGCATGTTGCCGGAGGCGTTGAGGTTGCTGCATCATCGAGCGGGCAGTTTCTTCCTCCTGTAATGGGGGCTGCTGCATTTATAATGGTTGAATTTACAGGTATTCCTTACTTTGAAATTATTAAAAGTGCGTTGATACCAGCGCTGCTTGCCTATGTCGGAATATTGTTCATGGTTCATTTCGAAGCCAACAAACATAATATATCCGGTATCGACAGGTCTGAAATGACATCGGCAAGAAAGCTGCTGCTCAGTCAGGGTTATCTGATTGTACCTATTTTAATATTGCTTTACTTCCTGGTAGTTGAAAGAGCATCAGTTAATGCTTCGGCATTTTACTCGATTATCGCCATGATTATTATTGCTTTTTTTGCATATCGTTTTAAAGAAAGTATGGGACGGACGATTATATTTGCCGCAATATTACTGGCTTTAACGTTCTCTATGCAGTATTTAATTGTATTTGTGAATCAGGGTCTGTCAATATTCGATAATGCGATCGGTTTAGGTCTGTTTAATGCTGAAACTATCCGCTGGCGCAGTCCGATATTTACCATGGTGCTCGGCGGTATTATTGTCGCTCTGCTTTTTGCGATATTCCAGAAGATGACCAAGCGGGATGTGACGCCGCAAAAGTACGGCTTTAAACAGCTGCTGGAAGGTTTCGATAAAGCATCCAGAAACGCCTTAAGTATTGTTGTTGCTTGTGCGACAGCAGGTATTCTGATCGGCGTAATCACAACGAGCGGCTTATCAACTAAATTCACAAGAATAGTCATCAATTTTTCAGACACGATTGAAAGTATGCTGCCGAACTTTATGATTACTGATAATACTCAGCTGTATATTGCGCTTATTCTGACGGTATTTGCATGTCTCTTGCTTGGTATGGGGCTGCCGACCACGGCGACGTACGTAGTGCTTGCGGCTGTTATAGCTCCTGTGCTGACAAACCTTGGATTGCCGGTCATTGTGGCACACTTGTTTGTATTGTACTATGGTGTTCTTGCTGACGATACGCCTCCGATCAATCTGCCGGCGTATGCGACAGCTGGTATAGCGAAAGCAGGACCGATCAGAACTGGAGTGCAAGGTTTTAAATATGACTCGGCTGCGCTTCTTCTGCCGTTTATGTTCGCCATAAACCCTACAATTCTGCTGATTACAGATGCAAGTGCAATGGAAATGATCTGGGCAATTATGACAGCGGCAGTCGGTATGGCGATGTTTGCGTCCTTTATACAAAACTTTATGTTTGTAAAATATAATATTGCGGAAAGAATCATTGCTGTTATAACGGCTCTCTTGTTTATCCAGAGCGATCTTATAACCGATTCAATAGGTTTCGGTCTGTTCATTCTGCTTGTTCTCTATCAGCTGTATAAGAAGAAAAAGAGAGAACCGGCGGCAGCTTAATAAAAAAGAAAGTAAAACACGCGGCCGTAAAATACGGCCGCGTGTTTTTAAGTTCAGTATAAGTTTACTTATCTTCTTTTAAAATTCTTTCAGTTTCTTCAAATTCCTGTTTCATTTCCGGTTGAAGTTCACTCTGAGTCATCTTACTTACGATGATACCTAACAAGGTAGCGACGATTACACCAGGAACGATTTCATACAAACCTGTACCGAATGTACCGGCTGCAATCCATATAATAACAGTTGCGGCCCCACCGATGATTGACGCGATAGCACCAGAACGTGTCATGCCTTTCCAGTGCAGAGCCATAACTACCAGCGGACCAAATGCAGCACCGAAACCGGCCCATGCATTGGCGACAATATCAAGAATTACTGACTCGTCATCCCATGCTATAACAATTGCAACAAGCGCAACAATAATGACAGATATTCTTCCGACTAAAACAAAAAGTTTGTCTTGTTCTTCTTCGGATTTGGTTTCTGTCCCGCCGATCATTTTCAGACGAATCATTTTATAGAAATCCTGAACAAGCGAACTTGAAGTGACTAACAGCTGAGATGAAATAGTACTCATAATAGCTGCTAAAATTGCTGCCAGGAAGAATCCGCCGACTAATGGATGGAATAATACCTGACTCATTAGAACCAGAATCGTTTCGGCATCTGCTACTTCGTGCCGGGTAGCATCCGTAAATGCGATACCAAGTAACCCTGTTAAGCAGGCTCCGATTAGTGAAATTGCCATCCAGATAATACCAATACGACGTGCCTGAGGAACAATCTTATGAGATCTTATCGACATAAAGCGGACGATGATATGCGGCTGTCCGAAATAACCGAAGCCCCATGCCAGGTTACCGATAATAGTAATAATAGAAACCCCGCTGATTAAGGACAGATAGTTGATGTCCGCTATCGCGCCGAGCTCTTCTATTCTTACAAACGGCTCAATGCCTTGTCCTGTGAGAGTCATCCATGTGGCAATCGGAATCATAACGATAGCAATAAACATTATCGTCCCTTGGAAGAAGTCGGTCAGACTTACAGCAAGGTAACCGCCAAAGAATGTATAGATTACAACGACTCCTGCTGTAAGGAATAGGCCCCAATGATACGGCAGGTTAAATGCACTCTCGAACAATTTACCGCCTGATACCATGCCGCTCGCTGTATAAACAGCGAAGAATATAACGATTACGAGGCCAGCTATAATTCTCAGCATGTGCTTGTGGTCTTTAAAACGATTTTCAAAAAAGTCCGGAAGCGTAATTGAATCGTTGGAAACTTCCGAGTATACACGGAGTCTCGGAGCGACCACTATGTAGTTTACGTAGGCACCGATTGTTAAACCGACGGCAATCCAAATACTTGAAAGTCCGACGCTGTACATACTGCCTGGAAGCCCCATCAGCATCCAGCCTGACATGTCGGAAGCGCCGGCAGACAAGGCGGTAACCCATGGACCGATATTACGCCCGCCGAGCATATACTCGTTAAGGTTTGATGTGGACTTTTTATAAGCGTATATTCCGATTGCAATCAGAATGATAAAATACACTGCCATCATCAAATATTGTTCCCAACCCGCTGTAAATGTAAAAGCGGATCCTGTTACTGTGTTAAGAATCATAATAAATCCTCTCCCCTTTGCGAAATAAATTCGAGCTGTTTGCAGAATTTAAAATCAATTACACAAACATAAGAAAATTCCATCTTTTTAAAGTAAAAGAATAGAATTACACCTAAGCCGATTATAACCATCCTGACTTGTTATTACAATGCGAATTAGGGGATAGTCTGTGAATTCAAATACAAATCCGCCCGGCATACCTGATACCGGGCGGATTGAGTGAATGATATTTTACTTGTAAATATACTCTAAAACTTCAATTGTCTGTTCAACAGAATTTGTAACGATATTTGCTTTATTTGAAATTTCTTTTAATGGATGAATTAATTTCTCAGGACGCACTAAAATCAACGGTTTGCCTGAGTTAATTGCTGTTGTCGCATCCATTGCTGTATTCCATTGCTTGTATTCCTCTCCAAACAAAGCAATAACTACGTCAGCTTTGTTCATTAAAACCTGGGTGCGCAGATTATTAATACTGGATGCTGCATCATCGCGGTAATATTTATTCGGCTGCTCGCCTAAAATATTTTCACCGATGTCATCCGATAAATCGTGATCCGTCTGAGGTGATACAAAAGTTAACGGTAAATCTTTCTCTTTGGCCAGAGCCTGAATTTTGTCTCTCCAGCTGCTGTGAATCTCGCCTGCTAAATATACTGTTAAATCCATGAAACAACCTCCTATTAGTCATTGCATATTAGTATATACCCTAATCTATTTATGGTAAAATATTTAGAGTAGATTAATTATCCAGAGAAAGGAATAGACCGATATGAAAGTGGCATTATTTGATTTTGACGGGACTTTATATCCGCATGAAACCTTTGAAACACTTCGTGCACATTTAAAAAAACACCCGAAATATAAAAAGAATTATAAGCACTTTGTTCGATATTTTGCGCCTACTTATTTTGGCTATAAAATGAAAATGGTGCCAAAAATCAAGATGCAGCATAGAGCTTTGGAGTCGTATATACTTTCTTTCAAAGGTTATTCCAAACGTGAAATTGATGAATTTTTTTCGGATGTTGCCGCTTCGATGAGTAACGAGCTCAGGACTTCGCTGCTTGAAAAAATTCAGCAGCTGAAACAGGACAACTACTATGTAGTACTGATTTCAGGCGCTTTTATACCTTTATTGGAAGCGTTGTTTAAAGGTGTCGGTTTTGATTATATCGTCGGCTCAAAAATTCATTACAATGGTGATAAACTGGATTATAAAACGCGGTTTGAACGCATGTTTGCTGAACGAAAGATTGATATTATAAAAGAACACTTCCAAAATAAAGAAGTGGACTGGCTGAACAGCCAGGCATACAGCGACAGTATAACGGATCTTAAAATGCTGGAGCTGGTAGGCAAACCGGTAGCAGTAGCACCGGACAGCGACCTGCTGTCAGTTGCGCAGGACAAAAATTGGAAAATATTAAATGATATTTAGGAGGATAAACTGTGAGTTTAATTAATTTAACCGAAGCGGATCTTTATCCGACAGAGAAATTCGGACCATCACTTGAAGGAACTTTATTATATAAAGTCAGAGACCAGGCACATTTCCCGGGTGCATATATGACGACGAATGAACGGCTGTTTATGAATGTCGATATGAACGGCGAGGCGTATACAAGAGTCTTTGCCTATACCGATATTGTCAGAGCATTTGTGGAGGATGATGTGCTGTTTATCGAATTCCCAGAAGGTATGGGTAAGATTGCGATGGTTGACATAGTGTCTGGAAACGCAGATGAATTTGCTGCCTACGTGAATGATAAAAGCGGAAAATAGACTTACTGAGGATGTACTGGGACAGTGCATCTTTTTTGAGTTTAATTAGTATAACACTTTTAACAAATAGTATGACACATTTCATGATATGGCTTTCAGGATACAAGAAAAAGGAGTATACTGTTACTGAATATTAATATATTAAACATGGATAAGGGGCATCAATTTAAGTATGACTACTTCTATTAGCAAAACAGATGTGGTTCTGATTGGTGGCGGGATTATGAGTGCCACGCTTGGAACACTATTAAAAGAATTAAAACCCGACTGGAACATTAAAGTTTTTGAAAAACTTGATGATGTTGCAATCGAGAGCTCGAACGCATGGAATAACGCCGGTACAGGGCACTCGGCGCTGTGCGAATTGAACTATACACCAGAGCTTTCAGACGGCTCGATAGAAATTTCAAAAGCGATTAAAATTAACGAGCAGTTCCAGATTTCAAAACAGCTCTGGGCGTATTTAATTGAAAAAGGATATTTAGATTCTCCGGAAGATTTTATCCGTACAGTACCGCATATGAGTTTTGTGGAAGGCGAAAAGAATGTTGAATTCCTTAAAAAACGTGTGGAAAAACTGACTGAAAGTCCTCTGTTTGAAGGTATGGAATACAGCGATGATTACAATGTTCTTAAAGAATGGCTGCCGCTGATGATGGAAGGACGCAAGCCTGATGAAGAGATTGGTGTAACACGCATTGATTCAGGAACGGATATTAACTTTGGCAGTCTGACTAAAAAGTTATTTAAGAGACTTGAAGAACAGGGTGTGGAAATGAATTTCAAGCATGCTGTTCAGGACATCCGCCGCACTCAAAAAGACAAGTGGCAGGTCAAAGTTAAGAACTTGAACAACAGTAAAATGGAATATCATACCGCTGATTTTGTCTTTATCGGTGCAGGAGGCGGCAGTCTGCCGCTTCTGCAGAAAACAAACATCCCCGAGTCTAAAAATATCGGAGGTTTCCCGGTGAGCGGTCTCTTCCTCGTTTGCGATGACGAAGAAGTTGTGAACCAGCACGAAGCTAAAGTTTACGGCAAAGCTAAAGTCGGTGCACCGCCAATGTCTGTACCGCACCTCGATACACGTTATATCGACGGTAAAAGATCACTGCTGTTCGGGCCGTTTGCGGGCTTCTCTCCGAAATTCCTGAAAACGGGATCGTATCTGGATTTATTCGGCTCCGTGAAACCGAATAATGTACTGACTATGCTGTCAGCGGGTGCGAAAGAGCTCGGTTTGACTAAATATTTAGTACAGCAGGTTCTCTTAAAAGAAGAACAGCGTATGGATGAGCTGAGAGAATTTATTCCGGAAGCACGTTCAGAAGACTGGAAGACGATTACAGCGGGACAACGTGTTCAAATGATTAAGGATACGGATAAAGGAAAAGGTACATTAATGTTCGGTACAGAGACAATTGTATCGGAAGACGGATCTATGGCCGCGCTTCTCGGAGCATCTCCGGGTGCTTCTGTGTGTGTGGATGCTATGCTCGAACTCTTGAGCCGGGCATTTCCGGAAGATTTCGGATTATGGCAGGACAAGATTAAAGAAATGATTCCAACATACGGAATTTCTCTGTCAGATAATCCTGATTTGTTCAAAGAAATGAATGAACGCACTACTGATACTTTAGGACTGAAAAGTCACGAAGCAGGAGCATTATTGAGCTAAATAATACAGAAGGCATCGTCTCCCCCGAGGAGGCGATGCCTTTTTTTATTTTACAGATTTATTTAGCGCCTGTTCAATATCCTGAATGATATCATCAGAATTTTCGATACCTATTGAAAGCCTGATTAATGAATCGTCGATGCCGCGTTTAATGCGTTCTTCATCCGGCATTTCCGCATGAGTCTGCGTAAAAGGGAAGGTGATGAATGTTTCAGTGCCGCCGAGGCTCTCGGCGAAAGTACAGACTTCAATATTTTCTAAGAATGTGTTTACGCTGTGAGTTTCTTTAAAACGCAGGCTCAGCATCCCTGTTGTGCCGGCGTAGAGAACTTCTTCGACTGCTTCATGATTTTCAAAATGAGCTGCTGTTTTCCTGGCATTCTCAATAGCACGGTCCATGCGCACGTGCAAAGTTTTTAATCCGCGGAGCAGTAAAAAGCCGTCGAAAGGAGACAAGGTTGCCCCAATCATGTTGTGATACAGGCTGAGCGACTCAGCAAGTACTTCATCTTTAACAGTAACAACACCGGCCAGCACATCGTTATGGCCGCCGATATATTTAGTCGCCGAATGAAGGACGATATCTGCACCGTCAATAAGCGGACGCGATAAATACGGCGTTAAAAATGTATTGTCAATGATAGTAATTATGTCGTTTTCCTGCGCGAGTTTGTACAGGGGAGCTAAATCAGTTTTTTCCATCGAAGGGTTGGTAATAGGCTCTATAAAAAAAGCTCTTGTATTGCTGTTGATAAGAGAAGTCAGTTCAGCATGGTTGTTAAAGTCTGCATAATGAAATTTCACATTATACTTCTGTTCGTAAAAATCAAAAATACGATATGTACCGCCATATAAATCAAAACTTACGAGCACCTCATCTCCGCTGTTAAACAAATTGCAGCACAGCTGGACAGCAGCCATCCCGCTTGACGTTGCGAATGAATGAGTCCCGCCTTCCAGGTCTGCGAATGCTTCTTCAAAATGTGTGCGGGTCGGATTTTTGGTGCGTGTGTAATCATATCCTGTCGATTTACCCACACCTTCATGTTCGAATGCAGTTGATAAATATATAGGGTTAGTCGTTGCACCGGTGTGATCCGGCTTTAATGAGATTTGTGATAATTTAGTATCCAATATTTATCGTCCTCTTCTTTTATGTATTTTTTAGAAAGATATTATAAATATATAAATTAAGCCGGTATAAGTCAATAATTTAGTAGAATATTGCGAAAACTCTATTCGGGTAACGACAATACACTGCGCTAAAAAATGGTAGATAAAAGTAACGATAAGCGTTATAATTAGGTTAATTAAATTACAGGAGTGATACGAGTGAGTCAGTCACAGAACGTTATATATTATACAACAGCTCAAGTAACGGACATGGTTGAACTGTCTGATCAGAACGTTAGAAAATACGTTAGATTACTTGAAGACAGAAATTATGAAGTTGCTAAAGATGAACATAACAGAAGATTATTTTCAAAAAAAGATGTGAGTGTCTTACAGGAAATGATTAAAATTGCCAAGTCCCCAGGAAATACACTGGACTCTGCGGCAGATGAAATTATAGAAAATATGGACGACTTTGAAGAAACGAAAAGTGAGAATCAGGTATCGAAAATGTCGGATAACGACGTATCAAGATTGCTTGCTTTAGTGCTTGAAAAGCTGGATGAAATCCAAAATGAAAACAAAGAACTTAAATCAAATATAAGTACACTTGTACACAGATTGGAAGAGTACGATCGTAATGCTCTTGAATACAATCCGGACGAAAAGGTGGAAACATTTTTAGCGGAAGAGGCATACGAAAGCGAAGAATCGCCGCAGACTGAAGAAGAAGCTGATGAAACTGTACAGGCTGAAGAAACCAAAGCTGATGAAACATCGGATGAAGCGGGCATGGAAGAAACCGTGACACCGGAAACAACTGAAGAAGAGATTGTTGCAGAAGCACCAGCTGAAGAAGAATCCGCCGAAGCAGAAACCGAAGAACTTGATACAGAAGAAACCGAAACTGCTGAAACACCGGCAGAACAAAATACAGGAACAATTGACCTGAGCGCCGAGGAAGAAAGTGCTGAGGAGAATGTATCGGCTGCTTCAGAAGAACTGGATAACAGCAACGAAACAGCAAAACAGCAAATCGAGGAGCCTAAAAAAGGATTCCTCGGTAAATTAGCAAGCATGTTTAAAGGATAGAATCGAAATTTATTTCGATTCTTTTTTTATTTTTTTCAGATTGATTGACATGTGAATATAAAACTACTATAATCCCTATTGGCGAACGAGATTGCAACATCAGTTAAATAATATACGGATTAGAGGAGCGTTTTATCATGGATAGCGTTTTTGATTATGAGGATATACAGTTAATTCCGAACAAATGTATTGTGGACAGTCGTTCAGAATGTGATACTTCAATTGAATTTGGGAAACACACATTCAAGCTGCCGGTAGTACCTGCAAATATGCAGACTATTATCGACGAGAATATTGCTGAATATTTGGCGAAAAATGGATACTTTTATATCATGCATCGTTTCAACCCTGAAACACGTATTGATTTTATTAATAAAATGAGAGATGAAAATCTGATTTCATCTATAAGTGTCGGCATCAAACCGGAAGAATACGATTTTGTTATCAGCTTAAAAGAACAGGGGTTAATTCCTGATTATATTACTATCGATATTGCTCACGGTCATTCCGACAGAGTAATCGATATGATTAAGCATATTAAAAAACATATTCCTGAAACATTTTTAATTGCAGGTAATGTCGGGACACCTGAGGCAGTCAGAGAATTGGAGCATGCAGGAGCAGATGCAACTAAAGTCGGCATCGGTCCTGGTAAAGTTTGTATTACTAAAATTAAAACAGGCTTCGGTACAGGCGGATGGCAGCTTGCTGCACTTCGATTATGTGCAAAAGCAGCTTCTAAGCCGATTATCGCAGACGGCGGAATCCGTACGCACGGAGATATTGCTAAATCTGTAAGATTCGGGGCATCTATGGTTATGATCGGTTCACTATTTGCAGGACACGAAGAATCTCCTGGTACTGTTTATGAAGAAAACGGCAAGAAGTATAAAGAATACTTCGGTTCGGCTTCTGAATTCCAAAAAGGTGAACACAAAAACGTAGAAGGCAAAAAAATGTATGTAGAATACAAAGGGCCATTAGCAGCTACACTGACTGAAATGCAGCAGGATCTGCAGTCATCTATTTCATATGCCGGCGGCAAGGAATTAGATGCAATCCGTACAGTAGATTATGTAGTTGTTAAAAACTCAATTTTCAACGGTGATAAAGTATATTAATATTTTGATAAAAGGACCGCATGCGATATGCGGCCTTTTTTGTGTTTGATTTTGTTCTTGGCTGGCTGGGATTGGTATGGTCGGGTCTCATGTGTATCCGAGCTTCGTGGGGTTTGTATGATCGGTTCTCATGTGTATCCCAGCTCCACAGGGTTTGCATGATCGGGTCTCATATATATCCCAGCTCCGCAGGGTTTGCATGATCGGTTCTCATATGTATCCCAGCTTCGTGGGATTGGCATGATCGGTTCTCATATGTATCCCAGCTTCGTGGGGTTTGTATGTTCGGTTCTCATATGTATCCCAGCTCCGCAGGGTTTGCATGATCGGTTCTCAGATGTATCCCAGCTCCGTGGGATTGGCATGATCGGTTCTCATATGTATCCCAGCTCCGCAGGGTTTGCATAATCGGTTCTCATATGTATCCCAGCCTCGCAGAATCGGCATAAGCTGCCGTCTATTGAAAAAACACCGGATTCTTCAGGAATTCGGTGTTTTCTTCATACTTAATCTTCTATATCATGTAAATCTTTATAACGCTTCGTACTTTCAAGCATCATTTTCTCCATCGTTTCAACATCATCACTTTGAATTGCTGCGTAAAGTTTGTCGAGCTGTGTCTGGAAATTATCAATATGCTGAAGAAGGTGCTGTTTATTCATCATAAATAACTCAGGCCACAATTTTTCATTAATGTTTGTGATGCGTGTTAAATCCCGGTAGCTGTCACCTGTATATTTTTTAGTGTTGCGAGCGGCGTCATCGCTGTTGATTAATGAAATGGCAATGACGTGAGCCAGCTGACTGGTAAAGCCGATAACTTCATCGTGGAAGTCTGGTGTGATTACTGAAATATTGCCGAATTCCAATTTTTTGACAAATTTTTTCAGAAAATCGATGTTTTTCTCTTTATTCCTCGGGGTCGGTGTGATTAAATAGTTTGCACCGATAAAAACTTCTCTGCTGCTGAACTCAAGGCCCCGGTTTTCTCTGCCGGCCATCGGATGACCGAAAACGAAATCGGCATGGTCCGGCAGGAGAGGTTCAACTTCACCGATAATCGAAGTTTTCACGCCTGTAACATCGGTAATGATGCACCCTTCTTTTAAGTAAGGTGCGTAATCTTTTACCAATTGAACAAGCAGTTTAGGGTAAACTGCGAAAATAATAAGATCTGCCTGCGGAATGATGTCTTTAAAATCCTGAGAACCGTCTTTAATAAGATGCTGTTTTTTTGCTTTTTCGATAACTGCAGCATCGATATCAATTGCATATATGTCAGCGTCAGGTATGTTTGCTTTAATAGCAAGAGCAAAGGAACCTCCGATATTTCCCAAGCCGATAATTGCGATATTCATATATTTTATGCCTCCGTATTTTTATCATTATACTACAAGAATGAATATACATTAATTAACTAAATTATGTAAACATTTAATTAATTCTCATAAATAGATTGACAAACTGATTAAAGACAGCCTATAATGGCAATCAAATACATTACAAGGAGCGGTTATTTATGTTAACCCATACAACTTCACAACTGAATAACCGACTTTACTTTAGCTATTTTTGATACCGTTTGTACACATCATTTGTACAAACGTAAAACAAACTGTTTGTATCAATGATGGCTGAAGATTTTGTAATGTCTAGCCATTTACTTTAAATAAGTGGCTGGAAGTCGGGACTTCTACATATTTTTCTATACTTACTGCCACTTAATTTTTAGTTAAGTGGCAGTTTTATTTTTAAAAATTTTAGGAGGCTTTTAATTATGATTATTCATGTAAAACGCGACGCAACGGAAAGTAATATTAAGACACTGGTTTCAAACATCGAAGAAGCAGGTTTCAAAGTTCACCGTTCTGATGGTGAAAGACGTACAATAATCGGTCTGATCGGCGATACATCTAAAGTCTCCGAAAATGATTTCAAAAAATACAGTATCGTGGACGGGGTGTACAGAATTCAAAAGCCATACAAGAAAGCGAACAGAAGTTTCCAGGAAGATGACAGTGTTATCGATATTGGCAACGGTGTAAAAGTCGGAGCGGAAAACTTCATGGTCTGTGCAGGGCCCTGTTCAGTTGAAGATTTAGACAGCACAGTGGAATTAGCAATTAAATTAAAAGATGCAGGTGCAAACTCGCTGCGCGGCGGGGCATTCAAACCGCGTACTTCACCTTACAGTTTCCAAGGTCTTGGTGTAGAAGGTCTTAAAATTTTAAATGAAGCGAAAAAAGAAACCGGTCTGCCTATCGTTTCAGAGTTAATGGGCACAGATCATTTAGATACATTCGTTGACATGGTCGATGTCATTCAAATCGGTGCACGCAACATGCAGAACTTCGATTTACTGAAGGCGCTTGGCCAGACTAACAAACCGATTTACTTGAAACGCGGAATGTCTGCAACGATTCAGGAATGGTTAATGTCAGCAGAGTACATTATGGCCGGCGGCAACAATAACGTTGTGCTTGTGGAGCGCGGTATCCGCACTTTCGAAACAGCAACAAGAAATACACTTGATATTCAAGCGGTGCCTGTAGCGCAGAAAGAATCGCACCTGCCGATTATCGTTGACCCGTCACACGCAGCGGGCGTCAGATACCTGATACCTTCAATGGCTAAAGCAGCAGTTATGGCCGGTGCAAACGGCCTGCAGATAGAAGTTCACGAAGATCCTGAGAATGCGTGGAGCGACGGCCAGCAGTGTCTGACACCTGCAGAATTCAAAGAATTAATGGACACGATAAACGTACTGCTTGAAATTGAAGGGAAAACAGTGAACAAGATCGTTCAAACAAAATAATATGAGGAGGCTAACCATGGGGAGACATGAAGAGTTGCGTAAAGAAATAGATCAGATAGACCGTGAGCTCGTTCAGCTTGTCGAGAAGAGAATGAAGGTGTCTACGGAAATTGCGGAGTACAAACTTGCGAATAACATACCGGTACTGGATGCGCAGCGCGAAAAAAAGGTTATCAATAAAAATATTTCCTATTTGACTGACCGGACGCTGGACAGCTACATCTCGGAGTTTAGTAAACACCTCATGGAGCTCTCAAGAAGAAGGCAGAAAGAATGTCTTAAGCAGCATACAAAGACATGTTAAAAGGCGCCCGCGGGCGCCTTTTTTTATTTGAGATTATGAAGCTGTTCCAAATCGTACAATGTATTCTGATACGTTTCATTCAGCCAGTTGTTAAACAGCAGATGCCCGTGACTCCGCCATTGAAATTTTGGGTTTTCCGACGGTTTATCATCGGGATAATAATTGAGAGGGACAGCTGTATTGAGCCCGCTTTTTGCATCCCGGTCATATTCGTCTTTCAACGTTTTTCTGTCGTATTCGAGGTGGCCAAAAATGAAGAGATCCCGCTGATTTTTAGATGTAATGATATCCGGGCCGAAGTCAGGATGCGCAGTCAGGATGTCGAGATCCGGAATACCGTTTAATGCTTCGTAATCAATTCTTGTATGTCTCGACTGAGGAACCTGGTAAATATCATCAAAACCGCGCACATATGGATGTTCCGGTTTTATATTTTGATATCCGAACACACCGAACAGCTTTTCTGATAACATAAGTTTTTCGATATTGTAATAGTGATTCAGAGCGAATTGTGCTCCCCAGCAAATATAAAATCGGGAGAAGACATGTGTCTGTGCCCAGTCAGTAATTTCTTTCAGTTCGTCGATGTACCCTACCTGTTCAAAATTAAATTTTTCTACCGGGGCGCCAGTAACAATCATCCCGTCGAAATATTCATCTTTCACTTCCTGATGTGTCTTATAAAACTTCTGGAGATGGCTGGTCGGAGTATTTTTACTTTTATGGGTAGACATATGTAAAAATTCAACATCAATTTGAAGCGGTGAGTTGCCAAGCAGCCTCAGCAGCTGTAACTCTGTTTTTTCCTTAAGAGGCATAAGATTTAAAATAAGAATTTTTAATGGACGGATGTCCTGGGTTATCGCGCGGGAAGCTTCTATGGTATATACTTGTTCCTGTTGGAGTTTCGTTCTCACAGGAAGTCCTTCGATGATTTTAATTGGCATGCGTTCACGTCCTTAAATAGCAAATGATAAGTACTATATAATGTAACAGTGAAAATGAACGACAGTCAATGTCTAAATTATCAAAAAAATCACAATCTGAAGACAGATAAATTTTGGAGGAACAATAATGAATTCAGTTTTAATAGCTATTCTCGTTATGGTCATTTTAAGTTTGTGCAGACTTAACGTTATACTGGCTCTGTTTATCGGTGCGCTGGCCGGCGGGCTGATATCGGGTATGGGCGTCAATGAAGTCATCGGTGTCTTTACCGGAGGAATTGTTAACGGAGCAGAAATTGCACTCAGCTATGCACTGCTTGGAGGATTTGCCGCCCTGATAGCATACAGCGGTATAACCGACGTTATGGTCAATAAAATTTTAAGTCTGCTGAATGCAAGCAAAACGGCGAAAGCACGCGTAATAGCGAAAGTTTCTATAATCGCAACCTTGCTTGTTATTTCTATAATCAGTCAAAATTTAGTGCCGGTGCATATTGCATTTATTCCTATACTTATTCCGCCGCTGATCAGTCTGTTTAATGAGCTTCAGCTGGATCGCAGACTGCTGGCAGTAGTCATGACTTTTGGGCTGACATTTACTTATGCGGTACTGCCTTTTGGTTACGGACAAATATTTCAGAATACGATTGTAACAAGTTTTGCGAATGCCGGGGTAACAATAGAATTCAGCGATGTCGCTCCAAATATGATTATTCCCGCTCTCGGTTTTGTGATTGGTCTGATACTCGCATTTTTCTATTTCAGCAAACCGCGGAAGTATCTTAATAAAGAAAGTGACTTGTCCTCAGAGCGGCTAACAGTTAGTGCAAAAACAATTATTACTGCTGTGATTGCAATTCTTGTCACATTCATTGTGCAGTTCTTTACGGATTCGATGATCTTCGGTGCCCTCGGTGGTATTATGGTCTTCTTTCTGTCAATGCAGTTTAAGTGGGCTGAACTTGACCGTGAGCTTGTAAACGGCATAAAAATTATGGCGTATATCGGTATGGTAATGCTGGCGGCAAACGGCTTTGCAGGTGTGATTACAGAAACAGAAGATGTCCTGCCGCTCGTCAGCAGTATTTCAGATTCTCTCGGTAATAACAAGGCCTTTATCGTTATGGGTATGATGGTTGTCGGTTTAGTCGTAACGATGGGTATTGGTTCATCTTTCGCGACATTGCCGATTATTGGAGCGATTTTTGTCCCTATGGGTGCAGAACTCGGCTTATCGATCGCTGCGATTATTGCGATTGTCGGTACTGCTGGTGTCCTTGGGGATGCGGGGTCACCTGCATCAGATTCAACGCTCGGACCTACTGCAGGATTGAATATCGACGGTCAGCATGACCATATATGGGATACATGTGTACCGACTTTTGTCTTTTTAAATATTCCTGTTGTCATTACCGGTTTTATCGCAGGTATGATATTATAAGACTGTAAAATATTATAAAATGATAAAAATATTACTGCCAGCTTGATAATTTTTAAATAATGTAGTTTAATTAATCTACTAAGTAAAAAAATTCACTAATTAGCAGCGAATTTGTCTGGAGCTTCATATTAATCATTTAATGAATTTGTCTGCGGAGGATGAATTGTGCAAGCTCTCGATAATATATTACTTTTGAACAGGTGATTGTATGGAGACAGATTTAAACATTTTAAAAGGCAATTTAACTGCATATCAAATCAGTGAAGCGATTGGCATTTCTATTGAAGAAGCTGCAGATTTGCTTGAACAGCGGATTACTGTGGAATCACTGGATGAAGAGAGCCAGGAAAAGTTAAAACAATTAGAGGCAGTTTTATTTGACTAGCGGAAAAACAGCGTTAATATATTAAACATAAAATATGAGACTGACATTGTCAGTCTCATTTATTTTTTCGGAGGATGTCTATGGACAAGTTAAAAGAAAATATTCCGTTTATACTGCTGATTATTGTAATGGCATTATTTACATTGGCATTCTTCGTTTCGGAAACATCAATTTTTAAAACGGAGGAGATTTCCACGTACACTTTTGATGAAGCTGTCAGCATGCAGGTAAATAATGATACTGGAGATGTGAAACTTACCGGCAGCGCGGCAGAGTATGCAGAAGAGGATGACATAAAGGAAGCGATGACGATAAGCGGCAGCAATGATTTTCAATTCCTCCCCTTAAATTATGCGGCGGGTGCCGGGGAAGATGAACTGAATGAACTGCTTGAAGGCAAAGGGATTTTGGAAGGAACAGGAGCCGCTTTTGCAGAAGCTGAGCAAAAACATAATGTAAATGCGCTGTATCTGATCAGCCATGCACTGCTCGAAACAGGACATGGCGGGTCGGAGCTCGCTTCCGGCATCGAGGTCGACGGAACTACTTATTATAATTTTTTTGGTATCGGAGCATTTGACCGCGCAGCGGTAGCGGAAGGTTCGAGTTACGCCCGCGAAGCCGGCTGGTCGACACCGGAAGCAGCAATAATCGGAGGAGCGGAATTTATCCGTACAAATTACTTGGATAACGGTCAAAATACATTGTACCGCATGCGCTGGAATCCGGAAAACCCCGGTACGCATCTGTATGCGACAGACATAGAATGGGCAGAAAAAATTGCAAGTATAATGAACAGTTATTACTCTGCTTTAGAGCTCGAATACGATGACTTGGAAAAAGAAAATTATAATGAAGAATAAATAATAGCGCTTGTCTTTTTACAGAGACAAGCGCTATTTTTTGAAAGTTGAATTAAGAGACTGAGCTTGCTTATGTCAAAGTTTACTCAGTATCCAGCTCGTCCGCACCAATAATGCGCCACGGATGACTGTATATATTAAATGAACTGCCGCGGATAAAGCCGGCGGCTGTAATATTTAAATCATGTGCGAGTTTAATTGCGAGATCGGTCGGAGCAGATTTACTGAGTACGATGCCGACGCCGATTTTTGAAGCTTTCGTCAGTACTTCTGATGAGATACGCCCGCTGAATACGATAACTTTATCTTTGACGGAAATATTGTTCTGCAGACAGTGACCGTACAGTTTATCAAGCGCGTTATGCCGGCCGATATCACCTTTATGGACAATAGTGCCGTCAGGGGAAGCGATGCTCGCATTGTGAATGCCGCCGGTGTCTTTAAATATAGTGCTTTTCTCCTGCATTTCTTTCATGAGGCTGATGCATTGCTCGGGTGTCAGCTTCGTCTCCGACAGTGAAAATTTAGCAGTATCAACGTCTGCCTGAAAATAGAACTGACGGCTTTTGCCGCAGCATGAGCCGAGTACGCGTTTTGAAAACGTGCCGTAGTCTTTAGGAAGTTCGCGCGACACTTTCACGTGACAAAAACCGCCGCGTTCATCGATGTTCATGGATTCAATTTCCTTAAATGAACGCAGTGCGCCTTCTGAAGCTAAAAAGCCGATGACGAGTTCTTCAAGGTCATCAGGCGAACAGACTAAAGTAGCGAATTCTACATCGTTTAAATATATAGTCAGCGGAAATTCTTCAGCTATTATATCTTCAGTTTCGATAAAATTCCCGTCTGTATACCGCCGTATTGTATTTTTCGTAACGATTTCCATAACATATAACTCTCCCACTCTGAATCTTATTGTAAAGCATTCTTTTTCTTTATATAATCACATTTAAGACGAAATTACAATTTAAGGAATTCCGTCAAAACAATAGGGGGATTTACATGCAAACAAAGAAAAATCGCTGGCTGATTGCACTTGCCGGGGTGGGCATCCATATTTCAATCGGCTCAGTCTACGCATGGAGTGTATTTACAACGCCGCTTCAGGAATCAATCGGATGGTCGCTGAGTCAGGTCTCAATTACATTTAGTATCGCTATTTTATTTTTAGGGTTGTCGGCAGCATTTATGGGACACTTTGTAGAAGCGAAAGGCCCGAGAAAGTCGGGACTGGTTTCCACAGTCTTTTTTGCAGCAGGTATGATTACAGCAGGTTTCGGGATACAGCTTGAAATGCTGTGGCTTTTATATGTAGGGTACGGGGTCCTTGGGGGTATAGGACTCGGGATCGGTTATATCACTCCGGTTTCAACGCTGGTTAAATGGTTTCCTGACCGCAGAGGAATGGCGACGGGTCTCGCGATTATGGGGTTCGGTTTTGCCGCAATGATTGCGAGTCCGGTTATGCGCATGCTGATAGAATCGGTCGGAATTCCGAATACGTTCTTTATTTTAGGCGCTATTTATTTCACAGTGATGTTTGTATCAAGTTTATATCTTGAAAGACCGCCTGAAGGCTACCATCCAAAAGGCGTTGTTATCGATGAAAGCGACGGGGCAGTTTCTAAAGATCTTGCTCAGCTGACGGCGAACGAAGCGATAAAAACAAAACGCTTCTATTTCTTATGGCTGATGCTGTTTATCAACGTGACGTGCGGTATTGCTATCCTGGCAGTTGCAAGTCCGATGGGTGTTGAAATTGCGGGATTAACTGCAGGTGCAGCAGCTTTCATGGTTGGAGTCATGGGTGTCTTTAATGGTGCCGGACGCCTGGTCTGGGCATCTATATCAGATTACATAGGCAGAACGAATCTTTATACGCTGTTTTTCGTGCTGCAGATTGGCATCTTTGCAGTTCTGCCGTTTACGACCAATGAATGGCTTTTCCAAATACTGCTGTTCATCATGATTTCATGCTACGGCGGCGGATTTTCTGCTATTCCTGCCTATATCGGGGATATTTTCGGAACCAAGCAGCTGGGTGCAATTCACGGCTATATTTTAACAGCGTGGGCTGCAGCGGGACTCGCCGGGCCATTTATCGTTGCTAAGATTTATGAAGCTACACAAAGTTATGCATGGTCCTTGTACATTTTTGCGGGTCTGTTTGTTATTGCGCTAGTAATTTCTATATTTATCAGACAGGATATTAAAAGGCTTAAAGAAAAAAATAAGCTTGATTCTGTGAGCGCTTCCGCGAAATAGTGTACAATGGAATTATTATAATATAGAGGGAGTGTCTACATGGGTAAAACTCTGCATCCGGGTCCGATCAATAAAACTAAAAAATGGGATCCGAAATTATGGGTAAGTCCTGTGCCATTCGGTTTAACTAAAGTAAAACCGCATCATATGAGAGATACAGCTAAAATCGTCTGGAAAAACAGAGATAATTTAAACTACGCGAAAAATATTATATTAAAAGGTGTCTGCGACGGCTGTGCACTGGGAGTATCAGGTCTGCAGGACCAGACTTTAAACGGTCCGCATATGTGTACGACGCGTTTTAATGTCCTGCGTCTGAATACAGCACCTCCGATTAAACCTGAGATACTGCATCAGGATATAGATGAGCTGCGCAAGATGGACAGCACCGAGCTCCGCGAGCTTGGACGTATTCCATATCCGATGATTCGCCGTAAAGGCGACCGCAAATTTATTAGAGTATCATGGGATGAAGCGATGAATACTATTGCGGATAAAATGAAAGTTCTCGATCCGAAACAGTATGCATTTTACTTAACCAGCCGCGGTATTACGAATGAATCTTATTATGTTGCAGCGAAAACTGCGCGTTATCTGGAAACCAATCATATTGATAATGCCTCGCGTATCTGTCACTCGCCGAGTAAATCAGCAATGAAACGCTCTGTAGGTGTCGGAGCTTCGACTTGTAACTATCAGGACTGGCTTGGAACTGATGTACTGGTGTTCTGGGGCAGTGTCGCGTCAAACGCATCACCGGTTTCTACCAAATATATGATGGAAGCTAAAAAACGCGGTACGAAAATTATCGTTATAAATCCTTACAGGGAGCCTGCTATGGAGAATTACTGGGTGCCTTCAGTTGTTGAATCAGCACTGTTCGGTACTGAAATAGCAGATGAATTCTATGAAGTAAACATCGGCGGGGACATCGCGCTCATGCACGGTGTAATGAAACACTGGTTCGATCTTGAAGAACAAAATGAAGGTTCGGCCATTAATCACGAGTTTGTTAATGAACACGTCAACAACTATGACGATCTTAAAGAAAACGTTCAGTCGCAGAGCTGGGATGAGATTGTCCAGTCTTCAGGTATCGATAAAGAACAAATTATCGAATTATCAAACAGTCTTGCTAAAGCGAAAACAGGCGTTATGGTCTGGGCACTTGGCTTAACAATGCACAAACACGCGACAGATAATATTTCACAAGTATCGAACCTAGCTTTATTACGGGGCTGGCTGGGCGGTAAAAACAAAGGTCTTATGCCATTACGCGGACACTCATCAGTGCAGGGCTCAGGTGAAATGGGAGCAGATCCGTTTTCACTGCCGGGCGGGGATTATAACGATGAAAACCGTCCGCGCATCGAAGAACTGTGGAATTTCAAACTTCCTCAGTGGCCTGGAGATACTGTTGGTGTAACGATTGAGAACGCAATGCTGCCGGACGACAATGAAAGAAAGCTTAAGCTTTACTATATGTCGGGCGGTAACTTCCTGGAAACGATGCCGGATCCGGACTTTGTAAGAGAAGCTTTGCAAAATCTCGACATCCGTGTTCACCAGGATATTATTTTAAATACATCAACCCTGCTCGATGCAAAAGAAACAGTTGTAGTGTTGCCTGCGAAAACACGTTATGAGCAGGATGGCGGAGGATTGTCAACATCGACAGAACGTATGATTTACTTCTCTCCTGAGATTGAAGGGAACCGCAACCGCATTGCCGAAGCACGCAGTGAATGGAAGATTTACGTCGACCTTGCGAAACGTGTTAAGCCTGAAGAGTCTCACTTAATCGATTTCCAGTCAGGACAGGAAATCCGCGACGAGATTGCCAAAGCGAATCCTCAGTATGACGGTGTTCAGCACCTGAAGAAAGCTGGTGACGTTTATCAGTACGGCGGAGCATGGCTGTGTGAAGGCGGGGTATGTCCGACACCGGATGGAAGAGCGAACCTGATTACGATGGATATTCCTGACAACAATAAGAAAGCTGGAGAATTCAAACTTCTGATGAGACGCGGCAAGCAGTTTAACGCGATGATTTATGGAGATCAGGATGCCTTTAACCACATGGGGCGCTACGATGTACTCGTCAGTGAAAACGATGCACGACGAGAAGGACTCGAAGACGGGGAAGCGGTCGTTCTATACAATAAGAACGGAGTCTTCCAGGGATTCGTTAAGTATGCAGCAATTAAAGACGGAAACATCGGTGTTCAGTTCCCGGAAGGAAACTTCCTGGTGGAGAAAGGTATTTACGAAAGTTTCGTAGAAATGCCTGACTATGTGACAGACGTTAAGATGGAAAAAGCCGATCACTTTAATGCGAATAAGGACCGTCAGTATTTAGAGAAATCTATACCTGAACTAGAAGATAATCCTAACTAAAGTTATAGAAAATACCGAAAAGCCGGGAGAAACGCCTCTCCCGGTTTTTTTGTATATAAAAACTCTCTTTAGTGTGGTAAAATACGAACATTGATGATGGAAAAGAGGTAATATTTTGTCCGAAAATAATTGGAACTCAAAATTAGGTTTTATATTGGCGGCAGCAGGCTCTGCAATAGGTCTCGGCGCCGTCTGGCGTTTCCCTTATATGACTGCTGAACACGGTGGCGGTGCGTTTCTGTTTGTTTTCCTGCTATTTACTATACTTATTGGCCTGCCGCTCTTAATCAGTGAGTTTGTTATCGGCCGTGCCTCAGGAAGAAATCCGATTGACGGTTTCGAATACTTAAGCGGTAAAAAAAGTTTAAGAATTTTCGGCTGGATCGGACACTTTGGAACGATGCTGCTGCTCTCGTTCTACAGTGTTATCGGCGGCTGGATATTAATTTATCTGCTCATTGCTTTGATGGATTTTTTGAATTTGTATACTGTCAATGATTATACAGTGCTGCTTGGGGATGTTATTACCAATCCGGTATATGTAATTGCTGCTCAGGGTATTTTTATATTTATCACTGCGTTTGTCGTGGCCCAGGGGATACAAAAAGGACTTGAACGCGCATCTAAAATTATGATGCCGATGCTGTTCATCTTGTTCTTGTTCATTATTATCCGTTCGCTCTCGCTGCCGAATGCATTTGAAGGAGTTAAATACTTTCTGCTCCCGGACTTCAGTGAACTCAGTGCCAATGGAATAATGTTTGCACTCGGACAGTCGTTCTTTGCGCTCAGTGTGGGGATTACACAGATGATAACTTATGCATCGTACTTAAAAGCTGATCAGAATCTGCCTAAGTCGGCCTCTTATATAGTACTCATGAATATCGCAGTTTCTGTAATGGTGGGACTTGCGATTTTTCCGGCGATTGCTTCGTTCGGCATGCAGAGTATGGAAGGGCCGGGTCTGGTATTTATCGTCCTGCCTGAAATATTTAATGCGATACCGTTCGGTATTATTTTCTATCTGATGTTCCTGTTCGCATTCTTATTTGCGACATTGACATCTTCGTTCTCTATGATTGAAATTAACGTTGCCAATACGGTTAAAGGTGATCAGTCGAAACGTAAAAAAGTAACTTACATTTACGCTGTTATCGTTTTTGCTATCGGTATTCCGTCTGCGTTGTCAGAAGGGGTGCTGAATGACGTTCAATTCTTTGCGGGAACGATATTTGACAACGTGGACTTCCTTGTATCGAATATACTCCTGCCGGCAGGAGCTTTGTTCTCATCAATTTTTATCGGTTATATTTTAGACAGAAGAGTTGCTATGGAACAGCTGAACGTTACAAAAGGGAGCAGTTCATACACTGTTTTTAAAGCCTGGATCTTCCTGCTCAGATTTATTCTTCCCGCAATAATTTTATTCGTCTTTATCATGAATATAATCAGTGTCTTTTAAAACAGAGAGAAGATGTAAACTCAATATCGGGTTTGCATCTTTTTTAATATAATTAATTGCTGATTGCGCATGAAAAATAGGTATGGTAATATTTTCTCATGAGTTTTCAGCATGAATAACATCAAAATCAGATAAGGGCGTGAGGTATGGAAAGTTTAACCAGAGAAAAAATTATCAGTATTGCACAAGAAGAGAATGTAAGGTTTATCCGGCTGCAGTTTTCAGATATTCTCGGAACGATTAAAAATGTGGAAGTGCCTTTCAGCCAGCTCGATAAAGCTCTTGACGGACAAATGATGTTTGACGGATCTTCAATCGAAGGGTTTACGCGCATCGAAGAATCAGATATGTATCTGGTTCCGGATTTAAACACATGGACGGTATTTCCTTGGACAACATCGCGGGGTGACAAAGTAGCACGGCTGATATGTGACGTTTACAAAGTAGACGGGACACCATTCGAAGGCGATCCCCGGACTAATTTAAAAACTGTTTTAAAAGAAATGGAATCGCTCGGTTATACATCATTCAATCTCGGACCTGAACCGGAGTTCTTTCTTTTTAAACTGGATGAGCAGGGCAAACCGACGACTGTCTTAAATGACCAGGGTGGCTATTTCGATTTAGCACCTACGGACTCGGGGGAGAACTGCCGCCGGGATATCGTTATTGAACTGGAGGATATGGGCTTTGATATCGAAGCGTCCCACCATGAAGTAGCTGAGGGACAGCACGAAATTGATTTTAAATATGCGGATGCTGTCACAGCATGTGATAATATACAGACATTTAAGCTCGTTGTAAAAACGGTCGCAAGAAAGCATAATCTGCATGCAACATTTATGCCGAAACCGCTGTTTGGAATTAACGGCAATGGCATGCATTTTAACGTGTCGCTTTTTAAAGGAAAAGAGAATGCATTCTTTGATGAGTCTGCAGAAGATGGCTTAAGCGAAGATATGAAATACTTTATGGCAGGTGTACTGAAGCACGTAAGAGGCTTTACTGCGGTAACGAATCCGCTTGTAAACTCTTATAAACGCCTGGTGCCGGGTTACGAGGCGCCAAGCTACATCGCATGGAGTAAAAAGAACCGCTCGCCATTGATGAGAATCCCTTCTTCACGCGGATTATCAACACGTGTGGAAGTCCGTTCTGTCGATCCATCAGCGAATCCCTATCTGGCACTCGCAGTCATTTTAAAGGCGGGACTGGATGGCATTAAAAATAAGCTGGAGCTTCAAGAATCCATAGACTTAAACCTTTATGAAATGACCAGAGAAGAACGCCTTGAAAACGGCGTAGAAGATCTGCCTTCGACGCTTTACAATGCCTTAAAAGAGCTTCGTGACAGCAAACTTGCAAAAGAAGCGCTCGGCAGTCATATTTATAAAGCATTTTACGAACACAAAATGCTCGAGTGGGAAGATTATCGTTCAGTTGTTTCGGAATGGGAACTTAAATCTTATATGGATAAATATTAAAATAAAAAAAGGAATCGGGAAATTAATCCCGGTTCCTTTTTTATCAATCGTATACAGTAAAGTCATCGTGCAGCTCTTCCGTAACGTTATTTAAGTTTGTTTCTGTAATGTTTCTTGCGTTATAGCCAATACGCTCTAAATTACTGATTAGCTCAACATAGAGGGAACCGCCATCCGTTGAACATTCACCTCTCGAAAGACGTTTGATATGTTCTTTACGAAGTTTGTTTTCGATTCTGTGAGATTTCTGGCTCAATCTGATAACTTGCTCCAGTGCTTGAGGATTGTAAACATCAAGCGTCTCAAGAGCCATTGTGAATGATTCGTAAACATGTCTGTATAGGTCTTCCAGACCTTCTTTTGCATCATCTGACAGTTCGATATTATTTTCATACTTAGTATGATACTGATCCGCCAGGTTTTTAGCTTGTGAACTTACTTTAAGCAGTATACGAGATACTTCCAGCAAGGTGCTGACACGTTCAGTATCTTCCTGTGAAACTTCGTATTTCGATGCATCGAGCAGGTAGCTGCGTGTTGCATCCTGCAGTGTTGCTGCAACGTTAACTTTATCTTCAATCTGTTTGAAGAGCTTATCATCCTGTTTGTCACTGTACTGGCGTGCATCCTGCAAAGTGCTGAGGACCAGCTGTCCAAGATTCTTAACCTCGCTTTGTGCTCCCTGTATAGCAATGCTCGGGGACTGTTTTAATAACAGCGGATCTAAATGCTGAGGTGTGAAGTCTTCAGAAAAATCACGTCCCGGAATTATTTTAACAACCAGCCAGGCGAGAGCACCGACAAACGGCAGATGAATTAATGTATTAATTATATTGTATGAGCCATGTGCGAAAGCGATAGTCATCGGTTTGTTCAGGCTCAGGAAGTCTTCGAGATATCCAACATATATTATGAACAGCGGCATCAGTATCATAAAGATTACTGCACCGATGATGTTAAATGTAACGTGGACCAGAGCAGCACGTTTAGCGGCAATTGAGCCGGCGAGAGCTGCTAATACAGCAGTGATTGTCGTACCGATGTTGTCTCCGAGCAGGATTGGCAAAGCAGCCTGCAAATCAACCATATCATTAGCATAGAAATTCTGAAGTATGGCAATTGTGGCACTCGAACTTTGGACAATGACAGTCAAGATAATACCTACAGCGAGACCGAGAAGTGAATTATCACTCATGGTCAGCATCAGATCCTGGAAATATGCGAGATCAGCAAGCGGTCCAACGCCGTCGCCCATTAACTCAAGACCGTAAAAAAGGGCCCCGAATCCGAAGAGGATTCTCCCTATGTTAATAATCTGATTGCCTTTAAAGAAAAACAGCATAAATGAACCCACAGCGAGAATCGGCAGAGAATATGCACCAATATCGAGTCCGATAATAAATGCCGTAACTGTCGTACCGATATTGGCACCTAAAATAACGCCGATGGCTTGTCTGAGCGTCAGGAACCCTGCACTCACTAAACCGATAGTAATGGCAGTAGCGCCAGAGCTGCTTTGAATTAAGACGGTAACAATGATACCTGCAAGCACTCCTCTGACAGGGTTCGATGTCATACGGTTTAAAATATCCCGCAAACGATCGCCGGCAGCTGCCTGCAGGCCGTCGCCCATCTGTTTGATACCGTACAAGAAGATACCGAGTCCACCGAGGAACATGAAGATAACTTCCATTGGACTAAGAGACATAAAGAGTCCTCCATATAATATTTAATTTACAAACTTTACTTTTCCTTATTGAACTATGCGATAAATTTACAATCTACTGTTTATCATATTACAAAAAGGTGAAATTTAAAACATAAAAATCATTTATGACTTAAAAGTTCAAGTTGCCAGAAAATTTGTATAAATAGTCGACAATAGTAAGGCGGTGTGAGAAACTGAAAATACATAAAAAATTACTGGAGTGTTATTATGACAACGATTCTGTTTGATGTTGACGGTGTATTTTTAAGTGAAGAAAGATGTTTTGATGTTTCTGCACTGACAGTTGAGGAATTGCTGTACAGTCCGCGTTATTTAAATTTAGATGGCCGAAAATTCGTAACGGATTATACAGAGGGCGAAATTAAAGATATCCGGAGAACGATTTTTGCTGATGATCAGGTGCTGAAACGCTTTAAGGAAGCAGGACTGAATTCAAACTGGGATATGCTGTTTATTACCTTTGCAATTATGTACATAGATATATTGAAACAGGAAAACTTAAATCTGGCTGATGTCGACGTGACGAATTTAAATGAAGTCGGAGATATGCTCGGAGAAGTATCTGTAAATCCGGAAGCAGTGCTTGAATTTATTTCCCGGGAAAATTTCACTAAAGATGAAATTTACAGTGCTTTAATGAACTATGCCGGAACACTTCAGAATTTGAAAGATCCGAAAGACTTCAGTATGTACGGTCCGATATGGGAGCAGGGACACTTTAAATATCAGGAATGGTATTTAGGCAGTGAGCTTGTTGAAGCGGACACCGGCAAACCTGCTGAAGAACTGCAGAAACCGGGATTTATTTACGATGAAGAGTGGATTGTTGAACCGTCCTTGATTAAAGAAATGCTCGATGGACTGAAAGTAAAAGGCTACACAGTGGGTGTTGCCACAGGAAGGCCAAGACAGGAAACGCTTCTGCCGTTTGAAGAAGGCGGCCTGCTGGAAGTATTCGATGAACGCCGTATTTCAACTGCAAGTGAAGTGATGGAAGCGGAAGATAGAAATACTGCCGGTCATGCGCTGACAAAGCCGCACCCTTTCAGCTACTTATGGAGTCTGTATGTGCAGAACGATGCACTGTTTGAAGCAGCTGTTGACGGAAAAAACAAGAGCGATGAACAAATTTTTATCGTGGGTGACTCCGTAGCAGATTTTTACTGCG
Organism: Jeotgalicoccus nanhaiensis; assembly: GCF_015235105.1. Lineage (NCBI taxonomy): Bacteria > Bacillati > Bacillota > Bacilli > Caryophanales > Staphylococcaceae > Jeotgalicoccus > Jeotgalicoccus nanhaiensis. Next base: position 394,629 of record NZ_JADGLW010000003.1, read on the forward strand.
CCGATAAGATTGGGGCAGTATTTATTGCAACGCTGACAGGACTTACAGGACGTGAAATTATTGGTACATTTGAAGAGCTGAATGTACCGGAACAGCAGATGCTGAAAGATGTACTGGATGTTCCCGATGCTGTGGAACGCTTAATTAAATAAAAAGAAGCTGGGCTGGGGTACACATGAGATTCATTCATGCCAACCCTGGAGAGCTGGGGTACACATGAGCTTCCTTCATGCCAACCCTGGAGAGCTGGGGTACACATGAGCTTCCTTCATGCCAACCCTGGAGAGCTGGGATACATATGAGCTTCTGTCATGCCAACCCTGGAGAGCTGGGATACATATGAGCTTCTGTCATGCCAACCCCAAGGAGCTGGGATACACATGAAACCCCGTCATGCCACCCCCAAGAAGCTCGGATACACATGAAACCCTGTCACGCAAACCTAAGGACCGGGCATTTACTCTCATGATAGTAGACTTGTCCGGCGATCGGTTTTTAATATATTTTATTCTATAAAAATAGGCTTGGAAATCTTAAACTTAAGATTTCCAAGCCATTTCTCTTATTGTTTCAAAACTTTTATTCCAGTCTCTTTTTTATCCGAGCTTAATCGTGTGGACTTTATGGATGTTTGGTATTTCTTTTATTTTTTCATAAGTTGCTTCCAGGACCTGGTTATCCAATATAAACAGAACCATGGCGTCGCCTTCCTTAGACAGCCGGGCCAGCTGCATAGAAGCGATATTCACTGAATCTTCGCCAAGTAGTGCCCCAAGTTCTCCGATAATACCGGGGCGGTCCGTGTGCTCTATAATGAGTATATTTTCTTCCGGTTTAAAGTCGATAGGATATTCGTTAATTTTTACGAGACGTTCTCCGTAGCCTGGGATAGTCGAGGCGCCGAGAGTAACGTGTTCGTTATCGTTGATAAGTTCAACTTCCAGATAGTTTGTGTAGCCGTCCGCTTTTGCTTTCTTCTCAACCTTGTAAGTTACATCCCGCTCATTTAAGTAGTACAGAGCGTTAATAATATTCACTTCGTCGCCGAAATGGGGTTTTAGCATGTTAGTCACGAAAGTACGTGTCAGAATACTCGTATCATCTACCGCGATATCTCCATGATATTTGATTTTAATCTCCTGCGGCGGATTGTCGAGGAGCTGAATGCCGAACTGTCCCAAATGTTTCACGATAGACATATAAGGTTTCAATTCTTCTGTGACAGAACTGCTGACTCGCGGTGCATTGACAGCATGAGTAATCTTATCGTCTTCAAAGTACTCGATAATTTCCTTCGATACACTGACGGCAACTTTTTCCTGAGCTTCAGCTGTAGAAGCTCCGAGATGCGGTGTTACCACAGTGCGGCGATGTGTCAGGAGTGCAGTGTTTTCCGGCGGCTCGGTAACAAATACATCGAGTGCGGCACCTTTTACAATGCCTGCATCAAGTGCTTCAAGTAAATCATCCTCATCGATAATCCCTCCGCGTGCCACATTAATAAGGTAGACACCACTCTTCTTACATTTGCTGAAGAAGTCTGCACCGACAATACCTTTGGTCTGAGGTGTCAGCGGTGTATGTACAGTGATAAAATCTGCTGCAGCTGCCAGTTCATCAACTTCCATTTTAAGGATTTCGTTGTCACGGGCTTTTTCATCAGATAGGTACGGATCAAATGCTGCAATTTTCATACCGAAACTTTTGGCACGTCTCGCAACGCCGAAGCCGATTTTTCCTGCGCCGATAATACCGAGAGTTTTGCCGTAAAGCTCCACTCCTTTATGAGCGCCACGGTTCCATGTACCATCTGTCAGCTCTTTATATGCTTCAGGAATATCGCGTGCCATCGACAGCATCATAGCGAGCGTATGTTCAGTGGCTGAAATAGTATTGCCTTCAGGAGCGTTGACGACAATTACACCATGTTTGGTGGCTGCATCAATATCGATGTTATCAACGCCTACGCCTGCACGTGCAATCATCTTAAGTTTCTTCGCATGCTGGATAATACGTTCTGTAATTTTAGTCTGGCTTCGGACTATTGCTGCATCAAAATCATGGATTATATCGATAATCTGCGCTTCCGATAAGCCTTCCTGACGTGTAACTCTGAAGTTATCATTATCAATAAGTGCCTGTATCCCATCCTGGCTGACAGGGTCCAGTACGATTACGTTATGCTTGGTCATATAAACTCTCCTGGGCGGCAGTTAATGCTTTGCCGTAGTAGTTTTTGCTGCGCAGTCTGCTTAGAATATCTTCAAGGGCACTTAATATAGCGAGCATATCTTTCGGGAACATAAAGCCCATGTGGCCGATACGGATAATTTTTCCGGCGAGGTCTTTCTGACCGCCTGCTACCGAAATATGATAATCCTTTTCAAGCGTGTCTTTAATATGCGAAATCTCTTCAGGTGTCGAGGTGACGGCTGTTACTGTCGGCGAAGCCGCTGCTTCTTTGACGAAAAGTTCCAGCTCCAGCGCTTCAATGCCGCGGCGGAGCATTTTCTGCATTTTTTTATGGCGTACAAATACTTCTTCAATTGTTTCTTCGTGTATCATATCGAGAACATCCTCGAGCCCCTGGTACAGAGTGACTGCAGGTGTCTGCGGTGTGTAATCAACTTCGAGAGACTTAAAATACATTTTTAAATCCAGATAGTAGCGGCCATGACGAGAGTTATTTACTTTTTTTACAGCTCTGTCGTTCAGCGCAACAAATGCAAGTCCCGGAGGAAGCATCAGCGCTTTTTGGCTGCCCGACACGATGCAGTCGATTTTATCTCGCTGCATATTCATATCTGCGCCGCCGAGGGCACTGACCGCATCTACGATAAACAGCGTTTCTTCATTATAATTGTGAACGACATCAGCCAGTTCAGACAGCGGATGCAGAACCGAGGTGGAAGTCTCGCATGCCTGAGTAAATACTGCAGTAACATTATCGAGTCCGTTAAGATATTCTTTAAAAGCTTTTGGATCAGCCGCTTCTCCCCATTTCACATCATAGATATGAACATTAAAGTTATAGCGTCCGGCAATATCGGCAAACTTGCCGCCGAATACGCCGCTGACAATTAAAACAACTGTATCGCCGTCATCAACAAGGTTAACCATAGCAGCTTCAAGTGCGCTGGTGCCTGATGAAGTCAATATAGCAACGGGATTATCTGTACCAAATAAAGGTTTCAGTTTTTCCTGAATGCCGGCTGACATTTCTTTGAAGCGGCTTGTTCTGTGACCGAAAATACCCTGGGACATTGCTTGATACGTGCGTCGGGCCACCGGAGTTGGTCCCGGTGTTAGCAGCAGTTCTTCTTGCATAGCGATTCCTCCTGTATAAACGAATAGTAAATTACATTATAACAGAAAAATCATTAAATTCAGTTACCTTTTCCTTTTTCTAAAATTTCATCGATCAGCGCATGAGCACGGTTGTAATTCTCAAGATATGTATCATTTAAAATGACCGCATGGTTCATTAAATTATAATGTTCCAGCTGTTCGAGAAGCAGACTGTAAAATTTACGGTCGTAATCTGATGAGTCTTCTGGCGGCGGCATAATCAGAATCAGACTCCATGTCTGCAGATGAATATAATGTTCAAAAATCTGATTGACGTAATCCTGCTCGTCGTGAGCAGCGAGCATATTATGTACTTTTGAGTACAGGACATCGGTATCGGCGAAAAATATTTTGCGTGTTGCATTGGAATGGATATGGCGGCGGTTCAGTTCGAACTGACCGATGCCGATGGCATGAAAATCTTTAGCATCAAGATCGGGTGATTTCAGCTGATGGTCTTCAAAATATTCTTCAGCATATTCGATGGAACAGCTCGTAGAATATCTCCGGGCCAAATCTTCAATGAGCATTGATTTACCGCTGTTTGGAGCGCCGGTAACAAGGACGTTCTGTACAAAGAAGCGGCGGAAAGGACGGGTAACGTAGTCCCAGTTTAATATAGGTGTTTCCCTAATTTCAGTCCCGCTGATACCAAGAATTTTTCTGTCCACCATAGTCATATGAATATCAATCTCCGGCCACTTATCATTGAAGTAACTTTCAAGCGGTTCTATATATTCCCTCTCGCCCATATAAAATGTGGCACTTTCAACATCAAAATCGAGGGCATCTTTAGTTTGACGAATAAGACTTTCGAGCATTTCAAGCCACGGCTGCCAGCCGGCAGGATAACGCGGAATATCTGTTTCGTTGAGTTCAAGGATCGAGACATTGTTGTCGTGCCGGAGCAGCTGGCGCATCGACCGGGTACGGTGTGCCAGATTCATGCCGATCCGGTCGCCCCGATCACCTTCGTAACCGCTAATAATTACAGCGGCATGCTTATTTTCTCTTTTTGCTCTGACAATTTGTTCGAAGTGACCGACGTGACAAGGTGCAAATGTACCAAAATATATACCGAGGTCTCTCATATTTATCTACTCCCTAAACCAGATGATTTCAAAAGAACTGTATACTAAAATATGCTACAATATTGTAGAAATTAAATGTAAATAAGCAGGATGGCAGCAAAATGCAGCAGACCGGTTAGAATCGTTAGGACTGCTATAATTTTAGTACTTTTGGATGCACCGGCAATGAGGAATAATACAGACAGTATAATAGAGATTGCCATGAAAATTATCCTTGTGCTGAGCAGAGCAATGAGCTCATCATGCTGGTAAGAGGTTGAAATATTAATTAAGCTGTAAATGTTAAATGCTGCAAATAAAATTAAAATAATCTGTTTCATTTTTGCACGCTCCCTTTGGGATTTTATTATATCAGAAATAATCGAGAAATGATTGGTGAGAAACTATGGTTGAACTACTGAATATTACAGATGAAATGCACGATGAATTTGTTATGTCCCATCCGTCAGGAGATTTGCTGCAGCTGACATCATGGGCAGGTTCAAAGGAATTAACAGGCTGGTACTCAAGGCGCATAGCTGTCGGGCGGAACGGCAAAGTTGAAGGAGCGGCGCTGCTCCTGTTTAAAAAAGTGCCGAAAACATTTTTCACTATGTGTTATGCCTCCCGGGGTTTCGTCTGTGATTACAAGGACAAAGAAGTTGTCCGCGCACTGCTCGAAGCGGCCAAGAAAATTGCAGCGGATGAAAAGTCCTATACGATTAAAATAGATCCGGACATTCCCGCTGAAGGCAATGAAGATACAATAGAATACCTGAAATCCCTCGGTTTTAAACACCACGGTCTTACAGACGGAATGAGCAAAGATGTTATCCAGCCCCGTACGACGATGGTGACGGATATCAGTGTTGATGATAAACTGCTGCTGCAGAGTTTCGAGCGCAACAACCGCACGAAAGTCCGCAATTCTCTTCGCGCGGGAACGACGGTGTATAAGGCAGCGAGAGAAGAATTGCCTGACTTTGTTAAGCTGATGAAAGAGACCGGCGAACGCGACGGTTTCTTAACGAGAGATATTACTTACTTTGAATCGCTGTATGATAACTTAAATCCAGAAGGCCACATGGAACTGTTTATGGTAAAACTGATGCCGGAAGAAGCTTTGCAGGCTCTTGAAAACGATATTGCCAAGGTGGAAAAAGATATCAGGAAAGCGGAAAAAATTAAAGATGAACAGAAGAAGCAAAATCAGCTTGAAAACTTAAATAAGCGTATGGCAAAAGTTCAGGCGCAGTTTGAAGGCATGAATGAAATTCAGCGTACACATCCGGACGGGGTTCTTTTGTCAGGAGCGCTCTATGCCCAGGCCGGTCATAAATCTTATTACCTCTACGGAGCATCTTCAAACGATTTCAGGGAGTTTCTACCGAATCATCACATGCAGTGGCATATGATGCAGTATGCAAGAGAACACGGGGCAGTGACATATGACTTCGGCGGTGTATCGGTTGAGCCCGATAAAGAGGATGAACATTTTGGGCTGTGGCAATTTAAAAAAGTATGGGGCACAGAAGTATCAGATAAAATTGGTGAATTTGATTATGTAATAAACCGTCCTCTGTATACCATGGCGGAAGTGATGTTTCCGCTGTTCCAGAAAAGTAAAATGCAGCTGAATAGAATACTTAAAAGAAGATAATAGTAAAAAAGATCCATCCGGGTACTCCGGATGGATCTTTCGCTTATAAATAATAAGGCTGCATTATAGCAATATACAATATAAACAGCACGGACGCACACGAGATAATAATCAGCGCGAGTGAAAAGTAAGAGTGCATATTCCGGCTTTCATTCAGATGAGGCTCTGAGCGGAAAGCCCGGATGCCTGTAATAATAGCCAGCGCTGCGAGAGTGAACCAGATATAAATGTTGTAGAAAATAATGCCGTCGTTAATCGAATAATTTATAAAGAACAGTATCTGTATTAACATCAGCAGTATTAGGATAACACGTCTCATGTACACATCTCCTTACAGCGTGAGCAGTATTATTATAAGTACAAGCGCCATCGTCAGCGTAAAGGCATGAACTAAAAATAAATTTTCGCGGTCGCCTTTTGATTCTTTAAAAGCTGTAATTTCAACTGACAGAACAATACATAAAGAAAGTGCCAGTACGATAAAAATATCCGGGCTGGTCAGTGACAGACTGAATGTAATTGTCATCATTAAAAATGCAGCGCCGGAAATATAACGTGCAACGTCAAGAACGCGCGACCGCATATTTAAAATGGTAGCAGCACTGATAACGATATAAATTAAAAGCATGAGGAGCGTTAGTAAGGTCATGCGGCTCTCCCTCGTTTTCTATAATATTGAAAAATAAAATGTGTAGACAGCACAGTCATCAGCGCACCGAAATAAAACGGCAGGCCGGCAGATACTAAGAACAGTGCGTTAAATATAAGCGGCCCGCATATTCTACCGAGACTGTCGAGAGAATATGTCGTTGCTGTAACGCGTCCCATATCATGGGCAGATGCTTCTTTCGTAATCTGTGATGTCATTAATGTTTTTGCGAGTGCGTTGCCTGTCATAAGCAGCACAATACAGATTCCTGCGTAGACAAGTCCGGTCATAAACGGCAGCATGATAAAGGCAATAACTGCCATAATTTGTCCGGCAACCATTGCTTTTTTCTCCTGGCCGTCCTTCAGCTTTCTTATATACACTCCTTGAGTCAGCGCATTGAATATTCCGCCGATGAAAAACAGTACACCCATTTCTGTCGGTGTAATATCAATGCGGTCCTGTCCGAGCAGCTGGAAAGTACTTTCCATCCCGCTCATGAAAAACATTACGAAAAAAGTGCCGATCATCAGTATGCCAATCGGCTGCGTGAAGTAATCAGCGGCGAGGGTAATTTTCTTCGGTGCCTGCTGTGTTGACTGACGATATGTTTCAGAGACTTTAAAGAAGCTGAAAATCAAGGCGCCGGTAATCACGATTGTCGTCATGTAGTAGGCAAAACTTAAAGAGATGCCGGCGAGAATTCCTCCGACACCCGGGCCGAAAATAAAGCCGAGACCAATGCACATACCGACAAGGCCCATGTATTTTGTACGCTCTTCACGAGTTGTAATATCTGCAACCATGCTCGTTGTGGCGGTATAAAGTGCGCCTGAAGCGGCACCCCCAATAATTCTGCTTATATACAGTACGGTTAAATTATCGATGAATAAACCGAAAATTAAAAAGCTGAGTGCAAAAGCAGCGAGCCCTCCGAGCAGAAGCGGACGTCTGCCGACTTTATCCGACAGCCGCCCGAAGAACGGTGCCGAAAGAAAACTTGCAAGTGAATAAACTGCAAGCAGCAGCCCCATATGTATCGTATTGACACCGAGCTGATTCACAAGTTCGGGAATGACGGGGATAATCATACTGAATCCGAAATAGATTAAAAATTGAATGATCATAATCAGGGTAATCATTCGTTTCATTATATACACGTCCTGAAATTACTTATTTTTTAGCGCCTGGCGAACTTCTTTAATTTGCTGTTCGAGGTCGTGAAGACGGTCAGTCATTTTCGCAGTTGGATGACCAGTTGACTCAATTTTTTCCAAATCACCCTGAAGGTGAACATATTCATACTTTAACTCCTGCAATTTGCTTTCCAAATCCATTTTTACCACCACCTAAACTTAATTAATATCATATCATAAAAGTGGAGTTCTAATTGTGATGAGAAAGCAATAAATTTTAGACAAACGTTAACGTTAAAAAAAATGTAAATGTACGGTTTTAGCATGGATTAATATAAAAAAAGGTGTATAATATACTTGTATTTGAGATTTAATCCAACTGGTAAAATTTATGCTTATTATACATAGGAGTGATAATTTGTCGCACAGCTTTATTAAGCGTTGCCTGTTTTACTTTGCGGGTTTAATCATATTATCGGTCGGTGTAGCGATGCAGGTCAAAGGTTTCGTTATGGGGCTGTCTCCCTGGGATGTACTGCATTTTGGCCTGTGGCAATCACTCGGACTGACATTCGGAAGCTGGTCGGTTATCGTCGGCATTGGAATAGTTATTGCAACTTCGCTGATTTTAAAAGCTCTTCCTAAAGGAGGAGTTTACGTCAATCTGGTAACGATCGGTGCATTCATCGACTTTTTTGTCTGGATACTGCCGGATGCGGAAGCCTGGCCGGCACAGGCACTATTTTTTACAGCGGGTGTATTTATTGCAGCCTTTGGTTCGGCTTTTTACATGACACCGAATTTAGGAGCGGGACCGAGAGATTCGCTAATGATGGTGCTGGTCATGAAGTTTAATTTAAGAATGGCGAGAGCGCGGTTTTTAATGGAGCTTACAGTTGCTGTACTTGGCCTTATACTTGGCGGACCGGTATTTATTGGTACGGTGCTGATTGTGCTTTTTTACGGCAGAATTATCGAAATGTTTTTCCCTTATACAAGGGAACTGCTGATTCGTTTTATCGGTTACGATGATCCGAAGATTATACAATTTAAATAATCATTATATGATTGGAGTTTGTTATGAAAAAGTTTTTTGGATTCGATGAACTGGACACTAATTTTAAAAAGGAAATTATCGGGGGACTGACGACGTTTCTGTCGATGGCTTACATTCTTGCAGTAAACCCTTCAATTTTGTCACTGCAGGGTATAGAGGGTGTACCCGATGAAATGAAGATGGATATTAATGCCGTCTTCGTGGCAACGTGTCTTGCCGCTTTTGTCGGCTGTCTTTTTATGGGCGTTATTGCGAAGTATCCCATCGCTTTAGCACCGGGCATGGGGCTGAACGCGTTCTTCGCTTTTACAGTTGTGCTGACGATGGGTATTCCATGGCAGACTGCTTTGACCGGCGTTCTCTTCTCCGGAGTAATATTCGTACTGCTGACATTGACCGGACTTCGCGAATACATAATTAATGCCATTCCGATGGAAATGAAAATGGCGGTCAGTGCCGGTATCGGATTCTTTATTACATTCGTTGGACTTCAGTCCTCAGGTATTATCGCAGGAGATGATGCGACATTAATCAGCCTCGGCGATGTTCAAAGCGGCGGTGTGCTGCTGACTTTTGCAGGACTCGTTATTACCGTTATTCTAATGACTAAAAAAGTGCCGGCTGCAATTTTTATCGGTATGATTGCTACTGCACTTCTCGGTATTATGACAGGGATTGTTCCGCTGCCGTCTGCAATTGTTGGCTCTGTGCCAAGTGTTGCACCGACATTTGGTGCGGCGTTTGAAGGTCTGATGGACTTTGATACAATATTTAATGTGCAGTTTCTAATTGTAGTGCTGACATTCCTGTTTGTGGATTTCTTTGATACTGCAGGAACACTCGTAGGAGTAGCGTCACAAGCCAACCTTATTAAAGACAACAAACTCCCGCGGGCTGGTAAAGCGCTTCTCGCAGATGCATTTGCCACGATTACAGGAGCGATTTTCGGAACATCTACAACTACTTCATATGTAGAGTCTACTGCCGGAGTAGCAGCTGGCGCACGGAGCGGATTTGCTTCGGTGGTCACCGGACTGTTATTCTTATCAGCAATATTTTTTTCACCGCTGATTGTGACATTTACTTCTGAAGTGACAGCGCCTGCACTTATAATAGTAGGAATTTTAATGGCATCGAATTTATCTAAGATAAGCTGGGGCAGATTTGAAGTCGCAGTCCCTGCATTCCTGACTGTATTTATGATGCCGCTCACTTACAGTATTGCGACCGGTATCGCTGTCGGATTTATCTTCTATCCGATCACGATGATTATGGCAGGAAAAAGAAAAGAAATTAATCCAATCATGTACGGTTTATTTATAGTATTTATTTTATACTTCATATTCATTAATTAATATCAGAACTGATGCATATATAATAGGAAAATAAAAAAACTTTAAAAAGAGTGAAGAAATCTTTAGATATCTATTGATTTCCTCACTCTTTTGCTGTATCATATCTAACGTTGGACTTAAGCGGACACCAATGTGTCCTGTATACGTGAAGTGCTGATCCAATGCACATCACACATCGATGAAGCGAGAGGTTACTGACACACCCGGCCGCATTGCCATGGCTGATGTGCGAGAAAATTTTCGCGGAGATAGTCTACCATTAATAGGATGACGACCATAAGGAGGTATAAATAATGGCAAAGCAAAAAATTCGTATTCGCTTAAAAGCGTACGACCACAGAGTGCTGGATCAATCAGCAGAGAAAATCGTTGAAACGGCAAAACGTTCAGGTGCAGATGTATCAGGACCGATTCCGTTACCGACTGAGAAAACTATTTACACAGTTATTCGTGCGGTGCACAAATACAAAGATTCACGTGAACAGTTTGAACAGCGTACGCACAAACGTCTTATCGACATTTTAAACCCTACACCTAAAACAGTTGATGCTCTAATGGGCTTAAACTTACCATCAGGCGTAGACATCGAAATCAAGTTATAAATTATAGGAGGTGCGACTTTCGATGACCAAAGGAATCTTAGGTAGAAAAATTGGGATGACTCAAGTTTTCGGTGAAAACGGAGAGCTAATCCCTGTAACAGTAGTTGAAGCTGCAGGAAACGTAGTAGTTCAAAAGAAAACTGAAGAAACAGACGGATATAACGCGATTCAAATCGGATTTGATGACAAACGCGATTATAACGCAAAAGGCAGAAGCAATAAATATGCCAACAAAGCAGAGGCAGGCCATGCTAAAGCATCTGGTGCTGCTCCTAAGCGCTTCATACGCGAATTCAAGAACGTAAACACAGAGGAATTTGACGTAGGTCAAGAAGTCACTGTAGATACATTTGCTGCAGGCGATTTTGTAGACGTAACAGGAACTTCAAAAGGTAAAGGTTTCCAGGGTTCTATCAAACGACACAATTTCAGCCGCGGACCAATGAGTCACGGTTCACGTTACCACAGAGGATCAGGTGCCATGGCTATGGCAGCGAGCCCGTCAAGAGTGTTCAAAGGTAAAAAATTACCTGGACAAATGGGTGGTAAAACGATTACTATGCAAAACTTAGAAATCGTACGTGTTGACGCAGACAAAAATGTTGTTCTTATTAAAGGCAACGTACCAGGACCTAAAAAAGGTTTTGTAAAAATTTCATCATCAATTAAAAAAGGTAACAAGTAATAAGGAAGGGAGGATAAACACATGGCAATCGATGTTTTATCAAAAGAAGGAACTAAAGTAAGTTCTATCGAACTAAACCAGGATGTATTCGGAATCGAACCGAACCAGCATGTACTGTTTGAAGCAGTTCACTTACAGCGTGCATCTCTTAGACAAGGGACACATGCAGTGAAAAACCGCTCAGCTGTACGCGGCGGCGGAAGAAAGCCGTTTAAACAAAAAGGAACAGGTAACGCACGACAAGGTACAATCCGTGCACCGCAGTTCCGCGGAGGCGGCGTTGTATTCGGACCGACTCCAAGATCATACAGCTTCAGCATGCCGAAGAAAATGAGGAAACTTGCACTTCGTTCAGCACTTTCAGCGAAAGTGAATGAAGAAGCACTACAAGTGATTGACCACCTTGAAATGGAAGCGCCAAAAACTAAAGAATTCTTAACAGTTCTTGAAAACCTTGGTGCGGCTAAGAAAGTACTTCTTGTACTTGAAAATAAAGACGAAATCGTTGAAAAATCAGCGCGTAACATCCCAGGTGTTACCGTGTTGACTCCAGCTGGTCTTAACGTACTAGATATCCTTTCTGCTAACCATGTGATCTTCACTGAGGGAGCAATCAAAAAAGCAGAGGAGGTACTTGTATAATGGATGCACGCGACATTATCAAGCGCCCAGTAATCACTGAGCGTTCTGCTGACTTAATGTCAGAAGACAAATACACATTTGATGTAGATGTGAGAGCGAACAAAACTCAAGTTAAACACGCAATTGAAGAAATTTTCGACGTTAAAGTAGACAAAGTAAACATTATGAATGTTAAGCCTAAGAAAAAACGCATGGGCCGTTACGAAGGCTACACAAACAGAAGAAGAAAAGCGATTGTAAAACTTAAAGAAGGTTCAATCGAAATCTTCTAATTAATAATAGATACCAATAAGGAGGTATAACGAGGATGGCAATTAAGAAATATAAGCCTACCACGAATGGTCGTCGTAATATGACTGGTTCGGACTTTGCTGAAATTACTTCAACAACTCCGGAACGTTCATTATTACAGCCGCTGCCGAAAAGAGCGGGACGTAATAACCAGGGTAAAATCACTGTACGTCACCAAGCAGGTGGACACAAACGTCAATACAGAGTCATTGATTTTAAACGTAATAAAGACGGGGTTCCTGCAACAGTAAAAACTATTGAATACGATCCAAACCGTTCAGCTAACATCGCGTTAGTATCATATGCAGATGGTGAAAAGAGATATATCTTAGCACCTAAAGGCATGACAGTTGGAGCAGTAATCATGAGTGGGCCTGAAGCAGATATCAAAACAGGGAACGCATTAGCATTAGCTGATATCCCGGTTGGTACTACAATCCACAATATCGAATTAAAACCGGGTGCCGGCGGACAGATGTCTCGTTCAGCAGGTACAGGTGCACAGCTGTTAGGTAAAGAAGGTAAATACGCGCTGGTAAGATTAGCTTCCGGCGAAGTACGTATGGTTCTCCTTACATGCAGAGCGACAATCGGACAAGTTGGTAACGAGCAGCACGAACTTATCAACATTGGTAAAGCCGGACGCTCTAGATGGAAAGGTAAACGCCCTACAGTACGCGGTTCGGTAATGAACCCTAACGATCACCCTCACGGTGGTGGTGAAGGTAAAGCGCCAATCGGTATGCCATCTCCAGTTTCACCTTGGGGCAAACCAACTCTCGGTAAGAAAACTCGCAGAGGCAAAAACCGTTCGACTAAGTTCATAGTAAGAGGACGTAAGAAATAAGTAATGTAAGTGTGCGGATAAAATCCGCACGCATTATTGGAAGGAGGCGCCTACATGGCACGCAGTCTTAAAAAAGGACCTTTCGTCGATGATCACCTCATGAAAAAAGTAGAGGCTCAGAACGAAGGTAGTAAAAAAAGTGTAATTAAAACATGGTCACGCCGTTCAACGGTTTTCCCGAATTTCATCGGACACACAATCGCTGTATACGACGGACGCAAACATGTACCTGTGTACATCACAGAAGATATGGTTGGCCACAAACTGGGTGAATTTGCACCTACTAGAACTTTCAGAGGTCACGGAAACGATCAGAAAACAAAAAGATAAATAACTAACCATATGCGATAAAGGAGGAAAGACTCATGCAATCGAAAGCTGTTGCTAAAACTGTGAGAATCGCTCCGCGTAAAGTACGCCTTATTCTTGACCTTGTCAGAGGTAAAGAAGTTGGAGAAGCGATTTCAATTCTAAAACTTACAAACAAGAGATCTTCACCGGTAGTGGAGAAATTAGTTAAATCTGCTGTTGCTAACGCAGAACACAACTACGATATGGATATCGACAACCTGTACATTTCAGAAATTTATGCAGACGAAGGTCCAACGCTGAAAAGATTCCGTCCACGTGCCCAGGGCCGTGCTACTAAAATCAACAAGCGTACGAGCCATATCACAGTAGTTGTTGAAGAATATGCAAATGAAACAGAAGTTGAAACTGAAGAAAACCAAGAGACAGAGAACGCTTAATTATATAAGGAGGGAATTAACTTGGGCCAAAAGATAAATCCAATTGGGTTTCGTGTAGGTGTCATTCGTGACTGGGAAGCAAAATGGTATGCAGATAAAAACTTTGCAAGCCTGTTACACGAAGACTTAAAAGTTCGTGAATATATCGAGACTAATCTTAAAGATGCATCAATTTCCAAAGTGGAAATCGAACGTGCAGCAAACCGTGTAAACATTGCACTGCACACAGGTAAACCAGGTATGGTAATTGGTAAAGGCGGTAGTGAAATTAACAAACTCCGTACTGCACTGACTAACTTAACTGGCAAGAAGGTTCATATCAACGTTATTGAAATTAAGAAAGTGGATATGGATGCTAAACTTGTAGCAGAAAATATTGCGCGTCAGCTAGAAAACCGTGTATCTTTCCGTAGAGCACAAAAACAAGCGCTTCAAAGAGCTATTAAATCAGGCGCTAAAGGTATCAGAACACAAGTATCAGGACGTTTAGGCGGTGCCGACATCGCTCGTGCTGAAGGTTACAATGAAGGAACAGTTCCACTTCATACACTTCGTGCAGACATCGATTATGCTCACGAAGAAGCAGACACTACTTACGGTAAGTTAGGTGTCAAGGTATGGATCTACCGTGGAGAAGTTCTTCCTACAAAGAATAATAAATAGTAAGGAGGAAATTTGGAATGTTATTACCAAAAAGAGTTAAATACCGTCGTCAGCACCGTCCAGACACTAAAGGACGTTCAAAAGGCGGAAATCAAGTAAGCTTTGGCGAATACGGACTGCAGGCTACAACAACGTCTTGGATTACTGCAAGACAAATCGAAGCAGCACGTATTGCAATGACACGTTACATGAAACGTGGCGGTAAAGTATGGATCAACATCTTCCCGCACACGCCATATACAAAGAAACCATTAGAAGTACGTATGGGTTCTGGTAAAGGTGCAATTGAAGGCTGGATTGCAGTTGTTAAACCAGGCCGCGTTATGTTTGAAGTTGCGGGTGTTGAAGAAGAAGTAGCGAAAGAAGCTCTTCGTCTTGCAAGTCATAAACTTCCATTAAAAACGAAAGTAGTAAAACGTGAAGAATTAGGTGGTGATACGAATGAAAGCTAAAGAAATCCGTGATTTAACGAATTCCGAAATTGAATCTAATGTTAAAGAATTGAAAGAAGAACTTTTCAATCTGCGCTTTCAGCTAGCTACAGGTCAGCTAGAAAACACTGCTCGTATCAAAGAAGTTAGAAAGACTATCGCTAGAATGAAAACGACGGTTCGCCAGAGAGAGATTGAAGAAGCACAAGCGAATCAATAATTAGAGGAGGTTCAAATCGTGGAAAGAAAAAACGAACGCAAGGTTTACCAGGGCCGCGTCGTATCCGACAAGATGGATAAGACTGTAACGGTACTTGTTGAAACTTACACTAAGCACCCGATCATCGGAAAACGTGTTAAATATTCTAAGAAATATAAAACACATGATGAAAATAACACTGCGAAAATGGGCGACATTGTAAGAATTGAAGAAACACGTCCATTATCTGCGACTAAACGATTCCGTCTAGTTGAGATCGTTAAAGAATCTGTAATTATATAAAATATTTGAAACAGAAGGAGGGAATCACGCATGATTCAGTCAGAGAGCCGTTTGAAGGTAGCTGACAACTCAGGTGCACGTGAAGTGCTAACTATTAAAGTTTTAGGCGGAACAGGCCGTAAAACTGCGAACATCGGTGATGTAATCGTTGCAAGTGTTAAGAATGCAACACCAGGTGGGGTTGTCAAAAAAGGTGAGGTTGTTAAAGCCGTCATCGTCAGAACAAAAACAGGTGTCCGTCGTGAAGATGGTTCATATATTAAATTCGATGAGAACGCATGCGTAATCATCCGTGATACTGATGATAAAGGTCCAAGAGGTACGCGTATTTTCGGACCAGTTGCTCGTGAACTTCGCGAAGGAAACTTCATGAAGATTATCTCATTAGCACCAGAAGTACTATAACCAAAACCGAAGGAGGTGCGACAACTATGCACGTAAAAACAGGTGACCAGGTCGTTGTAATAAGCGGTAAGGACAAAGGTAAAAAAGGAACTGTACTAAAAGCAATTCCTGCAGATAATCGTGTCGTTATCGAAAATGTCAACGTAATTAAGAAACATCAGAAGCCATCTCAAATGAACCCGGAAGGCGGGATTCTAGAGGTAGAAGCTCCGATTCATGTTTCCAACGTCATGCATGTAGATCCTGAATCAGGTGAACGCACTCGTGTCCGTCATGAAATCAAAGATGGTAAAAAAGTGAAAATCGCTGTTAAATCAGGTAAAGAGATCAAATAAGATTTAAACGGAAGGAGGTCCCATTAATGGCTCGCTTAAAAGATAAATACAATGAAACAATTAAACAAGAACTCGTAAATAAATTTAATTATTCTTCAGTAATGCAGGCACCAAAGATTGATAAAATCGTAGTAAACATGGGTATCGGTGACGCTGTACAAAACGCAAAAGTACTCGACACAGCAGTTGAGGAATTAAGTGCTATTACAGGTCAAAAACCAATTGTTACTAAAGCTAAAAAATCAGTCGCTACATTCCGTTTACGTGAAGGTATGCCTATCGGTGCGAAAGTTACACTTCGCGGAGAAAGAATGTATGAATTCCTGGACAAACTTATCTCAGTTTCATTACCACGTGTAAGAGACTTCAGAGGTATTTCGAAGAAAGCATTCGATGGCCGCGGTAACTACACATTAGGTGTTAAAGAACAATTAATCTTCCCGGAAATTGATTACGATAAAGTATCAAAAGTGCGCGGTATGGATATCGTTATTGTAACGACAGCAAACACGGACGAAGAAGCTCGTGAACTGCTTACACAATTCGGTATGCCGTTCCAAAAGTAAGTAATAAGGAGGCAATATAGTGGCTAAAAAATCAATGATTGCTAAACAGCAAAAAGAACAAAAATTCAAAGTTAGAGAATATACTCGCTGTGAAAGATGTGGAAGACCACACTCAGTACTACGTAAATTCAAGCTTTGCCGTATCTGTTTCCGTGAACTTGCTTACAAAGGGCAAATTCCTGGTGTAAGAAAAGCAAGCTGGTAAGATTCATTAATCGAAAGGAGGCAACTTAAATGACAGTGTCAGATCCAATTGCAGATATGCTAACACGCATTAGAAATGCGAACATTGTTAGACATGAAACTTTAGAGATTCCTGCTTCAAACATGAAAAAGGAAATCGCTGGAATTTTGAAAACAGAAGGTTTTGTAAAAAATGTAGAATACATCGAGGACGATAAGCAAGGCATCATCCGTGTATTCATGAAATACAGCAACGAAAACGAACGCGTTATCACTGGTTTGAAACGTATTTCTAAACCTGGACTTCGTGTTTATGCTAAAAGAGAAGAGTTACCGAGAGTACTTAACGGTCTTGGAATTGCTCTTATCTCAACATCAGAAGGTGTGCTTACTGATAAAGAAGCACGTAAAAGAAATCTCGGCGGGGAAGTTCTCGCATACGTTTGGTAATTAATAAAACAGGAGGTGCAAAGTAATGAGTCGTGTAGGTAAACGTCTTATTGACATTCCAAATGATGTTACAGTTGACATTAAGGACAATACTATTACAGTAAAAGGCCCTAAAGGTGAACTGGTAAACACATTTAATGAAGAAATGGCATATAATCTTGAAGACACTACTTTAGAAGTAGTTCGCCCAAGTGAATCTAAAGAACACCGTACAGTTCACGGAACAACTCGTGCACTTATCAATAACATGGTTGAGGGTGTATCAAAAGGTTTCGTTAAAGAATTAGAACTTATCGGGGTTGGTTACCGTGCTCAAATGCAAGGTAATAAATTAACGCTCAGCGTTGGTTTATCACACCCGGTAGAATTCGAATCAGCTGGAGATCTTTCAATCACAGTTGACGGTAATACTAACATTAAAATTGAAGGTATTAATAAAGAGGAAGTTGGAGCATTAGCTTCTAAAATCCGCCAAGTACGTCCGCCAGAGCCATACAAAGGTAAAGGTATTCGCTATAAAGGTGAAAACGTTCGCCAAAAAGAAGGTAAAACTGGTAAATAATAAATAAGTGAGGAGTGAACATCAATGATCGCGAAAATTGACAAGAATAAAGTACGTCAAAAGAGACATGGTCGCGTGCGTAACTTACTTTCAGGTACGTCTGAAAGACCACGTTTAAATGTTTACCGTTCAAACAAGCATATCTATGCTCAATTAATTGATGACACTGCGCAAATTACACTTGCAAGCGCGTCTACTAAAGACACTGAATTCAAAGGCGAATCAGGCTCTAACGTAGAAGCTGCTAAAGAAGTCGGAACTCTTATTGCTAACCGTGCAAAAGATAAAGGCATCGAGAAAGTAGTATTTGACCGTGGTGGATAT
Organism: Jeotgalicoccus nanhaiensis; assembly: GCF_015235105.1. NCBI lineage: Bacteria > Bacillati > Bacillota > Bacilli > Caryophanales > Staphylococcaceae > Jeotgalicoccus > Jeotgalicoccus nanhaiensis. The sequence goes on from NZ_JADGLW010000003.1 coordinate 413,141, forward strand.
TTATATCATGGACGCGTTAAAGCATTAGCAGACGCAGCTCGTGAAAACGGACTTGATTTCTAATATAAAGGAGGGACATATTTCATGGCTCAAAGAAGAGAAAGAGAAGTACAAGAATTTGAAGAACGCGTTGTAACGATCAACCGTATCGCTAAAGTAGTTAAAGGTGGTCGCCGTTTCCGTTTCTCAGCTTTAGTAGTAGTTGGAGACAGAAAAGGACGTGTAGGTTTCGGTACTGGGAAAGCACAGGAAGTTCCGGAAGCTATTAAAAAAGCAATCGAAGCTGCTAAGAAAAATCTAATCGAAGTACCGATTGTCAATGGTACTGTACCTCATGAAGTAATTGGACGATTCTCATCAGGTAACGTATTAATGAAACCTGCTGCTCCTGGTACAGGGGTTATCGCGGGCGGACCTGTCCGTGCCGTACTTGAGTTAGCTGGTGTCACAGATATCTTAAGTAAGTCACTTGGCGCTAACACACCAATTAACGTAGTTCGCGCTACAATGTTAGGTTTAACTGAACTTAAAGATGTTAACGAAGTTGCAAAACTCAGAGATAAAACTGTAGAAGAGATTCTAAACTAAGGAGGGAATAGTCAATGGCAAAAGTGAAAGTTACCCTCACTAAAAGTGTTATTGGGAAACCAGAAACACAAAGAGAAACAGTTAGAGCATTAGGCCTTAGAAAAATGCACCAGACTGTTGAGCAGGAAGATACTCCTCAGTTAAGAGGACAGCTTGCAAAAGTCAGTCATTTAGTTACAGTCGAAGAGAATTAATGATAAAATAATGTAGGAGGTGCGAAGATGAAATTACACGAACTTAAACCAGTTGAAGGCGCGCGTAACAAACGTAACAGAGTTGGACGCGGTATGTCATCAGGTAACGGTAAAACATCCGGTCGCGGTCATGACGGACAGAAGTCACGTTCTGGCGGTAAAATTGGTCTTACTTTCGAAGGTGGTCAATTACCGCTTTTCCGTAGTATTCCAAAACGCGGATTCACAAACATCAACCGTAAAGATTACGCAGTTGTAAATGTTAGTGCGTTAAACCGTTTTGACAATGGTACAGAAGTAACGCCTGAACTTTTAATAGAATCAGGGATTGTTAAAAACGAAAAATCTGGAATTAAGATTTTAGGCAACGGTAACTTAGAGAAGAAGTTGACGATTAAAGCGCACAAATTTTCTAGTTCAGCTGTAGAAGCGATTGAGCAACAGGGCGGAACTCATGAGGTGATCTAATGATCGGAACGATATCGAATTTCTTTAAAATTAAAGAAATACGTAACAAGATACTGTTTACTTTGGCAATGCTAGTTATCTTTAAAATCGGCACATATATTCCGGTTCCCGGTGTAGACCCCAGCGTATTTGACACTGGTGCTTCCGGGAGCGGAGTTTTAGATTTAATGAACACATTTGGCGGCGGAGCACTCATGAACTTCTCTATCCTTGCGATGGGAATAATGCCGTACATCACGGCTTCAATTGTGACGCAGCTGCTTCAAATGGATGTAGTTCCAAAGTTTGCTGAATGGGCAAGACAAGGTGAAGTCGGAAGACGTAAACTTGCTCAATTCACTAGGTATTTCACGATCGTTTTAGCATTTATCCAAGCTATCGGTATGTCATTTGCATTTAACCAGATGTTTGGCGGCAACCTTATCGATGACAATAATGTCGGATCTTATCTGCTTATTGCTTTAATTTTAACTACGGGTACAGCATTTCTTATGTGGCTTGGTGAGCAGATCACTGCACATGGTGTCGGTAATGGTATTTCAATCATTATCTTTGCTGGTATCCTCGGTGCACTTCCAGGTGCATTGATTCAGCTTTATCAGTCAAGATTCACAGGTAATGCGGATACTACAATGGCAGTGCTCCAAATTGCCGGCATTGTAATATTCCTTATTCTTCTGACTGCGTTTGCAGTGTTTATCTTACAGGCGATTCGTAAGATTCCAGTGCAATATGCAAAAGGACAGAGAACACCTGGATCACAACTGGCGCCGCAATCGACATTTTTACCGCTGAAAGTTAACCCGGCAGGGGTTATCCCGGTAATTTTTGCAATGGCATTTCTGATGATGCCTCAAACACTGACATTATTCTTCCCGGATGCGGACTGGGCACAAACGGTAGCCCGTTTTGCCGATCCGTCTGACTGGATAGGCATGATTGTCTATGTTGTCCTGATTATCGCATTTGCTTACTTCTATTCATTTGTACAGGTGAATCCTGAGAAAATGGCTGACAACCTGAAAAAACAGGGCAGCTACATTCCCGGTATCCGCCCAGGTAAAAATACACAGGACTATATTACTTCTGTTTTATACAGATTAGTATTTGTAGGTTCTCTGTTCCTTGCAGGAATTGCAATTTTACCACTCTTAATTACGAAGTTTATGGACTTGCCGCAGGCAATTCAAATTGGGGGAACGAGCTTGCTGATCGTTATCGGGGTCGCCCTTGAAACGATGAAACAATTGGAAGCTCAGGCTAACCAGAGAGAATACCGCGGATTTAGAAAGCGTAGATAAGTAGGAGGAAACAAAATAATGAATATTATTATTATGGGTTTGCCTGGTGCAGGTAAAGGTACTCAAGCTGCGAAAATAATCAAAAAATACTCGATTCCCCATATTTCCACAGGAGATATGTTCCGTCTTGCAATTAAAAACGAGACGGATCTCGGAAGACAGGCCAAGGCGTTTATGGATCAGGGAGAACTTGTTCCTGACGAAGTAACAGTTGGTATCGTAAAAGAGCGTCTCTCTCAAAGTGATGCAAAAGATGGTTTCCTGCTTGACGGTTTCCCTAGAACCGTTGAACAGGCTGAAGCATTGAACAGCATCATGTCAGAGCTCGGCACTCAAATCGATAAAACTATATATGTTGAAGTGCCTGAAGAAGAACTGATGAACAGACTGACTGGCCGGCGCATCTGCGAAACTTGCGGTGCGACTTACCACCTCGTGTTTAATCCGCCTAAGACAGAGGGTATCTGTGACTTAGACGGCGGTAAATTATACCAGCGCGAAGATGATAATCCGGAAACAGTGCAAAACCGTCTGGAAGTCAACATCAAACAGACAGCACCACTTTTAGATTTCTATAAAAGTCTTGGAGTTCTAGCTACAGTAGATGGCTCAAAAGATATAGAAGAAGTTTTCGAAGAAGTCGATGAAATTCTTAATGGCTTATAGAAATGTTCACCTTGCAGCAATTTAGGTGAATGTTGCTATGTCTATATGTATACGAGAGAGTCGTTATTAGACGAAGTGAGTCGTCACCTAGAGCAAATTTCTATAAAGGAATTGAAATGCTGTATAAGGAGGAAAAGAAGTGAGTAAACAAGATGTAATTGAACTGGAAGGTACAGTGCTTGATACTTTACCAAATGCAATGTTCAAAGTAGAATTAGAAAATGGTCATGAGATATTAGCTCATGTATCAGGTAAAATTCGTATGAACTATATACGCATACTTCCTGGTGATAAAGTAACAGTTGAGATGTCACCTTATGACTTAACACGTGGCAGAATCACTTATCGTTTTAAATAAGAGACTCCATATTCTAAGGAGGTAAAAAACATGAAAGTAAGACCATCAGTAAAACCTATCTGTGAAAAATGTAAAGTTATCCGCAGAAAAGGAAAAGTAATGGTAATTTGTGAAAACCCTAAACACAAGCAAAAACAAGGTTAATATTTAATTTGGAGGTGCAAAGATATGGCTCGTATTGCAGGAGTTGACGTACCACGTGACAAACGTGTTGTAATTTCTTTAACATATGTTTTCGGTATTGGACCAGCACGCGCTAGCGAAATTTTAGCTAAAGCATCAGTTGATGAAAATACTAGAGTTAAAGATCTTACTGAAGATGAATTAAACAAAATTCGTGAAGTAGTAGATGCGTATAAAGTCGAAGGTGACTTACGCCGTGAAACAAACTTAAACGTTAAACGTCTAATGGAAATCGGTTCTTACAAGGGAATGCGTCACCGTCGCGGTTTACCGGTTAACGGTCAAAAAACTAAGAACAACGCAAGAACTCGTAAAGGTCCAATTAAAACAGTAGCGAACAAGAAGAAATAAATAGTTACTAAAGTAAAGGAGGATAAATAATGGCTCGCAAACAACAATCACGTAAACGTAGAGTGAAAAAGAATGTCGAAGCAGGTGTGGCACACATCCGTTCAACTTTTAACAACACTATCGTAACAATTACTGACGAGTTCGGTAATGCTCTTTCATGGTCATCTGCTGGTGCATTAGGGTTTAAAGGTTCTAAGAAATCTACTCCTTTCGCTGCACAAATGGCTTCTGAAACTGCTTCTAAAGCAGCGATGGAACATGGTCTTAAAACTGTAGAAGTTACAGTTAAAGGTCCTGGTGCCGGACGTGAAGCAGCTATCCGTGCGCTTCAGTCAGCTGGACTTGAAATTACAGCTATCAAAGATGTAACTCCAGTTCCACACAATGGCTGCCGTCCGCCTAAACGCCGTCGTGTATAAAAAATAATAAATCGCTTAAGTAGTTGGGAACAATATTATTTTCTAATATTTTCGGCGTTTAAAGGGAGGATATGTTACACATGATCGAAATCGAGAAACCTAGAATTGAGACAGTAGAGGTATCGGAAGATTCTAAGTTTGGTAAGTTTGTTGTAGAACCTTTAGAGAGAGGTTATGGGACAACACTTGGGAACTCCTTGCGTCGCATTCTGTTATCATCATTACCAGGTGCGGCAGTTAAGACGATTGAAATAGAAAATGTACTTCATGAGTTTTCGACAATTGACAACGTTGTTGAAGACGTGACTACAATTATTACCAACATGAAGAGCCTTGCTTTAAAAATATATTCCGAAGAAGAAAAAACTTTGGAAATTGATTTTAGCGGTGAAGGTGTAGTTACTGCAGCTGATATTACTCACGACAGCGATGTGGAAATTTTAAACAGAGACCTTAAGATTGCAACAGTATCTAAAGGCGGAAGCTTAAAATTACGCATGACAGCAGATCGCGGTCGGGGATATACTCTTGCAGACGGTAATAATAAAGCTGATATGCCAATTGGTGTAATTCCAATCGACTCTATCTATACACCGATAGAACGTGCGAATTATACTGTTGAAAATACACGTGTAGGACAAAGTACAAACTTCGATAAGCTGACTCTGGATGTTTGGACTGATGGTTCAATCTCTCCTCAGGAAGCAGTATCATTGGGTGCTAAAATTCTCACTGAACATTTAAACATCTTTGTAGGTCTTACAGATGAAGCGCAAAACGCTGAAATCATGATCGAAAAAGAAGAAGATCAGAAAGAGAAAGTACTTGAAATGTCTATTGAAGAACTTGACTTATCAGTACGTTCTTATAACTGTCTGAAACGCGCTGGTATTAACTCTGTTCAGGAACTTACTGATAAAACAGAAGCTGATATGATGAAAGTGCGTAATCTGGGACGTAAGTCACTGGAAGAAGTTAAATTTAAACTTGAAGACCTTGATTTAGGTCTACGTAAAGAAGACTAGTCATAAAGGAGGAGAAATAATGGGTTACAGAAAACTTGGACGTACATCTGACCAAAGAAAAGCAATGCTACGCGACTTAGCAACTTCACTAATAGTAAGTGAGCGCATCACTACTACTGAAGACCGTGCTAAAGAATTACGTAAACTTGCAGACCGTTTAGTTACACTTGGTAAACGCGGTGACCTAGCATCGAAAAGACGTGCCGGTCAAACTGTACGTAACGTAGAAATCATCAATGAAGATGGTTCAACAAGTTATGCACTTCAAAAATTATTTGAAGACATCGCTCCACGTTTCGCAGACCGTCAAGGCGGTTACACAAGCATTAAGAAACTTGGTGCTCGTCGCGGTGACGGAGCTGAACTTGTAATTATCGAATTCGTAGAAGGCGCTCCAGTTACAACTGAAGAAGCGTAAACTTTTAAAAGCAGAGTGAGTGTTATGATGGTGAGCCCGGAAGGGCTCATTCGTCTAGCTCAACGTATCCTGCAGTATATAATCAGTGCGCGACTCTTATTGCAGGGTACGCGCTTTTTTTACATAATTTTTTAAAGGGGTGGAAATATGATTTCACTAAAAGATATTGCATTTAAATACCGGTCTGAAGAAGCATATGCTCTGGATCATATTTCCATCTCTTTTAATGCAGGCGAATGGACGTCCATTATCGGGCATAATGGTTCAGGTAAAAGTACGCTGGTAAAAATCATCATGGGTATTATCGAAGACTATGAAGGTGAAATATACGTCGGCAATGAACTTTTAACCGAGAAAAATAAACAGAGACTGAGACGCAAGTTTGCAATTGTCTTTCAAAATCCGGATAACCAGTTTGTCGGTGCGACAGTAGAAGATGACGTTGCCTTCGGACTGGAAAATCTGGGACTTGAAAGAGAGGAAATGATTGCCCGCACAGAACATGCTCTCGGTCTCGTTAATATGCTTGAATTTCGTTCTCATGAACCCCACCGTCTGTCGGGAGGCCAAAAACAGAGAGTTGCTATCGCAGGTGCACTCGCACTCCAGCCGGAGGTCCTCATTTTGGACGAAGCGACTTCGATGCTGGACCCGGCAGGCAGGAACGAAGTGCTGTCCATTTTATGGAACCTGCACGAACAGCTGGATACAACGATTCTTTATATTACTCATGATTTAACGGAAATTGACCACAGCGACAAAGTCATCGTTATGAACGACGGCAGCATTGTCGGAGAAGGCACGGTTGAAGAAATTTACCGGGATAAGGAAATGCTGGAAAGAAGCAGCTTAAAAGTACCGTATACGGTGGAAATTTCAAATGCACTTCTGGACGGTTCATTCGTCACTCATGATGAACTGGTGGTGCGGTTATCATGACGATTCGATTTACAGATGTAAATGTAATTTATCACCGCAAGTCCCCGTTTGAATATCATGCATTAAAGAATATAAATACGACTTTTGAAAATGGGAAGTTCTACGGGTTGATCGGCCATACAGGGAGCGGTAAATCAACGCTGATTCAAACGATGAACGGCTTGATTCTGCCGAGCTCCGGCACAGTGGAAACAGACGGCATTATACTTTCGAAAAAATCTAAGCAGAAGCTTATCCATCAGGCGAAGATGAAGGTCGGCATGGTATTCCAGTTCCCTGAACATCAGCTGTTTGAAAGCACGGTGCTGAAAGATGTTATGTTTGGTCCGATGAATATGGGAATAGCGGAAGAAGCTGCAAGAGAGAAAGCTTGCTATTACCTTAAACTTCTCAATGTTCATGAATCGCTGCTTGAGAAAAGCCCGTTCGAACTTTCCGGCGGCCAGATGCGGAAAGTTGCAATCGCTGGAATACTTGCGATGGAACCGAATATCTTAATACTGGATGAACCGACGGCGGGACTCGATCCTTTAAGCCATGATGAAACGATGCAGCTGTTTTATGATGTGTATAAAAAAATAGGTATTACAGTAATTTTAATTACACATGATATGAATGATGTGCTCGAATTTACTGATGAAGTAAAGGTGATGTCACAGGGAGAGCTTGCAGGCGAAGGCAGAACAGCTGATATACTGACAGACCAGAACTTTATGGAACGGTACGATTTGGAAGTACCTCATGTTATTCAGCTGGCCCGGGATTTAAAAGAGAAGGGCATAGCATTGAATGGCACTCCGAAAAATACAGCTGAATTTATTCGGCTGTATGAGGACTGGAGGCGTAACAATGCTTAGTTCGATGCTGCTCGGCAGATATATTCCGGGAGACAGTATAGTCCATAGACTGGATCCGAGAGCTAAAATTATTTCGGTTATTCTGTTTATGATTATCGTTTTCTTTGCAAATCATTGGGTCGGCTATAGTCTGCTGATACTGTTCGTTTTGTCGGTGACAAAACTTGCAGGTTTATCAATCAGATTTCTGTTTAACGGTTTAAAATTGATTTTTATTCTGCTGATATTTACCTTCCTGATGCATATCTTCTTAACCAAGGGCGGGACGGTGCTGGTTGACGGCGGATTCTTTACAATCGAGTCCGAAGGGCTGATCACCGGTATCTACATTACAATCCGGCTGATACTTCTCGTAGTCATTACCACGCTGATGACGCTGACAACGAGTCCGATTGAGCTGACAGATGCTATTGAAAAGCTGTGCAGGCCGCTGAAAGCCTTAAAAGTTCCTGTGCATGAGATTGCGATGATGATGTCGATTTCATTAAGATTCATTCCGACGCTGATGGATGAGACAGAAAAAATAATAAAAGCACAGAGTGCGCGCGGATCGACTTTTATGACAGGAAATTTAAAACAGCGTATCAATGCACTCGTTCCAATTTTTATACCTCTTTTTATGTCTGCATTTAAACGAGCGGAAGAAATGGCGATAGCGATGGAAGTCAGAGGTTATCAGGGCGAAGAAGGCAGGACACACTATCGTCTTCTGTCCTGGAGAACACGGGATACACTGGCACTGATCGTGCTTGTTTTATTCGGTACATTATTAATATTTGTAAGGCAGTGAAACTAATGAGAGTGGCAGTTAATATTTCATATAACGGACGAAACTTCAGTGGATTCCAGTATCAACATGACTACCGCACGGTGCAGGGCACTGTGGAAAAACAGCTGAAACGGATGCACAAGGAGTTTGTCCGGATTCATGCATCATCAAGAACGGATGCGGGTGTGCATGCTTTGGAACAGTATTTCCACTTTGACACACCGATAGATCTGCCGCCTGAAAAATGGAAATTCATTTTAAACAGAGCGATGCCGGATGACATATTGATTAATGATGTTAAAATCGCTGCTGATGACTTTCATTCACGCTTTGATGCGACGGGGAAGACTTACCGTTATAAAGTCTACACAGGCACTAAGAACCCTTTTTACGATGGTTTAAAGACACATTACCCGTATGAACTGGATGCTCTGCTGATGGAAGAGGCGATGCAGCCGTTTATCGGCACGCATGACTTCACGACATTTTCCAGTGCCAAGGCGGAAATTAAAAATAAAGTTCGGACTATTAAAGACTTTAAAGTTATCGAAACAGCAGACGGGTTTGAATTTCTGATTACCGGCACCGGTTTCCTTTATAATATGGTGCGGGTAATCACAGCTTATGTTCTCGAATGCGGCAGAGGTATCAGAAAACCTGATACTTTAAACATGATTGCCAAAAAAGACAGAACGGTGATTCCTAAAACCGCACCGGCAGAAGGTCTTTATCTGGAAAAAGTTTGGTATGAAAAGCTGTAGAAATTATCTTGAAAACATTGACTTTATGAAGGTTAAATTATATAATAATTAACGGTACATTTTTATATCCATCCATGATTAATAGGCCCCGGAAACTTATTAGGATTATGAATATAAAAAGACAAAAACGACAAATTTAAAACGACAATAGAGAACAGATTTAGGAGGAAATTACTATGCGTCAAACGTTTATGGCTAATGAGCAAAACATCGAACGTAAATGGTTTGTTGTAGATGCAGCAGGTAAAACTTTAGGCCGCTTATCTACAGAAGTAGCAACAATTTTACGCGGGAAACATAAACCAACTTTCACACCTCACGTTGATTCAGGTGACTACGTTATCGTAATCAATGCAAGTGAGATTGTGTTAACAGGTAAAAAAGAATCACAAAAAATCTACTACAGACATTCAGGTCATGTTGGTGGAATCAAATCAGTATCAGCTGGTGAATTAAGAGACAAAAACCCAATGAGATTATTAGAAACTTCTATCAAAGGAATGTTACCTAAGAATCCATTAGGACGTAAACAAGGCAAGAAATTATTTGTATACGGTGGAGCGGAACACCCACACGCAGCACAACAACCTGAAAACTACGAGTTACGTGGTTAAGGACTAGGAGGGAAAACATTTGGCTAAAGTAGAATATCAAGGAACTGGACGTCGTAAGCACTCAGTTGCACGTGTACGTTTAGTACCAGGTGAAGGTAAAGTAACAGTTAACGGACGTGACATGAGAGATTATCTCCCATTTGAAAGCTTAATTTTAGATTTAAGCCAGCCATTCGCAGTTACAGAAACAGAAGGTAACTACGATGTATTGGTAAATGTTCACGGTGGTGGCTTCACAGGTCAGGCACAAGCAATCCGTCACGGTATTGCAAGAGCTTTACTTGAAGCAGATCCAGAACACCGCGGCACGCTGAAAAGAGCTGGACTCTTAACACGTGACCCACGTATGAAAGAACGTTACAAATACGGACTTAAGAAAGCCCGTCGTTCTCCACAGTTCTCAAAACGTTAATATATCTATATATTCGAAACACTTCCCAGGAATGGGAAGTGTTTTCTTATTTTATAATCAAAGTAAAATGTCTCATTCCATCGAATAATCACTGCTTGGGAACTTTTAAATTTCAGCTGAAAATGCAAAGGAACTAATGTTACAATTAACCAGTTACTATATATTTTAAGCTAAGGGGAGAGATTTTGATGAAGAAATATTTATACTTTACTAGTATTGTTCTACTTCTTATTATAGCGGCATGCGGTAATGATGAAGTGAAAAAGGAACAAGAGACAGAAGAGAATGCTGAAACGAGCGAGGCGACTTCAGAGAATGAGGAAGACAACGTATCAGAAGAGAAGCTTGAACAGGGTGACACAGCTGATGAAGAAACTTCAGATGATGTTGAATATCGCCATCTAGGTGATACAGTTGAACTGGAAGAATCAATTATGATTAATCAGCCTTACACATTAACAGTGAATGATTTTACATTGACAAGAGAGTTTAAAGGAAAGTCGATGGAAGAGTATCTTATAGGTTTTGAAGAAGATACAGGATTTTATTTGGCTCTTGTAGATGTCACTGTGACTAATAATGGGGAAGAAGCATTTAAATTCGAAGAGAATTCAAATATTTCCTTGATGGAAAAAGATCAGGAAGGCTTTAACTACATGGAAGAATATGCGATTGAAGAAGAATTGACCGCAGATATTAATCCAGGGGAGTCAGTCACTATGAAACTGCCGTTTGTAGTTAACGTCAATAATTCTGAAGGAAATTATTATTTCTATATAGATCCGCCAAGTTCGAAGTTCCATGAAGTATATGAATTGACGGAGCCAAAATAAAAATAGACACCTCCAATTTTTGGAAGTGTCTATTTTACTGCTCAATCAGCTGAATTAAATTGCCGCACGTATCGTTAAATACTGCGAGTTTTATCTCACCTGCAGCCTTCGGTTCCATCGTAAACTCAACGCCATGTGATTTTAAGCGCTTGAATTCTTCATCAATGTCATCTGTTCCGAACATCGTTGCGGGAATACCCTGCTGCATCAGGCTGTTCTGATAGTCTTGTGCTGCGATATTGTCATTGGGTTCCAGGACGAGTTCTGTCCCATTCTCATCGTCTTTTGAGACGACTGTAAGCCATCTGAAATTACCTGCAGGTACGTCATGTTTCTTAATGAAACCGAGAATACTGGTGTAGAAGTTTAATGCTTTCTTCTGATCATCAACGAACAGGCTTGTAACAATTATATTCATCACTGCACCTCATTTAATTAGAATCTACCTTAAGAATATAATACTTCGGGAGAAAAATGAAAGTATTGAGCACGTTAATCATTATTGATATTGTGGATGGTAAGTTGAGGACTAAAAATATTACGGGAGAGATGATATGTATAAAGCGGTTTTTTTGGATATCGATGATACAGTATTTAACTTTAAAAAATGCAGTGAGAGTGCGCTGAAGGGAACTTTTTCAACGCTCAATATCGAATATAACAAAGGTGTTTTTGAGTCGTTCGCAGAAATTGATGAGCGTTTATGGAAACAGCAGAAAGAGGAAGTGCTGTCCGTTGCAGATGTAATGAATATAAGATTCAAAGAACTGTCTGAATCGCTGAATATGGATTTTGACAGCGATCTCGCCAAGGCACATTTTGGCAATTTACTCGGGGAGCAGCACATTATGGAACCAGGTATTGAAGAAATGCTTCGGAAAATATCAGCAGACTGTAAAATTTATGCAGCTTCGAACGGTGTATTAACGATGCAGGAAAACAGACTGAAATTATCAGGACTGAAGCGGTACTTTACTGACTTGTTTGTATCTGATGATCTTGGTCATGCAAAACCGGATATCAGTTTCTTTACAAAAAGTATGAAAAGAGCCGATCTTTATCCAAATGAGATACTGATGGTCGGAGACAGTCTTGTTTCTGATATTGCCGGTGCTCATAATGCCGGCATTGATTCGGTCTGGTACAATCCTTACAGGTTGGAAAATGATTCTCAGATTCAAGCTGATTATGAGATTAATCATCTGCATGATTTATCTTATTGTTTTAAGTCATAAGTTATCTTAAAGATGAAGAACGTGATAAAATTATATGTGAAATAAAAGAGTTAAAGGAGATTTCAATATGCAAAATATAAGCGGTAAAACAGCATTGATTACAGGAGCAGGCCGCGGTATTGGCCGTGCAACGGCTCTTGCTCTGGCAGCAGAGGGTGTAAATATCGGACTGGTCGGCCGGTCGATTGAAAATCTTAAAAAAGTTCAGGAAGAGCTTAAAAGCTATGATGTTAAAACAGCAATCGCTGCAGCTGATGTTTCAGATATGGAAGCAATCACTTCAGCGGTAGAATCAATCCGAGGTGAATTAGGTGCAATTGATATTCTTCTGAATAACGCCGGTATTTCCAAATTCGGCAGCTTTATGGAACTGACACCTGAAGAGTGGACGAACATTCTCAATGTTAATGTTAACGGCGTGTATTACACCACGCGCGCGGTACTGCCTGAGATGGTTGAGCGTAAGACAGGGGATATTATTAATATATCTTCTACAGCAGGACAAAAAGGCGGTCCGGTGACGAGTGCTTATTCTGCATCGAAAGCTGCAGTCATCGGCCTGAGTGAATCACTGATGATGGAAGTGCGTAAGCACAATATCCGCGTAACGACATTAACGCCAAGTACAGTCGCGACAGATATGGCGGTTGAACTGAACTTAACAGACGGCAATCCAGAAAAAGTCATGCAGGCAGAAGATCTGGCTGAACTGATTGTTGCCCAGCTTAAATTAAATCCGCGTGTTGTACTGAAAAATGCAGGACTGTGGTCGAATAATCCGTAAAAATTCTATTGTTAAAAGGTTGTCTGATGAAAAATTCAGGCAGCCTTTTATTATTTTTTAGAAAATATGGGTATAGGTTAATAATGCTACATACAGCCGCAGTGAATTTAAGGGGAATGGACAAGCAGGGGGAGAGGCTATGAGATGGTTAATACTTATGCTGGCAGGTGCGTTTATTCTGACAGGGTGCAGTGATACGGACGAACCGCCGATTGACGAACCTGAAACTTCTGAGGCAGATACAGAAGAATCTGTGACTGAAGAGACGGAAACTACGGAGACAGCAGATGAAGAAGATGCTGAATCTGAAGAAGAATCTGATGAGACTGCCAGTGAGAATACGGAAAATGAATCTGAAACAGAAGAAGTGGAGGAAGCTGCAGAACCGGTTGATGTAATGGAAGACACTGAACTTGCCAGCGGTTACTGGATAAATTACAGCGGTGAAGATGATGCCAGATCTTATATGACCCGCACTGAGCCGATGGAATATAACCCGGAGAAGGATTATACGGTAACCGCTGCTTCTTACGTATCTTACTTTTACGGCAGTGAATTTATTAAAACAAATAACTACGGGCATGACGGACCGCATATTATAGAACAGGTGCCTGAAGCGGACCGTATTATTGTCAGTTTCAATGAGCCGGAAAAGGACACGGTTCAGCTGATAAATGAAGGAAGGGAAGACGCATCAGCGGGTAATGAAGTAAATACTACTCCTGATGATCTGGTCGGACGCGGTAAACCGGTGGAAGAAGGAATGCAGGGTACGATCATGTTTGGGCAGGATTTTTTGTCAGGGGATGATGTATTTACCGGCGAACGAATCGATGACAAAGGTAACTTCGTTGAAGATGCTGATTATTATATAACAGGCGCATTGGAATATACACCTTCTGAAGATTATGTTATTACATCACCTGCTTATATCAGTTTTTATAACGGCAGGAGATTTATAGAAACTGTAGAAATTACAGCGGTGCCTGCATATCTGCCTGAAGTGAGTGGTGCAAATTATATTAATATCAGTTTCCACGATGATTATTTGTTTGAACTGAATATTATCGAACTCGACTAAAAGAAGCTCCTTTGAAGTTTTTTCAAAGGAGCTCTTGCTGTGTGTATTTATTTTGATAAGGCGATTTTAATATGGGCTAAATGATGTTCTTCATGCCATGCCAGCTTAGCAATTTTAGTGCCGACAGAAATTTCGCCATTGACCTGGTGTGTGAATACACGTGTTAACTGTTTTTCGGTCAAACTGTTTCCAAGCGCGATCACATGTTCATTAATACCTTCCAATATTTTAAGAGAACTCTCTATAGGAAGTTTGCTGTCAGGCAGTTCTGCCCACTCATCCTGAATGAACTCCGGAACTTTTGGATTATCGTCCGTTAAAGCAAGCTTCAGGCGCTGATACATATTCAGCTGTGAATCAGCAATGTGATGAACGAGCTGACGCACAGTCCAGCTGCCTTCACGGTATGTTTTACTTAACTCCTCATCCGTCAGGGAAGCAACTTCATTGCGGAGACGTTCAGTATAAGTACTGATATCTTCCAGCCATTTTTGAATGTCGTTAAGCGTCACAGTCTCAGGAACCTGCAATTTACCGATAGGATATTTTACGTCCATATTCAAACCCCTCACTTCTTCATGATATGAATCTACCTTACCATAACAGCAGATATACATCATGATACGAACATAAAGAAAAGCTCTGGCCGTTGGGACAGAGCTTTTACTTTACTTATAATTTATTGACAGGTTCTTCTTTTTCAATATTTTTACCAATATTGTTTGAGATAGTTGCACCGACCTTATCCCAATTCATTAAATTTTCCATTGCGATGGAAATTATCGTACCCATTAAGAGACCGCTTGATAATAACGGCTGAACATAGCCTGGAAGACTTGCGAATACCGAAGCGGGTACTGCCATAAGTACAAGCCCGAGAAACATCGGGATAGCTGCACGGTAAATATTCAGGCTGTTGAATTCCACAAGTTTGAACCAGTCCCATGCAGAGCCGAAGAGTTGAACATATGAAACGAATAATACTGCACAACCGACGCTTAATGGAATCATCGTAAAGAATGAACCGAATTGAGGAATCACACCCATAATAAAGAACATTGCCGCACCGAAGATAAACGGCATACGCTCGTAAATTTTAGTCTGCTGAATAAAACCGATTGATGATACAAATGGAGAATAAGGCACCAATCCAAGGAATCCCGGAAGGATTGTCATAACACCGGTAATAGTAAATGAATTTCTGTAATCTTTGCTCGTTGAAGGTGAATCCGGATAAAGAGGATCTGTTCCTTTAATAGAGCCGTACTGTTTAGATAAGTTAAGCATACCTGTAATAACAACGGTTAAAATAATTCCGATATTCCATGCCGGCGAACCGAGCGGGAACCAGAATATTTCAAGAGAGCTTGCTGTTCCGCCTGTAAGCTGTGCATCAGAGCCGAACAATAAGAGATAAGCTGGCCAGCCGACAATAATCCCAATCAGCATAGCGTACTGTGACAATTTATTGGAACCGCGAATCGTTAAAATAAGAACTAAGCTGACAATAACAAATGACAAAATCGCAGGTCCAATTTGAATTTCTGTCGGGCCCTCTCCACCGCCAAACGGCAGACCGACCATGCCTTTGAAGAAGCTGATGCAAAGGGAAACGCCGAACAAGAGCATGAATACTCCCATAACACTTGGGTTAAATAATTTTTCTAAATAATATCCAAAACCTGTTAAACCGATAATTACTGTAAGAATTCCTGTAATAATTAAGCCGGTTGCGATACTGCCGCCCACTTCTGCAATAGGCATTCCATGCGCTGCTGCAAGTGAAGATAAGGCGAGAAGTACGCCCCACCACAGTCCGGATGGGCCGTCCATAATCGGTCTTCTATGCCCGATAAATACCTGTAACAGACATGCGATTCCGCCAAGTATAAATGAAAATTGCATTGTACTGACAATTTCCGCCTGGGATAAATTAAAAGCTGCGCCCATGGTAATCGGCACAACAACTGTGTTGATAAATATATACATTAACCATTGAAGGCCGCCAAGCCAGTTATCGACATTTTTGAAATACTTAGTCATACTTTATGTCACACCATTTCATATTTAATTTATTTTAATATCTACTCTATAATAATGTGGGCTGTATAAAAAAACATTGTCTAAAACAGATAAATTGAGAATGGTTTTTATCGTAAATTATCAAAACAAAGAAGGGGAAAATCAGAAGAACAGATTTCCGGAGAAAAGAATAAAGAATATTTGCTATAATTGAGTTTAAATGAAAAGGCAGTGATGTTTTATGAAAGTTATTATCGATGCAGATGCATGTCCGGTAAAGGATATAGTGATTAAAGAAACTAAAGATGAAAATATAGAAGTCGTACTTGTATCGAGCCTGTCTCATTTCAGTTCAAGAGAACTCGACTCGCATGTCCGGGCAATTTATGTCGATGCCGGTCCCGATGCTGCAGATTATAAAATTGTCCAGCTGGCTGAAGCGGGAGATGTCATCGTAACGCAGGACTACGGCTTAGCCTCGCTGCTTCTGCCGAAGGGCTGTACAGTACTGCATCATACAGGGTTCGAGTATAATAAGATGAATATGGACCATCTGCTTGAAACACGCCATATGAGCAGTGTAATCAGAAGAGGCGGAGGGCGGACAAAAGGTCCTAAGGCTTTATCGCAGGAAGATAAAAATTCATTTTTAAAAGCTTTTCAAGAGGTGCTTGCATCAAAGTAAGGGGAGAACACATCTATGACTGAATTTCTGTTTATTTTAACGAATGTAATGCTGCCGATAGCTATTATTGTTTTTATCGGTTACGTTGCACAGCTGAGATTACAACTCGATCGGCCGACACTCGGCAAACTGATGGTGAACTATATTATTCCGGGATTCATATTTATGAACCTCTACAGTTCGGATATAGACTTCAGTCTGCTGTTATACATAATGATTTTTTTATTTATCTTTGCACTGCTGTCTTATGCCGTGTCGAGGATTATCGCAGCTGTGTTTGGAGTGAAAGGGCAGCACACTGTATTATTTACGAACTCCAGTTTATTTTATAACGCTGGTAATTACGGCGTGCCG
The DNA here is from genome assembly GCF_015235105.1 of Jeotgalicoccus nanhaiensis. NCBI lineage: Bacteria > Bacillati > Bacillota > Bacilli > Caryophanales > Staphylococcaceae > Jeotgalicoccus > Jeotgalicoccus nanhaiensis. Next base: position 430,458 of record NZ_JADGLW010000003.1, read on the forward strand.
GTTAACGATCTGGTATTTAAAAGTGATCCGTTTGCGATGAGTGTGCAGGTCATGATGGTAGTCTTCCAAAATATTATTGCATACTCATACGGTATCTTCGTCCTGAGTGCGGAAAATGTGGGGAAATTTAAAGCGCTGCTCGGCTATTTTAAAATGCCAATATTTTACGGGCTGTTTTTAGGTCTGATATTTAACTACTTCAATATCGGTTTGCCGACGCCGGTAATATCATCACTGGATTACATAAGAGACGCGATGATCGGTATGGTGCTGTTCATACTCGGAACACAGATTGCCGGTATCAGATTCCGCCATCTCCGGTTTACTGCCTTTATCGCAACAGCTGTTAAACTGTTAGTCATTCCTGCCATGGCACTGCCGATGCTGCTTCTCTTTAACGTCGAAGGTGTCGTTGCACAGGCGATACTGATTACGACAGCAATGCCTGCATCTGTAAACAGTTCCGTCATTGCCCAGCAGTACAGCAGTGATCCGGAATACGCTGCGGAAATTGTGATGATGAGCACGCTGCTCAGCGCAATCACTCTGCCGCTCGTTATTTACACGGCGCTGAATGTGTTTTAAATATTTGAGAGTGATATTGAAGCGGGCGATTGCGCGCCACCGAGAACTGTCGGTGGCACGGGAAGGTGAATTGCGCGCCACCGAGAACTGACGGTGGCACGAGAAGATGAATTGCGCGCCACCGAGAACTGACGGTGGCACGAGAAGATGAAAAGAATGCCGGTAATGTCATCATTGCCGGCACTTTTCCTATTAACTTAAATACATATCGATAAATTTTTTTGAAGGACGTTCGCAGACATTCTTAACGGGAATTTTTTTACGGTATTTTGCAATGACTTTATATGATGTATCCCGTATAAATTTAGGAATAAGTTTTAGAAGAATTACGGGCTTAAAAAGCCTGTTAGCATCCGCGAGCATGTGAAGTGCAGCATCAGAATATATATAAGTTTTGTCTTCTGCGATATAAATAACGCTGTCTATATCGTCATCCGGCTTATGATTTTCTTTAGCCCAATCAGTATTGAAATCGGTAATGCGAAGTTCAGGATTTTTATTAATGCGCACCGTAAAGCGTACGAAGAAATTGCAGAAACTGCAGTCTCCGTCAAAAATCAGTACTTTCATAGTCACGCCTCCTCACTCTGATTTTATCATAATAGCTTCTAGACTAATATTGCTGAGGATTGAGAAGGAAATGGCTGAAAAATTGCTGGGGTTGATGTGACACAATCTCATATGTATCCGAGACTCTTGGGGTTGATGTGATAGAGTTTCATATGTATCCCAGACTGCCAGGGTTGGCATGACAGAATCTCATATGTATCCCAGACTCTCAGGATTGGTATGACGGAATCTCATATGTATCCCAGACTCCTAGGGTTGGTATGACAAAATCTCATATGTATCCCAACTCCTGCACACTCCTCATCTCCAAAAAATTCCTCCCCATTCTCAACAAAAAAGCAGAATCCCACAACTCAGGATTCTGCTTTATTTAATCTTATTTTTTAACAATCATTTCTATTTCAACTTCTGCGCCGAGCGGTAACTCAAGTACTGCCACGCATGTGCGTGACGGATATGGTGCGCTGAATTTCTCTTTATATACTTCATTCATCGCTTCGAAGTTTTTCATCGTCGTTAAGTAAACATTTACTTTAACAACCTGATCTTCTGTAACTCCCGCATCTTCCATAACGTCAAAAAGGTTATTGAAGGCAATTTCAGTCTGTTTAGCAATATCTCCTGTTAAATCTTCAGTAACATCCAATCTGTTTTTTGCTGTCTGTCCTGAAAAATAAAGAAAATCTCCAGCGTCGGTAACGTGCGAATACGGCCCCGAGCTGCTGACTGTTTTTGTGTTAAATGCTTTTCTGCTCATAAAACACCCTCCTAATTATAATAATTTAATCATAGCATTTTTAAGGGAATTGACTAGCAATAAACAAAATCTATTAGTGTAAAAAGGTATATCCAACTTCGATAAGAAATTATGTGTTTTCCATGAGCTTATTATTGGGTATAAAGAGGTCAAAAGCTGTTATAGTATATGGTGGAAGATATAAGAATGTTTATCGACTTAGGATAAAATTATTTAAAAAGAGGTTTGACCATGTATTATACAGTTAAAGAATTACTGACTCTCGACGAATTCCGGGAGGCTGAATATATAGGCACCAAACAGAGTCTCGCAAAAAACATAAAAGGTATAACGGTAATCGATTCACCTGACATTTCGTTATGGCTTAACGGGGGCGAGTCCATTCTGACAAGTTTCTTTCCGGTAAAAGATTTAAACGAAGAAGAAATGAAGGATTGGATGCACGAGCTTGCCGATAAAAAAATCAGCGCTTTAATCGTTAAGATACCGAAAGAGTTTGACAGTATCCCAAAACCGGTAAGGGAGGTCTGCAGAGAGAGGAATATTCCTATTATATCGCTGCCGACTGCAATTCCGTTTATCGATATTATTTATAAAGTCACACGGAAAATTTTTAATCAGGATGTTGAAAAACTGGAGTACTTCAGAGAAATTCATCACCGTTTCACCGAATTGTCAATTCGAAATGTCAGCGATGAAGTGATTATTGAGACGCTCGAGTCACTGATTGGAAATCCAGTCACAATTTACAACGAACTGTTTAAGGTAATTGCGACAACGGACAAGGAAGTAGAATTATTTTACGAATCTCATAAGTTTCAAGAGGAGAAAAATACCAAGAACACCATTTTCCCAATCTACCGCCGCTTTGTAATTTATCCGAAACTGCAGGACCGTGAATGTGAGCAGATTATGATACCAGTCACATCGGTTAACCAGACGAAAGTTATGCTTGTGATCAGTGCAATTCATTCAGGCTTCAGCGATTTTGATTTTATAGCTATTGAAAATGCGGCGACAGCGCTGTCTTTAAATCTTGCTAAAAAAATTGCGATTTCTGAAGTTGAGAAGAAGTATAAGAATGAGATTATCGATGATTTATTATCGGGCGACATCAGGGATGAAGATGATATTGCCGAACGTGCCGATAATATTAAATTTGATTTAAACAGCCGTTCTGCAGTCGTAGTATTTACACTGAAATTCAAAAGTAAAAAAGTAACGAGCGAAATCAGAGAACGGTATTATAATATTTTAAATAATAATATAGACTACTATTTAAAAAATGCTATCGTGCGCGAACGGTTTAATCAGGTCATTGTAATCTGGCCGGTGCATTCCGGACAGAGCAATAAGAAAAAAGAGATGGATACTATTAAAAGAACGCTCGGCTATGTCATTAACAAATTTGAAAGTACAGTCAGAGATGCGAAAGTTTATACTGGTATCGGCTCCATTGCGGATACAGTGCATGATCTGCCGAAAAGTCACAAAGAAGCGCAGGAAGTGCTTGATGTAAATGAAATGTCTTACCAGCACAATCCTATTTTAAGTTTTGAAGAGCTTGGCATTTACCGTCTGCTCTACCAGTTCAAACACGATAACAACAGACTGAAAGAATTTATTCCCACCAGTCTCGGAAGGCTGCTCGATTATAACAAGACAAACAGGGAACAATTAATTGAGACACTGGAAATGTATTTGCAGTGCCAGCAAAATGTTTCGCGTTCTGCAGACAGACTTTACGTACACTATAAAACGGTTTCCTACCGCCTTGATAAAATTAAGGAAATTACCCAGATGGACTACGACGATGCGAATGAAATGCTCTCAGTCCAGGTCGGACTGAAGATACTGGAAATAATGAGAAAGGAGTAACCTGTAAAATATAGATAATTAAATAGATAAAAACGTAAAAAATTATCTATACTGGATAAAGACATCGGGCTTTTAGACATATATAATAAATCATGGTGTTAAACACTGAATGTAAATAAATCAAATTTGGAATATAACAGAGGTGTAAATATGTCAGAAGAACATAACAATCAACCGCCTGAGGGCCTGGATGCGGCAGCTCAGACGGATTCTCTTAAACCGAATGGTCCTGAAGACAGAACTTTAGGAGCAGCGGGATACATGTCACTGTGGGTCGGAGACGGTGTCAACATGGGTAATATGACACTCGGTGCGAGTGTTGTAGTTGCAGGTATGGCAGTACTGAATATTTGGCAGACTATTGCAGCAGCATTAATTGCAATCGGAATCGTTTCTATTCTCTTTGCATTAAACGACAGAGCGGGTTATAAATACGGTATTCCTTACGTAGCTCACTTAAAAGCTTCATTTGGTGAGAAAGGTACATTACTTTCTTCACTGCTCCGGGCGGTGCCTGCTGTTATCTGGTACGGTATCCAGAGCTGGATCGGCGGTACGGCGCTAAATGAAGTATTCAGAATACTGTCAGGCGGCGCATTCGACAACGTTTTTGTTGGTTTTATTATTCTATTAGTTATACAGATAGTGCTTTCAATGAAAGGCTTCAAGAGTATTAAAGCAGTTGAATCAGTGGCATCCATCGTTCTGATGGGTATTGTTGTAACTGTGTTTATCATACTGGTTAAAGACCACAGTGCAGCAATTTCAACTTCATGGATTAATGCCGAAGGTACATGGGGGATTGAGTTCTTCGCATATATCATGGTCTTCCTCGGCAACTATGCTGCTATATTCCTAAGTGCGGCAGACTATTCACGTGAACTGAAAACAGGTTATACGGACGGAAAAAGAGGATTACTTTACTTCCTGCCGATTATTGTTGCCTACGGTTCAGTAATCGTTGTCGGTGCGATGCTTGCAAGTGCGACAGGCTATACAAATCCGGCACTTGGACTGCCAGCCTTATTCGATAATGTTTACATGCAGCTGTTCATCTCTGTATTTATCGTATTTGGTGCAATAGCAGTAAACATGGTAGCAAACATTGTTACACCAACTTATGTGATTCAGCTATTTACTAAACTGAACTACAAGGTTGCAGTAGTAATTACAGGACTGCTTGCAATGGGTTCATTCCCTTGGCTGTTAGTACAGGATGACAATGCAAAAGGTCTGGATACTTTCGTTCAGGTATACTCAGCTTTCTTAGGACCGTTAATTGCGATTCTTATCGTTGAATTCTACATTATGAGAAAACAGCGTATCGATATTAAAGAATTGTATAAAAAAGGCGGAAACTTTGACGGAGTCAACTATGCGGCGATACTGGCACTCGGTATCGGGGCGGCGGCAGCCTTCATGTTCGTTGACCTTGCATGGCTAATCGGATTTATCGTTGCAGGTGTTGCGTACCCAATCATTTCGAAAACGATGTTCAAAGGTTCCAAGTTCAAGAGAGATACGATTTTTGAAAAAGATATGAAATAAGATGATAAGAGCAGTGAGATTTTTTAATCTCACTGCTCTTTTGCTTTAACCTTTAACATTCGGGTATTAGATATCAGGGAGGAGATTCCGATGAGTCTTGAAATTCAGTACATATCTAAAAACAACCAGATAGAAACAGTAGATGGCCGGGATACAGTTCCTTACGATACAACTTTTACCTGGTATGATTACAACAGTTTTAACGATAAGGAGCAGCTGCTTGCAGATTTTAATTTTAAAGAAGACAGATTAGAGGATGAAACTACGAAAAGATACCGGCCGCAGTATTATAACTTTGATGACTATCAGCTGTTAATCTGTCACGTCATTGACCGGGATACGCTGGAAGCTCATGCAATTAATATCTCTATCATGAAAGATGTCATTGTTACCTATCATGACGGAGTGCTGGATGATTTTATCGATATTGCCGAAATTATTAAACATAAACACGAAGATTTGGAAGTTGATATCGCACTCCATATACTTCATGCAACGGTCGATCAGTATTTCGATATCGTCCATGAAATAGAAGATGATGTAATGCTGTTTGAAGAAAAGCACGGCAATGAGAAAAAAGGTGAAGATATCACAGCAAAAATGTTCGATTTAAGAAAAAGAATCTTCCGGGTGAAGCGCGTCATCGTCCCGATGGAAGAACTCGTGGAAAAATTTAAGGAACAGGAAGATATTTTTAACAGCAGCCAGAGCGAGCCGATACTGAGTAAAATCGATTCTAAAATCGACAGACAGCAGCTGATTATTCAATTCTCAGAAGAAATGATTGATGAAATGAAAGATAATTATATTTCTTATAATACTTTCCGCATGAATAAAATTATTAACGTGCTCACGATTATTTCAGCGGTTTTTCTGCCGCTGACACTAATCACCGGTATATACGGCATGAATTTTAAAAATATGCCGGAACTGTCGTGGCCGCCGGCCTACTTTGTGACCTTGGGAGCAATGATTATAATCAGCGTGGCTATGCTGGGATATTTTAAATATAAAGATTGGATGTAGCTGTGCTAAATAAATATTTTTGATAAAAACCTTTCTGAGAAATCAGGAAGGTTTTTAATTTTTATAAAAAAACAGTTTACATTTTTAAGATGACAATGCTATTATATAAAACGTAACTATTACGAATAGTAATTATTACGATTTAAATAGGAGGACAAAATGAAAAAGAAATTGCTGAAGGGTTTAAGCGTGCTTGCTGCGGCAGGATTATTCGCTGCATGCCAGAATGAAGAGGTAAAGCAATCGGAAGAAGATACTCACGAATCGCACCAGCATACAGAAGAGACGGGAAATACAGAAACAGCACCAGCAGTTATAGAGGGGCTTTCAGATCATTATCATACCGGTGATACCGTTGAGCTGACGGCAGCTGCCGATATCGAAACAGATGGCCACTGGCACTGGTATACAAGTGAGGATCAGGAAAACTGGGAACTGATTGAAGGAGAATACGAGGATGCTTTGTCTCTGGAAGCGGCGGATGAACAGTACATAAAAACAGTCTTATATGACGATGAACACGAGCCTGTAGCTGAAAGCGACCCGGTAAATATTAAAATTGATGACCATACGGGCGATATATACAACGGACATTTTGAAGACAACCAAATAGAAGATCGGGATATATCCGACTGGTCGGGCGAGTGGCAATCGATATACCCGTACCTTGAGTCAGGCGAGCTTGACGACGTGTTCGAGCATAAATCTGAAGACGGTGATATGACAGCAGAAGAATATAAGGAATATTACCGTGAAGGCTATATGACAAATGTGAACGAGATTAACATAACGGACAGCGGTGAATTTACTTTTTATGAAAGTGATGAAGAGTATACAGGAAAATATGAATATGACGGATATGAAATATTGGAATATGAAGCTGGCAACAGAGGCGTTCGCTTTATCTTTAATAAAACAGATGGTGATGGAGAAGCGCCCGACTTCATTCAGTTCAGCGATCATATTATTGCACCTGAGAAATCAAGCCATTTCCATTTATACTGGGGTGATGACAGAGAGGCGCTGCTGGATGAAGTTGTAAATTGGCCAACGTATTATCCGGCTGATTCAACGGCGGACAGTATTAAAAAAGATATGCTGAAACATTAGAAAGAGGGATAGAATGCGAAGATTAAACTGGATGCTTTTATTTGCTGCGGTGATAATATTAACAGCATGCAGCAGTGATACCGAAGATAGCGATAAATTAAAAATTTACACTACAGTATATCCCCTGGAATATATCATTTCTGAAATCGGCGGTGATACTGTAGAAACAGAATCTATTCTGCCGCCGGGTGCTGATGGTCACAGCTATGAACCGACATCTCAGGAAATGCTGAAATACGCAGACGGCGACGGTGTTGTGTATGTCGGCGAGGGCATGGAAGCATTCTCTGAAAATATAGCTGATGCCCTCGGCAGCGAGGAAACAGCTTTGATTAAAATCGGCGATTATCATGAATTGTTCAGCGGCGCACCTGAAGAATTTGCTGGCCGTGAACACGAAGCGGATGATGACTTTATCGAGGGTATGAAAGAACATTATCATACGGGCGATACGGTGGAACTTAGCGCTTCCGGTAATGGCGATAAAATAGAATGGGCAGCAGCTGAAGGCAAAGATGAATTTGAAGTGGTGAGCAGCGGGGAAGAATTTAAGTATACAGCCGGAGCAAAAAGTTTTTCTGTACGAGCTTCAATTTATGAGAACGGAAAATTAATCGCGGAAGATATCGCAGATATAAAAATCGATAACCACGATTCATTCGACCCTCACATATGGATTGATCCGTTAAAAATGATAGAAACGGCTGAAATACTAAAAGATGAACTGATTAAATTGAATGAAGATGAAGAGACGCTCTACCAGGAAAATTATGAGAAACTTGTGAAAGAACTGACCGCGCTGGATGAGGAATTCAGCGAAGTTTTATCATCTAAAAAGAATGCTAAAATTATTGTGCCTCACGCTGCTTTCGGCTACTGGCAACGTTACGGTGTAAAACAAATACCTGTTTCAGGATATTCAATGAGCGATGAACCTTCCCAGCAGCAGCTGTCGGAACTATTAAAGACCGCGGAAGACAATGATTTGAAATATGTATTATTTGAACAAAACAGTCCGGGCAGAATTTCTGAAGTGATTCAGGAGGAGATAGGTGCTGAAGCGGAATATATTCATAATATGGAGGTCAGGACAGAAGCGGATATCGAAAATCAGGAAGATTATATTTCACTGATGAAAAGAAACCTCGGAGTGCTGGACAAAGTGACAGAATAAAATTGAAACGTGTTTTCTCTCCATCATTTGAGGTATGTTAAAATAGTGGAATAAATGAGCAGGATGAGGTGCTGTGATGGCAAACGACGGTGTAATATATTTAGAGAGAAAAGATGTACCGAAAAATTATGATCCGAAAGGATTTAATGTAAAACTGTTCGGGCTCGTCGCAATGAGTGCTTATTTACTATTTATTATTTTTGATATGTCATATATGACGTTCAGAAATATTGAAGAAAGTGCTTTTAACCGTGCTTATATTGTAGCACTCGTTATTCTAATCGGAATTATAGCCGGCTTTATATTTAAAGCCGATAAAGGTGATAAATATTACGAACTGCATATTGCACCATCTGGAATGATTATTAAATTCCGCCGGGGACAAACAGTACTGCCGAAAAAAGATATTACCAATATTACAATTGAACGTGATATTCAGACAGTCATTCGTTTCTACAGCGGAGAGGAAATACTGAAAGAGCTGAATCATATTTATCTGAACCATGAACAATTTGTAAACCGGCTGAGAGAATTGGATTATCCGGTGGAAGATCTTACAGAAGATGAAGTTTAAATAGAGAAAAGGCACTGTCCCCCGACGGGGACAGTGCCTTTTTGATGAAGATAAGCCTTCGATTACAACTTCAGACGGTTCATATAATCAGTACTGAATTCTGCTCAGCTTTCTGATCAGGTTCTCGAATGAAGCAAATTTGAACTTCAGGAAGTTTATCAGCTGAAGTATGATAATGCTTCCGGCAGTAATTGAAACAGTATAAATGACTGCATCACCGTATGATAAACTGCCTTCAAAACTGAAAATCGACTCACGCATAGCTGCGATAACATAACTCATCGGCAGTACCGGATGAATGGATTGATAGATGCTGCCGGCTGTTTCTATCGGAAAGGTTCCGGCACTCGCAGAGAGCTGAATGATTAAAAGAACGATCGTTATAAATTTACCGATATTGCCGAACAGCGATATAAGCAGCGATACAAAGAGCAGTGAGGCAAATGCCCAGAGTATAATCACGCCGTAAAATTTAAGCGGTTCATTTAAAGGGAAATCGAACATAAATTCTATGACTGATGCAACTACAGCAGAAGAGATCACTGCCTGGATTGAGATAATAATCAGCTTACTGACGGACATAGAAAGTGAGTTCGAGTAATTTTCAGTGCTCCGGTTGATTGGGAAAATTACACTGAAAGCGACTGCCCCGACAAATAAGCTTACAGCAATAATAAATGGAGCAAAGCTTTGGCCGTAGTTATTCATATCAGTAATTTCACTTTCGTTTACTTCCACCGGGCTGATGATTGATTCAGCATTGTGTTCAGTAAATGAATAATCCTCGAGAGGGGCTGAGCCTTCTGCTACTTCCTGTTCAAGTGAGCCGAGATTTTCTTCAAGTGACTCGAGACCGGCGGTGATTTCAGTATTCCCCTCTGTCAGCTGGCTGCCCGAGGCTCCAAGCGCCGGCGCTGCCTGATCAAGTCCTGTCTGCAGCTGTTCATTGCTTTCACGGAGCTCGGACGCACCTTCCTGTAAATCAGAAAGGGCAGTTTCGATATCATTTGTCGATTCTGCTGCTTCTGATAAAGCATCCATTAACGTTGAAGTATAAGTCTCACCGACAGTTTTGGCAATAGCATCTGCAACACCTGATCCGCCCTGGGTGCCCATCATGCTGCCGACGAAATTAAAACCCGGGTTTGTAGTCACATCGATTGAAATCAATTCCGGTTCTTCATCCAGGAGCGTTGTTGCCTGTTCGGATACATTATCTGCAATATGTATAATTGCATACGATGTTCCATTTTCTAAATGTTTCTGTGCCGTTTCTGCATCGGTGAACTGCCAGTCAAATTCGCTATTTTCAGCGAGTTCATTTTCAATTCTCTCACCGACATTAAGTGATTCATCATTCATCTCGGCGCCTTCGTCTTCATTGACGACACTGATTTGGATTTCATCCATCTGATTGTAGGGATCCCACATGGAGCCGAGAAAGATTGCTGTATAGAGTGCCGGGATTGTTGAGATTGCGAGCAGGGAAATAATTAAAAAAGGATTTTTCATTAATTGTTTGATATCACTGAACATATAGTCTGTCTCCAATCAATTTGTATTTCTTTAATGTACGTAATAAAGCAGCCAATGTCTAATTATATGTGAAAATGAACACATATAAATTATTAAAATATACGCTGGAATGTCCATTTGACAAGGCTTAGAAAATTTTAAAAAGGGTAATCATTTTATTAGCAATAGAATATTGCAGATGTTAATATTCTCATTAGTGAATCGAAAGGGATGAATAATAGTGGCGAATGACATTATAGTTTTAGACGATATAACTCTGGATGTAAAAGAGTTAAAAAGAGATGAAGAAGAAGGTACAGTGTATATTGAATTTGATGTGGCAAGTGAAGATTACCACAATTTATCAGAGCACCTGTACAAAGAAGAGTTCCTTGTAAGACTCCCGGGGAATAATAATGAGGAGTTCCAGGCGAGAATTATCAACTATTCAACATCACTCGATAACCTGTATGAAGAAGACCAGGTGGGAGAGTACCGCATTACACTGAAAGAAGAAAAATAAATTATGAAACTGAGTATTCTTGACCAGGCACCTGTTTCTGTAAATATGTCCGCAGGCGAAGCGCTAAGAAATAGTGTGAAGCTGGCCGTAGCGGGCGATGAACTTGGGTTTACGAGGTTTTGGCTGGCAGAACACCACGGTATGAGCGGTTTATCATCAAGTGCGCCTGAAGTGACACTCGGCGCTATCGGGATGGTGACCAAAAATATTCGTCTCGGAAGCGGCGCAACTTTACTGCCGTACTACAAACCGTTTAAAGTGGCGGAAACTTTCAATACTCTGGCCGCTCTTTACGGAGACCGTATCGATATCGGTATCGGTCGTGCACCAGGCGGAGATAACAAAGCATCCGAAGCGCTGAGCGATAACTATTTGCAGCAGGTGTTTAAAATGCCGGAACTTCTGGCAGAGCTTCAGGGATTTATAAAGAATAATGATAAAAGCCTCCGGGCAATGCCAGTACCGGATACCCCGCCTCAATTATGGATGCTTGGCACGAGCGGTAAAAGTGCAATTTCTGCACGGGACAGCAATATGAATTACTGTTTTGGGGAATTTATGAGTACGAGCAATCCCCTGGAGGTGCTGGATACATATCGTGAAAGTTCTTCACCGGGTAAAATTATTGTTACAGTTAATGTGTTCTGTCATGAAAATGGCGAAACAGCTCGTAAACTCGCCTGGAGTTATGCTGTCAATCAGGCGCTGAAATCCACGGGACGAGCTTTTAAAGGGATTTCAAGCCCGGAAGATGCAGCTGCTGTTGAACTGACAGAAGATGAAAGACTGGAAGCAGAAACTATATTATCAAATCTAATCTTTGGAACACCGGAAGAAGCCGGTGCTGAACTGACAAGGCTCAGTGAAGCCTATCAAGTCGAAGAATTTATGATTGTGACGATTACTCATAATATAGAAGATAAAATAAACAGCTACCGTCTGCTCGCAGATCAATTGTTAACAGAGCGGTAAGCAGAAAACCTCCGGGAATCTGATTTCAGATTCCCGGAGGTTATAATTTTGCTTTTTAACATCAGGCTGTGAAGCGGTCTTTATCTTCTATAAAGTGTGTGGCAACCATGCATAAGGCGCCGAATATCAGCATGCCGCCTGCAATAAATGTGATTTCAGTGTAACTGAAATTGTTAGACAGGAGCACAGAACCCAGCGAAGCACCGATGGCATTTGCCAAGTTGAATACTGAAGCGGCGAGCGTGCCTGCAAGAGCCGGTGCCGTTATCGCAGCAAAAATAATCTTAGCATTAAGCATCGGTGAAATACCGAAAGTGCCTAAACCGAACAGGCCGGCAGCAAGGTAAGCGAGATAAGGTACCTTCAGCATAAATGTAAACCCGAGCAGCACGATGGCTACAAATAAAATAACCAGCGTTACGGCTCCCGTCAGTTTACCCGGCTGAACTCTGCCGGAAGAGAAATTCCCGATGACGGCGAAAGTACCGAACATTAGCATACTGAAGGTAACGCCAAGATCTCCCATATTGGCGATTTCACGCAGCATCGGTTCTAAAAAGGTGTATGCTGTAAAAACTCCGGAATAACCGAAGACGATTGTTATAATAAGCATGATGACATTTTTATCTTTTAAAGCTGACAGTTCTGCAGTAATTTTTGGGACGTCTGCAATTTTAAAGTTCGGAGTGACAAGAATCAAACCGAGCAGATTAATAACGCCAAGAGCGACAATCATCCAGAAAACCACACGCCAGTCGAGGACTGAACCGATGTAAGAGCCAAAAGGTACACCGAGCATTACTGCAATCACAAGGCCGCCATTGACAAGAGCAATAGCTCCCGTTTTTTTGTGAGGCGGTGAAATTGCCATCGCAAGACTCATCATGACGCCGAAAAACGGAGCATGCATCGAGGCAGATAACAGGCGTGACAGCAGCAGCACTTCAAAATTCGGTGCAGTCGCTGCAATGATATTACTGATAATAAAAATAGATATTAATATAAGTAATAATAATTTTGGGGAAAATTTTAAAGTTAAGAGCCGGATGACGGGTCCGAACAGAGCGACACTCAGCGCGTATACGCTCAGCAGCAGTCCTGTCGTCGAGACAGCAACATCTAAATCAGCGGCAAACTGAGTGAGCAGTCCCGTAACGACATATTCCGTCATGCCGACCGCGAAAGCTCCGATCATAAACACTGTAATAATTGTATTTCTTGAAGGATTTTTAAACATACGCGCCTCCCTTTCAAGCTTTCTATTAAAAGCACATAGGAGATATTAATACACATTAAATTCAATGTCCAGAGCAGCGCTTAAGAAAGTGTTTTCATATAAAAAGACAGTTTATTGAGAAAATACACTGACAGCAGATATGTGCTGATGTTTAAGACCAGTATCTTTAGGTGTTGACAGTTTACTATAAAACAGAGGGCTGCTCATGGTACAATCATGAGTGATTTTTATAGTTGAAACTTACAGGAGGATATATATGGCAAAATTTTATGCGGTAAGAAAAGGCCATCGTCCCGGTATTTACAATACATGGGCAGACTGCGAAAAAGCAGCAAAAGGCTTCAGCGGAGCCGAATTTAAATCTTTTAAAACAAAAGCTGAGGCGGAGCGTTTTATGAATAATCTTAAAGATGAAAATAAAAAAATACCTGACGGCGAGCTCGTCAGCTACGTGGACGGCAGCTATGATAAGCGTGTTAACAAGGCAGGCTTCGGTGCGGTGTTTATCATTAATGATGAAGTAATCCATACTGCTGCAGAAAGCACGCCTGTTGATCCGGATAATAATCTGTGGAATGTGTCGGCTGAAATTGCAGGTATTCTGTATGCCGTCAAATGGGCAATACAGCATGGTTATAAGACTATCCATGTGCACTACGATTACGCTGGTCTTGAAAAATGGTACACTGGGGAATGGCAGGCAAAAAATGCTGTCACGCGTAATTATGCTGAAGAAATGAACAGCTTTGGAAAACAAATCAACATACATTTTTACAAAGTCGCTGCACATACCGGTGTCCGTTTTAATGAGATGGCGGATGAACTGGCTAAACGTGCAGTGAATAACTAGCAGGAAGGACTTACTGTATGTACATATTATTATTTGTCCTCGTGGCAGGGCTGCTGCTTAAATTTGCAATGACGACTTTTTTCAACGATGACAGACTGCATTTTTCCTTTGATGAACGGAGATACTTCAGCGACGAAAAAGCAATAGGTAAAATAATGCGGCTGAAACTCGTTTATATTGAACGTGTGTTTTTAGTCCTTATGACAGTGGTATTTATTATTGGAGCAGCGATATTTTTCACAGGAAACATAACACTTGGAGTCTGGCTCTTGGTTAGTGTAGTTATACTGCAGCTCATTTTGAATATAGTAACGGATTTCAAACTGTACACTGCATTTCACGATAAATCTAATCTAGTCATGACAGTAATCTGGCTGCTGCTGATTATCGGTTTAATTATTTTAACGAATATTTATATACTGTAACAAATTATAGAAGAGGTGCCTTATGTCAAATCGCAAGTTAATATTTTTTGATATCGATGGAACGTTATACAACTCTGATAAAGTAGTGCCTGCTGAAGCGAAGAAAGCTGTCCGCCAGTTGAAAGAAGATGGGCATATTGTGGCGATCGCAACCGGCCGTGGCCCATTCATGTATAAGAAGCTGAGAGAGGAACTCGGCATTGAAACATATATCAGCTACAACGGACAATATATTGTTTTCGAAGGTCAGGTGATATATGATAATCCAATCGAAAGCAGCACACTGGAAAAATTAAGTGCACAAGCGCACAGCAATAACCACCCGGTCGCATTTTGCGATGAGAAAGATTTAAGGGTCAGCACAAAAGAACATGAACATGTAAAAGCGGGGATTGGTTCACTGAAACTCGACTTTGAAGTTTCGGAAGACAAAGCGTATTTTGAAGATAATGCTATTTATCAGTCTCTTCTGTTCTGTACAGAGGAGGAGGAAAGAGAGTATACAGCTTCTTATGACGACGTATATTTTTTAAGATGGCATGAATTCTGTATGGATGTTATTCCAGCAGGCGGATCAAAAGCTGAAGGAATAAAGACGCTGCTGGATAAAATGAATATTGATATTAAGGATACGTATGCATTTGGCGATGGACCCAATGATGTAGAGATGCTTGAGCTAATTGAGAATAGTGTTGCGATGGGCAACGGTGTTCAGGAAGCGAAAGCGGCCAGCAGATACGTCACTGGACACGTTGATGAAAATGGGCTCTATGACGGGCTGAAGATGACCGGATTATTATAATCCGGCTTTTTTATGTTTATAAAAAGTATGCAGGGGTATTGCTAAACAATAGTCGGAATCAGAGAGAACCTTATTTATAATAGTTATAAATAAGAGTTGAAATCTGTTTCAGACGTGGTATAATATATTTACAGATAATAATGATTCTAAATAGTGAGTTTAGGCGAAAATCAAATCTATATAAGAGAAAGGTGATTTTTAATGGTACAAGTTAAAGAGAAAACACAAGTAATCGAGGTACTTAATAAACAGCTGGCAAACAACACGGTATTATGGACTAAACTTCATAATTTCCACTGGTATGTTAAAGGACCTAACTTCTTTTCACTACATGCTAAATTTGAAGAGCTGTATGATGCAACAGGAGTATATGTAGATGATCTTGCGGAAAGAATTTTAACAATCGGCGGCGAACCAGTCGCAAAACTGACTGAAGCACTTGAAGAGTCAAGTATTGAAGAAGGCGAATACGGACTTGATGCAAAACAGATGGTTAAACAGCTGACAGAAGACTTTGAAGTACTCTCAGCAGAATTAAACCAGGGTGTGAAAGTGGCAGAAGGTGCCGGCGACGACCGTACAGCAGATATGTTCATCGCAATGGCTCAGGAGATTGAGAAAAATAACTGGATGCTTAAATCTTATTTAGGCGAAGACGTTAAATAATATAATATGACAAACGAAAAGACCGCTTCCTGCAGGAAGCGGTCTTTTCGTTTATTCGGTTTTATCAACGACGAATAAGTACTGGGCAATTGTCCGGCTCAGCGCAGTGTCTTCACCGGAAGTGTGATTGGTAATGTAAAAAAGATCAAGTTTTTTGTCACGGTCAGTAATTTGAATGTCATCGTTGATATTCAGATTAGCACGCTTAAAGTGCTGCACGAGCTTATCTTCATTTAATATTCTTGAAATGCTGACGATATCATCGTTTTTAATATCGGATAAACGAGTTGATACTTTTTCCTGGGTATCCATCAGTTCTAAAGGAATAGCGCCGCCGTGAGGGCAGTGTTCCGGATAGCCTAAATACTTTTCAAGCTGATCGGCTAAAATATCACTTGTCGAGTGTTCGAGCACTTCTGCTTCATTATGCACTTCATCGATATTAAATCCCAGATTGTCAACAAGGAAAACTTCCCACAGGCGATGTTTCCGTATCAGTTTTTTTGCATATTCTGCTCCTGCATCAGACAGCATACTTCCTTTATATGGTGTATATTCTACCCATCCTGCTTTAACTAAACTGTTCATCATTTCAGTCACAGTCGGGGGGGAAATATTTAAACGCTCGGCAATTTCTTTATTCGGCACCTGGATTTTCCACGCTCCAAGTTCGAACAGCACCTTTAGATAATCTTCTTTAGTTGGGCTCATTATTACCCTCCATTCTGAAACTTCAATTTTAATTATGAAGAAAAATTAATAGACTGGCAAATCATTTTCTAAAAATAAACAAGCGTTATTTTTTACCAGCCGCATAAAAAACGTCTGGAAATATCAGTTCCAGACGATAATTATATTTAATTACAGATTTCTAGGCTTTGGATTCGTAGCCCACATCTCGCTGTTTTTAACAAATGTGCGTGGATGAATCTTCAGTTGGTTGACGATAATATCAGCGATATCTTCGGGATGGGTCATCGTTTCGGGCTCGAGTGACGGTGTGCCGATTAAATCAGTTAAGACCGCTGATGGTGTTAAATACTGAACGCGTATATTATTTTTACGGACTTCCCGCATCACGCCTTCAGTTAATCCGATAACGGCATGCTTCGTCGCGGAATACAGTGCGCTGCCTGCTGACGAACGAAGACCTGAAACAGAAGCGATATTTACCACGTCGCCGGAATTCTGCTCCTGCATACCAGGCAGCACTTCTTTCATCATATAATACATACCGAAAACATTAACGTCGATCATTTTCCGGAACATATCTTCATTATCATCAAAGAAGCTGCCGTTACCCATAATTCCTGCGTTATTAATCAGAATATCGATATGGCCAAAGTCGTTTAATACTTCTTCGACGATGCTTTTAACATCCGCTTTAACTGAAACGTCACCGCTTACGGCAATAGCTTTTACATCTTTTTTTTCCAGGGTTAAAAGAGCATCTTTTAAAGTGTCGCTGTTGCGGCCGGCTATTGCAACGTTTACTCCGTTGTCAGCCAGTGCCTGGGCAGTTTTTAAACCGATACCTCTGGAACCTCCGGTAATTAAAGCAGTTTTCCCGTGTAAATTCTGCATATCTGTACCTCCACTTTTAAAGTTCATGTTATGAATTGTGACATATTTTAAGTATAATGAAGATATTAAAAAGATGAAATGGATATGCCTGTTAACAGAGAGGAGGATTTACAATGGCTGAACGCGGACAGACTAATATTTTTGATGATGTAATTAAGGAATCGGAATCGTTTGTTATTGTTGTGCAGGAAGTGCTGGAACAGAACGGCCGGCTGCAAAAGAAAATTTTACGTGAATATCCGAGCCTCGATCATACGGCAATGAAAAATTTGTTTGTGCATTTAAAGGATATTTATACTGACGAAAAACACAGTGAAAATGGGACATATTTTGATATAACAGTGTATACTAATGAAGATTATGCGGCTGAGAATATTTATGCGCATACGAAACGCTATAAGAATAAAAAGGAATGGACGGCAACGTCTAAATAGAAGGAGCACTTTACGATGAGAATGGTAGATATTATCGCCAATAAACGCGATAACAAAGAATTGACTAAAGAGGAGATTGAATTCTTCATTAACGGATATACAAATGGGGAAATTCCCGACTATCAGGCTTCAGCTTTATTAATGGCGGTTTTCTTCAACGATATGACCCCTGAAGAAGCAGCTGACCTTACGATGGCTATGGTGAATTCCGGTGATCAGATTGATTTGTCTGCAATTGACGGCATTAAAGTGGATAAACACTCTACAGGCGGTGTCGGTGATACAACTACATTAGTGCTCGCACCTTTAGTAGCAGCACTAGATGTTCCCGTTGCAAAAATGAGCGGGCGCGGCCTCGGTCATACCGGCGGAACAATTGACAAACTTGAAGCTTTAAAAGGTTTCCATGTGGAATTGACACAGGATGACTTTGTGAATCTTGTCAATAAGGACAAAGTTGCGGTTATCGGACAGTCCGGAAACCTGACACCTGCCGACAAATTAATTTACGCATTGCGCGATGTTACGGGAACGGTAAACTCGATTCCGTTAATTGCAAGTTCTATAATGAGCAAAAAAATTGCTGCAGGTGCAGATGCAATTGTCTTAGACGTTAAAGTCGGAGACGGCGCATTTATGAAAACAGAAGAAGATGCTGTAGCACTGGCTGAGACAATGGTGCGTATTGGTAATAATGTCGGCCGCCGCACGATGGCAATTATTTCAAGCATGGAAGAACCGCTCGGCTATGCTGTCGGTAACGCAAACGAAGTGAAAGAAGCAATCGATACGCTTAAAGGTGAAGGACCTGCTGACTTAACTGAATTATCATTAACACTTGGAGCACAGATGGCAGTTGTCGGCGGCAAGGCAAAAGATCTCGATGAAGCACGCGCTATGCTGGAAAAAGTTATTAAGGACGGCAGTGCTCTAGAAAAGTTTAAAGTTTTCGTTAACAATCAGGGCGGCGACGGCACGCTTGTTGATCATCCTGAAAATCTGCCGCAGGCAGAATATCACTTTGATGTTGTCAGCGAAGAAGAAGGATACGTTGAAGTCATCGATGCGGAAAATATCGGGGTTGCAGCATCAATCCTCGGTGCAGGACGCCAGACAAAAGAAGACGAAATCGACCTCGCTGTCGGTATTGTACTCGAGAAGAAAGTTGGAGACTATATCCAAAAAGGCGATGTTATCGCTAAAATTGCAGCGAACACTGAAGACGTGAACAGCGTCGCTCAGAAAGTTATCGCGAGCTATCATTTAGGCAGTGAGCAGAAACAGACTAAACTAATCAAACGTATTATTACTGCATAAGTTAGGAGAAAAAATATGATTGAAAAATGGATTCCTCAATACAATCTGCTGGAAGACAGCTATCAGGACAAAGTGAAAGAACAATTTAACGCGCTCGACATTGATACTATCGAACGTGTTTATAACGAAACATATGTCAACAAAACAGAAGTGGATTTATCTTCAGTAGAAGAGGTGCCTTATGTGCTGAAATCCGCACTCGATTTAGATGCTGTGTCTGAAGCGGCGAACACTGCTGTCGAGAGCGGCGAAGTTGCAGTAGTGCTGATGGCCGGAGGTCAGGGAACAAGACTTGAACACCCAGGTCCGAAAGGAACATTTTCATTTGAAGGTGTGTCGCTGTTCGAGCTTCAGGCAAGACAGATTCTCGAGTTTAAAAATGCACAGGGTGAGCTGAAAGTTCACTGGTATATTATGACGAGCGATATCAACCATGAAGAAACGATGGACTTCTTTAAAGAGCATAATTATTTTGAAGTGCCGGAAGAAAACATTCACTTCTTTAAACAGGAGCATTTTCCACCGCTGACCAAAGAGGGCGAACTGCTTCTTACCGAATATAAGGACATTATGCTGACACCGAACGGCAACGGAGGGATTTTCAGCTCATTAAAGAACAGCGGGATGCTCAAGGAGATGGAGCAGGCGGGCGTAAAATACGTATTTATGAACAATGTCGACAACGTTGTCGTTAAAGTGCTGGATCCTGCGCTGGTCGGTCTCCACGTTACTGAAAATAATGATATTACATCGAAATCGATTACGCCGAAATCTGGTGAGTCAGTCGGACGTCTGGCCGTAATGAACGGCAGTAAAGGGGTGGTGGAATATACGGAACTTCCTGCCGGCAGTGAAGACAAATTCACGAACGCAAATATCGGTATTCATATGTACAGCATGAACTTTTTAAATAAAGCAGCTGACGGTGAAATGCCTTACCATCTGGCGCTGAAAAAACTGGAACACCTCGACCATCATTTAACAGTTGTAAAAGAAGAGGTGCTGAAGTTTGAGAAGTTTTACTTCGATGCATTTAAATATGCTGATAAACACAATACGCTTCAGGTCGACAGAAAAGGTGAATTTTCACCGCTTAAAAATAAAGCAGGAAATGACAGTATAGAAACTGCCTTTAAAGATTTAACTGAAGAAGGACTGATCTAATGGCTGAAGAGTCAAATTCTGAAAGCAGCAAATATAATAAAGAAGAAGTATCTACAAGGATAGAAAGAACTTTGAAAAATGTTGTTCCCTTAACGTTCGGAGAAGAAGTGGGCAACGCGGTCAGTCACGGGGTAGCTGCGATAATATTTATTTTTCTGCTGCCGTTTACCGCTGTCTATATGTATCTGGAGGGTGGTATGTCTCATGCAGCCGGGGGTTCAATATTCGTCATCAGTATGCTGCTGATGTTTTTGACCTCCACTCTGTACCATTCGATGGAGCACAATACAAATCATAAATATGTTATGCGTCTTCTCGACCACAGTTTTATTTACGTGGCGATTGCCGGAACGTATACACCGATAGCAATTTCTGTTGTCGGCGGCACCTTCGGCCTTGTAATACTTATCGTGCAGTGGGTTGCAACAATACTCGGTATTCTCTATAAGGTGCTGGCACCTGTTGTGAACGAAAAAGTCAGTCTGGCAATTTATTTAATTATGGGCTGGTCCGCAGTTGCATTTATTCCTTCTATTATAAGTGAAACGTCGTGGGTCTTTATCGGCCTTATTATACTCGGCGGACTCGCTTACACTGCAGGGGCATGGTTTTATGCGCAGAAAACACGTAAATATTTTCACATGATTTGGCACTTCTTTATCATAATCGCAGCGATATGCCACTATACAGCGATTGTTTTTTATATCTGATGCAACCTTCGTGGATAATATGATATTATAGACAGCTTACGAATGAAAAACTGAGCGGAGTGGTAGGGATGAAAATAGTATTTTTTGGCGCAGGCAATATGGCCAGTGCGATATTTACAGGAATGATTGAAAAAGGAACAGTCAAAGCAGAAGACATTTATATTACGAGTAAGTCAAACCGGGTGGCAGCGATGGAATTTAAAGAATCGCTAGGTGTGAATGTGTCCTACGATGATGCGGAACTGTGCAAAGATGCCGATTATATCGTGCTCGCCAGCAAACCCCAGAACTTTACAGATGTAGCTGAACGGATCCGTCCGTATTTGGAAAAGAAAACAAAACTGATTTCGGTGATGGCGGGTATTCACATCGCGACAATTCAGGAAGAAGCTGGTATGGAAAATGCGGTAGCGAGAATTATGCCGAATACAAATGCAATGGTGCAGTATTCGGTTAACGGCATTGCATTTTCGGATGACTTCGACAACAAGGACGAACTGATTGAATTAATGGCGAGTTTCGGTAAAAATGTTGTCGTTGGTGAAGAAGGCATGGATAACATTACAGCAGCGACCGGCTCAGGGCCAGCATTTCTGTACTACATTTACGAACAGTATGCGAAAAGTCTCGAGGAACTCGGATTTTCAAAAGAAGATGCGGAAAAACTGACGAGAAACCTGGTTATTGGTACAGGGAAAACTTTATCGGAACGTCCTGAATCATTTGAACAGTTGCGGACGGATATTACATCTAAAGCAGGTACGACTGAAGCGGGCTTAGATACGCTCAGTGAATTCAAACTTCAGGAAATGATTTCGAAGACTCTCGGCAGTGCGAGGGACCGGAGTAAAAAATTAAGTGAACGATAAATGAATCTGGAAATACTTTCATATATAATAATATATGAAAGTATTTTTTTATAGATGAGAGGTATGGAATAGATGTCGACATTATATTATAACGGAACAATTTATACGATGAATGCACCTATGGATACGGTTGAGGCTGTATTAATACATAATGGTCTGATTGAGAGAATCGGGAGCTATGAAGAATTAAAATCATCTGCATCTGAATTTATCGATTTAAAAGGTAAAACAATGATGCCCGCCCTGACCGATGTGCACCAGCATCTGGTTATGATCGGCAAGAAACTGGAGCTGCTGGCACTCGACGATGTAACGGACATCGATGAGATGAAAGAACAGGTTAAAGCGTTTAAGACAAACCGCAGCTGGAACAATATCCTCGGCTATGATGAAAACAATTTCGGCAACCAGTATAAAATTACAGCAGAAGAGCTGGATGACCTGACCGATAAACCGACTTTAATTACGCGTATTTGTGCGCACGCGGGAGTAGTGAACTCTGCAGCTTTCGAAGCATTGAACATCACTAAAGATACCGAGGACCCGGAAGGCGGATATTTTGAACGAGATAAGGATGGCGAACTGACAGGCTGGGTATACGACAAGGCGTTTGAAGAAATGCGTGCGGCAACTGTGGAAGATACCGCCGAATCGTTAGGGGAAGACATTGCCCGCGGTGTTAAATATTTGCAGTCTCTCGGTATTGCGAATGTTCATACGGAAGATCTTGCCTACTACGGTGATTTTAATGTGCCGCTGGATGCTTATTTAAACACGCTGGGTAAAGACGCATTAAAATTCAGGGTGAATCTTCTGACTCATGAGCAGGTATACGAAGATGTCGTTAAGGCTGATAAAACATATAAAGAAAACTTTGTGGAACGCGATGCGATGAAGATTTTTGCAGATGGTGCTTTTGGAGCGAAGACTGCACTTGTCAGCGAACCATATAACGGTACACAAGACAAAGGACTGCAGATTCACACGGTGGAAAAACTGGAGCAGCTGGTTCAGACTGCCCGGGCTAATAATGATGCGATCGCTGTTCATATGATTGGCGACCGGGCGATTGAAATGGTGCTCGATGCTGTAGAGAAGTATCCTGTGCCAAAAGGGAAGCATGACCGTCTGATTCATATCAGTCTGCTGCGGCCGGATTTAATTGAGCGTATCGCCAAATTGCCTGTTGTTTGCGATATTCAGCCGACCTTCCTGACTTCAGATATGCCGTGGGTAGAGGAATATATAGGCAGTGCACGTGCAGAATATTTATATCCTTTTAAAACACTGCTGGATAAAGGTATTATACTCGGCGGATCATCCGATGCACCGATTGAAAAAGTTAATCCTTTTCTCGGCATTCATGCGCTGATGACCCGGGAGGATAACGGTACTGTATATAATCCGGAACAAATTGTCTCCCGTTTTGAAGCGTTTAAAATGTATACTACTGAAGCGGCCAGAATTGTCTACAGAGAAAATATACAAGGCAGAATAGCTGAAGGATATTTTGCGGACTTTATCGTGCTGGACAGAGATGTCATGACGGTCACACCGGATGAAGTCAAGGAAACAAAAGTGCTGAAAACTGTTATAGACGGAGAGCCAGTTTTTGAAATGTAACCGGAAATTCACTTTTCGTTTATATTAGCGTCTCTGATGTTGTGTTATTATTAACGGTAATGGAATTAAGTCGAATGAAGGAGCATATACATGATTACTGAAAGTCAGGTAAGAGAACTAGTAGGAAATTTGAACGACCCGATTTTAAATGTCCCGATCAGTGAGACCGAAGGGATTTTACAAGTTAGTATTAAAGAAGAGAAAAAACACGTCAGTGTTAAAATAGCAATTGGCCGCGAGGGCGGGCAGGAACAATTGGAACTGCAGATGAAAATCGTCAGCCTGCTTAAAGAAGAGGGTGCAGACAGTGTTGGACTGCGTTTTGAAGAGCTGCCGGATGAAACAATTGAAAAATTCCGCTCCACACGCGGCAGTGCAATGGAACGCGGTTTTACACTCGGAAAGACGGAATTTATTTCTGTCGCTTCAGGTAAAGGCGGCGTTGGTAAATCGACAGTTGCTGTGAATTTGGCAGTTGCGCTTGCAAAAGAAGGCAAAAAAGTCGGTTTAATTGATGCCGATATATACGGTTTCAGTGTACCGGATATGATGGGTATTACAGAACGTCCGGAACTTGACGGCGAAACGATTATCCCAGTAAAGAGATTTGGTGTCGAAGTCATTTCCATGGCTTTCTTTGTTGAAGAAAATACGCCTGTTATATGGAGAGGGCCGATGCTCGGCCAGATGCTGACAAGTTTCTTTGAAGAAGTGAAGTGGGGAGATCTGGATTATCTGCTGCTTGACCTGCCGCCGGGTACCGGCGATGTGGCATTGGATATTCACCAGATGCTGCCGCACAGTAAAGAAATCATCGTTACAACACCGCACCCGACTGCTGCCTTTGTTGCAGCAAGAGCTGGTGCAATGGCACAGCATACAGATCACGAGATTATCGGCGTGGTGGAAAATATGAGTTACTTTGAAAGTAAAGAAACAGGAAACAAAGAGTATATCTTTGGTAAAGGCGGCGGCCAGAAGCTCGCAGATGAATTAAATACGCCGTTATTAGGACAGCTTCCGCTGGGTCAGCCGAAATGGAATGAAGAAGATTTTGCACCGTCAGTATATGAAGATGATGAAATCAGTGCTGTCTATATAGACATGGCGAAGAAAGTGATCGGAGGCACTGCTGAATGACATCGAAGTATTTAGTTAAGTTTTATTTTGTTACATTAATGATTGGTGCGGTTATAACTACCGCCATCAGTCTGGTAACTGAATACGAAACTGTTACGAAATATTTGTTCCAGGGCCAGTTCGGTGACTTTTTTGCCGGCTTTATATTTCTGGTCGGCTACGGACTGTTAATAGCAACAGTCAGTCAGGTTGTTTTCTATATATATTTATTCATTCATCCGCTTGGCATGGGAATATTCAGAAAAGCCTGGCCGTATGTACAGATTCTTCTAATAATGTACGCAGTTTTCGATTTGTTCTATCTCCGTTTCAGACAGGTTGGGATAGATCACGGTTCTACATGGTCCTTTGTATGGATTCCTATTATAATCGTAGTAGCCGGAGTAGGCTTTGCATATTATAAAAATAAAATCACAAAGGCGAATGTATTTATAGCTTCAGCGTTCTTTATGATTTTTATGACTTCACTCACATTACTTCCTTTTATATCAGTAGAAGAGACTAACTGGATTTACCGTTCAGTATTTACGGTCATTCTGACTAACGCATATCAACTGATCAGATTGCCGAAGTATATAGAAGACTCTCAAAAAGAAAAAGAAGAGAGAGGCCGTATCACGAGAAGTGATATTAATGAGCAAAAACGCAGAGAGCTCAAAAAAGAAGCGGAAGAAAAACGTACGAAAGAAGAAAGCCAAATTAAAGCACGTGAGAAAATGGGTTATAAAAACAAAACGCGGCAAGCTGTGAAACAGGATAAGAAGAAATAATGAGTTAGAAATATTATGAAGAAAACTATATAAGAAGAAAAAAGACCGCAGAATGCTGATTTTGCGGTCTTTCTTTATAATATATAAAATTAATATATAAAAAGCGTTGACCTTTCCTCCGTATCTTGGTAAGATATAAAAGTCGTCAAAACACGACGCAACAAAAATTAACAAGAATAATAAAAAGTTAAAAAGTTGTTGCATCTGAAAAACAGACGTGTTATGATATGAAAGTCGTCGAAAGGCGCGAAAGAAACTTAACAAACACTTAAAATTAGTTATTGCATTCGAAGCTTGAATGTGCTAAGATATAAAGGTCGCTTCAAACGCGACGTAATCAAAACTTTATATTCTTAACAAAAACTTAATAAAAGTTGTTGCATCTGAAAAACAGACATGTTAAGATAACTTAAGCAATCACAGAGATTGCCTGAAAAACACAAAGAACATTGAAAACTGAATGACAATATGTCAACGTTTAATTCCGAATAAAGAAGTCTTCTATTAACTAGAAGCACACATTGAGGCGACCAATTGAAACGCAAACGAGATACTGTCAGCAGTATCAACAGAGCTTAAGTTTAAGTTCTCCAATCATGGAGAGTTTGATCCTGGCTCAGGATGAACGCTGGCGGCGTGC